>NZ_JARESS010000011.1:0-257638 GCF_046027915.1 Paraburkholderia sp. RL17-347-BIC-D
GTCTTTTTTACGGCGCGGCTTTTTTTGGGGCGCGCTACCCCCCCGGCGCCCCCACGCCTGCAACCCGAGATGCAGTCGCGCGCCGGGTTCCTTGCGTACCAGCCTTTGCATCGGCCTTTGCCGCCGCTGCTTTACGCACCACGCGCGACTTCTTCAGCAGGCTAGTGATCGAATCGCCGATGCTGTCCGCCACCGCCGCTTCGCGCGCCTTGCGCCCCTTCGCGCCGGCCTGCCGCGCGAGCTTCGCCGCGCGTTTCTCGGCTTGCGCGAGCAGCGCGGCAAACGCGACCTCGTCCACTCTCAGCCCGCGGCGCGATTGAGCGGGCGCGAGGCTCTGCAATTCGTCCGCTTCGAATGAGCTGATCACCGCGGGGTGAATGTAGCAACGCTTGCACACGGCCGGCGTATTGCGCAGTAACGCCGCCACATCCTTCACGGTCGCGACGATATGACGGCGCGCTTCCGCCGCGCTGCTGCACATCAAGCGGCGCAACGCGGCCAACGCATAGACGCTGCCGGCCCACGTGCGATAGTCCTTGGCCGTGAAATCCGCACCGCTCGCACGGCGCAGATAGTCGTTGATATCGGCGGAGCCGACGGTGCGGCGCGTGCCGTCTTCGTCGAGGTACTGGAACAGGTCATGGCCCGGCAGTTCGGCGCAGCGCCGCACGATGCGCTTCACGCGTGGATTGTTCACCGTCACGTCGTGTTCGATGCCGCTCTTGCCGCGAAACCTGAAACGCAACTGGCCGGCTTCGATCTTCACGTGCTTCTTGCGCAGGGTCGTCAATCCGTACGACTGATTGTCGCGCGCGTATTCGACACTGCCGATCCGGATCAGCGTCGTGTCGAGCAACTGCACGATCGCGGCGATGACTTTGTCGCACGGCATGCCCGGCAGGTTGAGGTCACGCGCGACGCGGGCGCGGATTTTCGGCAGCGCGCGGCCGAACTCGGCCATGCGTTCGTATTTGTCGGCATCGCGCGTCTCACGCCAGCGCGGGTGATAGCGGTATTGCTTGCGGCCGCGCGCGTCGCGGCCGGTCGCCTGGATATGGCCGCGCGCATCCGGGCAGATCCACACGTCCTCATAAGCCGGTGGAATGGCGAGCGCGTTGATGCGTTTGATTTCGTCTTCATCGTCGATGCGTTTGCCCGCCACATCGAAGTACGCGAAGCCGTCTTTTTCACGCTGACGCGTGATGCCGGCTTTCGTATCGTCGGCATGGCGCAAGCCCGGCGGCATGGCGGCCGGCATGGGCTGTTTCGCGTTGTCGTCGTCCGCGCGTTCAGGGCGGCGTTGAATCGAAGTAGGTGTGGCAGCCATCGTCGCAGGTAGAAGTTTCAAGCAGAGGGCACGCTTTGCGCCGGTGACTGTGCCTGCAAGCAAAGGCAATGCCTGGCACCGCCGTCGGCGTGGCGCGCATGGCTGCTGCTGGTTGCTTCTGGTTGCTTCGTGAACGAGCGGAACAGTCCTTGCGAACTCTCGCTACGGGTACTGAATGAACGAACGAACCAAGGAGAGCGCGATGAGCAGCACACTGAATCCCGATGAAGAGCCGCAACAGGTCGTGAAGCAAACTGCCGGCACGACCGGCGCGCTCGGTCCGAGCGATTCGTCCGATAGCGGCAGCGACGTCGCCGGTGCGAAGCGTCATGAGTTCGACGTGGATACCGAACTGGACAACCACGCGCTCGAAACCGGCGACACCGAACTTGGCAGCGATACGGATCGTGCCGGCACAGGCGAACGCGCCGCTGCCGACGGTGATTCGACGCTTGTGCCGGACGGTGATATCGAGCCCGACCGGGTGATCGATCCGCTGGCTAACGACGATGATGGCCTCGACGATGACCCGCAAGGTCTTTGATTCTGCTTCGGGCAGCGATCAGAGATGGGCGCCTGGCTCGGGCAGGCGGTCGAATGCGTGGGCACGTCTTTTGCTGAACCGACATTGATGATGGGGGCGGGCGTCGCGACAAGCCCGGTCCAGCACTTACAGGAAGGGGAGTATGCATGTCTGACACGCTGAAGGGTTACAAGGTGGCGGTACTCGCGGTGGACGGTTTCGAGCAGGCAGAACTGATCGAGCCAAGACGCGCACTGGTTGAAGCAGGCGCAACGGTGCACGTCATTTCAGCCAAGCCCGGCAAGATCCAGGGTTTCAAGCATGTGGACAAAGGCGACGCCGTCGAGGTGGACGCGACGTTCGACAAGGCAAGCGCCGACGACTATGACGCCGTGGTGTTGCCGGGCGGCGTGGTGAACGGCGACGCGATTCGTCTGCTGCCGCAGGCACAAGCTTTCGTCAAAGCCGCCGACAACGCGAAGAAACCGATCGCCGTGATCTGTCACGGCGGGTGGTTGCCGGTGTCGGCGGGCATCATCAAGGGCCGCACACTCACGAGTTGGCCGAGCTTGCAGGACGACATTCGCAATGCGGGCGGCACGTGGGTGGACCAGGAAGTGGTCGAGGACGGCAACCTGATCAGCAGCCGCAAACCCGACGACCTGCCGGCTTTTAACAGAACGCTCATTGCGCAATTGTCGAAGCGCAAGGCGGCATGAGCGGAGTGACGAGCGGAGCGCGCGCATTCGCATTTGATGAATGTCGCGCCACGTTTCACCGGTTCCGCTTCGGTGTATCCGTCGACCTGGGAGAAAGTGCATGAGATTCCGGTATTCCCTACAAGCGATGACTGTCGCGCTCAGTTTGAGCGCGGCGTCCATCGGCGCGGTCTACGCGCAAGCCAGTGACGCTCCGGCGAGCGATGCACCGGTCAGCGGCACGAAGCTTTCGCCGGCGGATCAGCAATTCGTGCAGGACGCCTCGCAGGCCGACGCCACCGAAATCGCGGCCAGCAAGGTTGCGCTGAAGAATTCCAGCGATCCAAAAGTGAAGAAATTCGCGCAGCAGATGATTACGGACCACACGAAACTCTCCCACGCGATGGCGGCGCTCGTCTCGAAGAAGGGCTTCACCTCGACGCCGTCGGCGGATTCCGCGCTGGTCGGCAAACTCCAGACGCTCAAGGGCAAGGAATTCGATCAAGCCTACGTCGAGCAGATCGGAGTGGAAGCGCATCAGCGAGCGGTCGATCTGTTCCAGCAGGAAAGCACCAGCGGCACCGATGCGCAACTCAAGGCGGCGGCTCTGCACGCGCTGCCGACCATCAAACATCATCTCGCGATGGCGCAGCAACTCGCCGGCGCAATGAAGGGTTCGCCATGAACGCGATCCTGCCGCGACCGGCCTATGAGGATTCCC
This sequence comes from Paraburkholderia sp. RL17-347-BIC-D, assembly GCF_046027915.1. Taxonomy (NCBI): domain Bacteria; kingdom Pseudomonadati; phylum Pseudomonadota; class Betaproteobacteria; order Burkholderiales; family Burkholderiaceae; genus Paraburkholderia; species Paraburkholderia sp. RL17-347-BIC-D. The sequence goes on from NZ_JARESS010000011.1 coordinate 3,270, forward strand.
TTATGCAGATCACTTTTTCCGACGACAAGCCGGTCTTCGACGGAGCGAATCTGACCGTGCGCTTCATGGCGCGGGTGGATGGCGAACCGGTCGTCTGCACGATTACCGCCGAAGCGCTCGAGGATCATTTCGGCGCCGATTCCGCCTTGGAAGCCGCGCTGATGGCCGCCTTCGACAAAGGCCGTCAACGTATCCGTTCGGTTTGCGCAGAAGCACTCGACCAGAACGACGGTGAAGGCGTAGTGTTGCATAGCGGACTGTTCAGAGTGGAAGGCATGGAACCGGATCGCGGCACCACGGCGTAGTGCCGGCGCGTGCCCTCGCTCGCGCGCGCTGTGCGGCGCGGCGAAATGCGGCGGCATGGTCCGCAAACGCTATCCAACGATGCAAGGAGGCCTCATGTCACTCATCGTCGCAGCACGCTTTACGACTTTTCCCGCCGCCGAAGATGCGGCGGCAAAGCTCTTCAATGCAGGTTTCGTCGAGGAAGACGTCACGCTGTTCTTCGTCAATCCGCGTGGCCAGCACGCGCGTTTTCCGATCGGCGGCGACACCAGCACTGATGCCGGCGCGAGGGATGCGCCCAAAGGTGCCGGCATGGGCGTCACCATCGGGGCGGTAGTCGGCGCCGTGGTCGGCGTCGGGATCTTCGCGGCGTTCTCCGCGCCGATCATCGTGTCGTTGATTGCCGCGGGCGTGGGCGCGTATGTCGGCTCGCTGATCGGCGCGATGTCGCGAACGCGTGACGCTGGCCATACGGGCCATCGTCCGGCATTCCACGAGGAGACGCGCGATTCCGGCGTGCTCGTGGCCGTGCACGTCTCGCCGGATAATCAGTTCGATGCCGCGCGCGTTTTGCGCGAAGCAGGCGGCATGGCGATCGAGCGGGCAAGCGGACGCTGGCAGCAGGGACGCTGGGCCGACTTCGATCCGTTGAAGCAGCCTGTGCCGCTCAGTGAGTTCAGCGAGAGGAGCGCTTGAGTTGACGCGCGTTTTCGCTGCGGTCATTAGCTGAACGGCCCGACATCAGTCGGGCCGTTTTTTTTGGTGCCTGTCAGTACTCGACTCTCTGCTCAGACCCAGACTTGCGGCGCATTGCGTTGCGGCTGCGGCGCGCGCCCCACCTGGCGCTCATCGCGCGTCGGCTCGCAAGCAGCCGGCACGAGTCCATCATGCATCACGCCACACGAAGGCGACGCTGCCTGAGCATTAGCGGACGGCGCTTCCCGCACTTGCACATGTTCTCGAATCTGCATCACGGCGGCCGAGGTGATGATCGCGACGGCGGCCAGAAATTCTGCGCTCCTGATCTTCATGGTGATATTCCCTGTCGTTGTTGCCTGCCCATTGTTTTCAATCCGTTTGCACGTCTTGCAGTGTGTTGTTGCGTTGCACGCGTGCTGGGGGCGGAGCATATAAAGCAACCGCTGTGCCATCGAGCGGAAGCCCGCTGGGCGGGGCTTTGCTGGCGGTCGCGAGGTTTCGCAGCGGGCAACATTTACGCGCGTCGGCAAGATTGCACGTGCGTCGTCGTCGCAGCGCGCAAGACGTCCACGGCGATAGCCGTCGGGCACGCCTCGTGCGAATAGATCCATGAACTCCATCGTTGGAGGGCGGGCGCCTGGCAACAGCCTGACGATTCTCCGGCGACGGATTCCATGACTAACGAAACCCTTGGAGGTATTGAATGGCTACGAACGTTGTTTCCGTGTTGAACGATCTGGTCGAAACGTCGAAGGACGGCGAGAAGGGCTTTCGCAAAGCAGCCGAAGACGCGCACGACGCGCAGCTGAAAACGCTGTTCCTGTCGCGTGCGGAAGACTGCACTCGCGGCGCGCGTGAGCTGCAGGACGTGGTTCAAGGGCTGGGCGGCAAGCCCGAAACCGGCGGCAGCATGAGCGGCGCGCTGCATCGCGGCTGGGTCGACGTGAAGTCGGCCGTGACGGATCGCAGCGACCACGAGATTCTGGCCGAGTGCGAAAAGGGCGAGGACGTCGCGAAGAAGCGCTATCACGATGCGCTCGAAAAGGAATTGCCGGCGGATGTGCGGGCGATCGTCGAGCGGCAGTACCAGGGCGTGCTGCAGAATCATGACCGCGTGCGTGATCTGCGCGATCAATATGCGGCGGCCAAGCGCTAAAAGTGGCTGAGCAATCGGCGCTCGATAGGGCGCCGGTTATTGTTCTTTCTTAACCGCAATCGGCGTCCATTCGGAAGCCGATTGCACATAAAAAAGCCATCCGCAACGCGGATGGCTTTTCTGTTTCCTGAACCAGAAGCACCGAGAAGCGCCAACCGAAGCCGGCACTTCCCGGGTCGATCGGCCGCTCTTATTCAGCAGCGATCTTCAGATGGTTCTTGACGCTCGATACACCCTTCACTGCCTCTACGACTTCGCCGGCTGCTGCCTTGTCGTCGGCCGAAGGCACTGTACCCGTGAGCCACACCACGCCCTTGCGGGTCTTCACGTGGATGTGCGTCGACTTGACGTTCTTCGCGGCCAGCAGGTCTGCCTTGGCCTTGGTGGTGATGGTGCCGTCATCGACGTGCTGGCCGATGGTTTCGGACGCCGCCGACGGAGCGCTGCTCTGCGCCATGACGTTGGTCGCGTTCAGTGCGAAAGCGACACAAGCGATGCTACCTGCGGTCTTCAAAAGTTGGATGGTCTTCATGGTTTCTCCTTCGGGTGTTGATGAAAATTGCGGTCTTGTTGCCTGCGGTCGATCGCGGCCGGAACCGCCGATGACACGCGTGGGATCGTTGCCGCTACGGTTCCGTCAGGGCCCGTTATCGACACCGGATGACGGTCTGCATCCGCTGCGCTTGCGCGTTGCATGCAAAGACCGGCGTCCGTCCACATAGTGCTCGGACGCAAGCGGTGTGCCCGCCATGGCGTCAAAAGACTGCCGTCGCAGGAAAGCCGTTACGGCATAGGTATTTAGGCTGAGGAATAGGCCGCCGCGAAGCGTAGGCGCCACGCTCGGCGGCTCGCGGCGGGAGGGACCGGAATTTGCCGGGTGCTTGTAAAAAAAGCGCCTGGCGGCCTGCGCAATTGGCGGGCCTGAAAACGCAAAGCGTAGAAAAAACAGGGCGTTGCGCGAGCTGGTACGACAGTTGCTCTTGGGAGGTTACTCACCATTTTTCGGCTATTAACGGGACCTCACTACAATGCCTTCAATTGAACTACGCACAAGGCAGTCTCTCGCACTCACGCCGCGTCTGCAGCAATCGGTGCGTCTGTTGCAGTTGTCGTCTCTGGAGTTCCAGCAGGAGTTGCGCACGGCGCTCGACACCAATCCGTTCCTCGAGTACGACTCGTCGGAGACGGAAGACGTTGCGCTGTCAACCGCAAGCTCCGGCGAAGACGGCGGCGCGCTGCCCGCCGCCGACACCGTTGCAAGCGCCGAACCCGATTCGGTGCAGGCTGAATCCGGCGCCAACGATACGCTGGAAGGCGCGGGCCAGGACGACATGCCGGGCGACTTCTCCGGCGACTACAGCAGCCGCAGTTCGACGCGCCAGAACGGCGACTCGGACAGCAGCGACCCGGCCGAATGGGCGCGCTCGCAGCCGACCTTGCGCGAGCAACTGCACGATTCGCTGCGCCTTTACCGACTCGACGACCGTGACCGCGCGGTGGCCCGCTTCATCATCGAGGCGCTCGATGACGACGGCTATCTGCGCCAGGAACTCGCCGATCTGGCGGACAGCGTCGATCTCGAACCCGAATTGACCGAAGAAGAATTGCTGGTGGCGCTGCGTCTCGTGCAATCGCTTGATCGGCCGGGTCTGGGCGCGCGTTCGTTGTCCGAGTGCCTGTCGCTGCAGGTGAACGCGTTGCCCGCCGACACGCCGGGGCGCGAAGTCGCGCGGCAAATCGTCGAACATCATCTGGAACGGCTCGCGCGCCGCGAGCAGGCCGAACTGCAAAAGCAGATCGGCTGCAGCGCCGAAGAATTGCGGGTGGCCTGCGCGCTGGTGCGCAAGCTCGACCCGAAACCTGGCAACAGCTACGGCCGTACCGAAGACAACTACGTGGTGCCGGACGTGATCGTGCGTCAGGTCCGCAACAAGTGGGTCGTGGCGATCAACCCGGCGGTGCAGCCGCGCGCGCGTATCCATCGCATGTATGCGGAACTGTTCGCGCAGTCTGCCGGCGCGAGCCGTTCGCCGCTCGCGCAGCAACTGCAGGAAGCACGCTGGCTGATCCGCAACGCGCAGCAACGCTTCGACACGATTCAGCGCGTGGCCGAATGCATCGTCGCGCATCAGAAGGCCTTCTTCCAGTACGGCGAAATCGCGCTCAAGCCGATGGTGCTGCGCGACGTCGCCGAGGAACTCGGCCTGCACGAATCCACCATCTCACGTGCCACCGGCAACAAATATATGGCCACGCCGCGCGGTATTTTCGAATTCAAGCACTTCTTCCCGCGCGAACTGGGCACGGAAAGCGGCGGTACGTGTTCGGCCGCGGCCGTGCGCGCGCTGCTCAAGGAAATGATCGCCGCGGAAAACACGCGCGATCCGCTCTCGGATGTGACGCTCGCCAAAATGCTCGCCGATCAGGGCGTGCTGGTGGCGCGCCGCACCGTGGCGAAATACCGGCACCTGATGAAGGTGCCGCCGGCGGAGTTGCGCCGCCAGCTTTAACGCGCCGCCCCTTAAAACGGGGCAACGCTCAAGCGCCACGCGAGGCTGTTCGCTCGCGTGGCGCTTTTTCGTATCTGGACGTTTCGCGCGTGCCCCTTTACATTGGCGGGTCCATGGGAAACGGGGTGGGGTCAATGAAGTACTCGAATCTGGTCGAACGCTTGCAGGGCCGGCGCACCTCCGCGTGGGAAATCCATCGTGTCGCGCAACAGGCGGAGGCGAGAGGTGAAGACGTCATCGTGCTGAGCGTGGGGGACCCCGATTTCGCCACGCCCGCGCCGATCGTCGAGCGTGCAATCGAGGCCCTGCGCGGCGGCGATACGCACTACAGCGCCGTTTCCGGCCGCGAGCCGGTGCGCGCGGCGATTGCCGCGGAACACACGCGCATGACCGGCTGTGCCGCGAGCGCCGCCAACGTGATCCTGACCGCGGGGGCGCAGAACGGCGTGTTCGCCGCATCGTTGTGTCTGCTCGAAGCGGGCGATGAAGTGATCGTCCCGGAGCCCATGTATCTGACCTACGAGGCCTGCGTGCGCGCGGCCGGCGCCACGCTCGTGACGGTGCCGGTCGATGCGGCGCGGGCGTTTCACGTCGACTGCGACGCGTTGGAGGCGGCCGTCACGTCGCGCACCAAGGCCATTTTCTTCGCGACGCCATGCAATCCGACCGGCGTGGTCATGCAACGCGCCGATCTCGAACGTATCGCGCGGCTCGCTTGCGAGCACGACCTATGGGTGCTGTCCGACGAGGTCTACGCCGAGCTGACCTTCGAACGCGAGCACGTGAGCATTGCCGCGCTGCCCGGCATGGCGGAGCGCACCGTGACGCTCGGCAGTCTGTCGAAATCGCATGCGATGGCGGGTTGGCGCGTGGGCTGGGCGATCGGGCCCACCGAACTGATCGAGCATATGGGGCGGCTCGCGCTTGCGATGCTGTACGGCTTGCCCGGCTTCATCCAGCAGGCCGCATTGACGGCGTTGCAGCACAAGGCTCAGATCGCCGCCGAGATGCGTGAGATCTACCGGCGCCGGCGCGACGTGGTATTCGAGCGTTTGCATCGTGTGCCGGGCTTGCGGTGCCTGTTGCCCGAGGCGGGCATGTTCATGATGGTGGACGTGAGCGGCACGGGCCTCGATACGGTCGATTTCACCTGGCAACTGTTTCGCGCGCAGGGCGTATCGCTGCTCGACGCGAGCGCTTTCGGCGAGACGGCGAATGGGTTCGTGCGGCTGGGATTCGTCGTCGACGAAGCGCGCCTCATCGATGCGTGCGAGCGGATCGCTGTATTCGTCGGTGCATTGCCGCGTCGTTGAGTCTTTCGTCAACATTTCGTTTGCTTTTCGATTAGCGTCACGCAGCGATGCGCTATGGGAGGAGTGCGCGTCCTCGCCAGTTTTCGATTGACGCCGCAAATGCTTGCGTCAAAAATCGAGCGCCGAGTTCGTCTTAACCATTGACCTTCCGGACATCGGCGCCTATCGACTCTCGGTCGGGAAACTCATGGGCCTTCGCTTCACCTTCTGGTTGCGCCAATCACTGATGGCAGGATCGATGGCGGCCGCGCTCGTCGCGATGGCGCTCGTGCTGCTCGCGCTCGCCACGTTCAGCACGATGTGCGCGGCGGCTGAACCAGACGATTCGCCGGAAGCCGCTGCAAGCGCGGACGTCGAGGCGTCCGCGCCGGACACGCCACGCGTCGTGAGCGGCACGCCCAATCAACGCGCGGAGGCGAACGACCAACCGCTCGATGAGCCGCACGCAGCCCCGCCGCAGCGCACGCCTCGCCAGCCACGCCCCGCCGCGACGACGCAGAACGAAACATCGGGCAGCACGGCGCAGCGCAACGCGAAACCTGAGCCGGCGGCGATTCCGGTACCGCCTGAAACCTCGTCGGTCACGCAGCATTCCATCCGGCTCGATGGCCGCAAGATCGACTACACGGCCACCGCCGGCAACCTGTTGTTGCGAGACAGGGCGGGGCAGGCCAATGCGAGCGTCTTTTATGTCGCTTACACCGTCGCTAGCAAAACGCCGGAAAAGCGGCCGGTCACGTTCCTGTTTAACGGCGGCCCCGGCGCCGGCACCGTGTTCCTGATGATCGGCTCGTTCGGACCGAAGCGGGTGCGCACCGCGAGTCCCGACATCACGCCGCCGGCGCCTTACACGCTCGCCGACAATCCCGACAGCCTGCTTGATACCACCGACCTGGTATTCATCGACGCCGTCGGCGCGGGCTTGTCGAGGGTGGTCGGCCATGGCACCGGCAAAGACTTCTGGGGCGTCGATAAGGATCTCGGCGCGTTTTCGCAATTCATCGACCGTTATCTGACGGTGAATCAGCGCTGGAATTCGCCCAAGTACCTGCTGGGCGAATCGTATGGCACCGCGCGCGCCGCGATGCTCGCGTATCAGTTGGGGCAGAACAATATCGCGCTCAACGGTGTGATCCTGATGTCGTCGGTGCTCGACTCGGCCGCGTTTTCGGCCGGCTCGGATTTCAAAAGCGAAAGCTATCTGCCGAGCTTCGCGGCGATCGCCTGGTATCACGACAAGATCGTGCCGAAGCCGGCCAGTCTGCCGGCCTTTCTCGACGAAGCCCGCGCGTTCGCGCGCGGCCCGTATGCGCAGGCGCTCGCGCAAGGTGATGCGCTGCCCGACGCCGAGCGCGACGCGATCGCCGCGCGAGTCGCGCAGTTCACCGGCCTCGATGTCGGCTATGTGAAGCGCAGCCGCTTGCGTCTCTATCCGTCGCGTTATCGCAGTGAATTGCTGCGCGATCAGGCGCGCAGCGTCGGCCGTTACGATGCGCGTTTCGAAGGCATCGACTTCGACAGCGTATCCGAGCGTCCTGATTACGATGCGTCGGTAAGCAGCGTCTCGAGTGCTTTCGACGCGGCGCTGCACCAGCATTTCGCTCAGGATCTGCACTTCACGCCGGCCGAGCGCTACCGCGTCTTCAACGACGAAGCGTTGGCGCAGTGGGACTGGAAGCATCGCGAATGGTGGGGCGAGCATCTGCCTGTGCCGTACGCGGCGGGTGATCTGGCCGAGGCGATGCGACAGAATCCGCATTTGCGCGTGATGTCGGTGAACGGCTATTTCGATCTGGCCACGCCGTTCTATGCGACCGAATATGCGCTTGCGCATCTTGGCGTGGATGGGCCGCTGCGCGCCAATGTGCGAATCGCCTACTATCCGACCGGTCATATGATCTATCTCGACGACGCGGCATTGCATACGCTCAAGCGCGATCTGGCGAGTTTCTATGCGGCGGGGGCGCGCTAGCTGGCTCTGAAGAACTCGCGCGGCGCTCGGGGCTTGCCTTACAAGCGGATTCGGCGGGTTCGGTTGAACGGTATAATTCGTTGCAACGTCGCGGTATGACTGCAACGTTGCGGCGCACCGCGCCTGGACGCTTCCACCGCCGGAAAACCGCTCGCTCAACCGGCTTCACTCACCGCTGCCCATGCCATTTCTCCCGATCCAGTCCTTCACACGCAAACGGTTGTCCGACGTGGTGTCCGACCAGATCAAGCAACTGATCTCGGACGGCACGCTGATGCCCGGCGACCGTTTGCCGGCCGAGCGCGATCTGGCGACGCAGCTCGGCGTGTCGCGGCCGTCGTTGCGCGAGGCGCTGATCAGGCTGGAAGCGGATGGCTACATCGAGACCTCCGGGCGGGGCGGTTTCACGGTGGTCGACGTCACCGCGCCGATCATCTCCAAGCCGCTTGCCGAGCTGCTGCTGCAAAATCCACGTACCAGTGCCGATATTCTGGAATTGCGCCAGGGGCTCGAATCGATTTCGACGGTGTATGCCGCCGAGCGCGCCACGGCCGCCGACCTGAAAAAGATCAGCGTGGCGTTCGAAGCATTGAAGGCCGGCTCGCAGTCGCAGGATCGCGTGAACCTCGCGGAACTGGACGCCGCGTTTCACCTCGCGATCGCCGACTCCACGCACAACATCGCGCTCGCGCATGTGATGCACGGCATCCATACGCTGATTCGCGAAGGCATGCGCCAGTACCATCGGCTGATCGATTACGACGACGCGATGGAAAAGCAGTTGATGAGCCAGCATCAGGCCATCTACGACGCCGTCATGGCGCGCGACGCGCAAAAGGCGCGCAAGGCCGCCGAGCGTCATTTGACTTTCGTGCGCGAGATCTACAAGGAAGACGCGGCGAAGCCTTCGTCGAGTGCGGTTTCTTGATTGCGTAAGCGCTTGAATGCTGTCTGGACGCTAGCCTGGCGCCCACGTGGTTGCGGTTTCAATCCTTCGCTTTAAATCCTCTTCAGTGCTGGTTCATTGCCGTGGATGCTTGCGCGCACGGCGCGGCCTTATCGTTCCTAATCGCCGCTAATCCGTCGCGATCCCGCGATTGACACCCTCTTGCAACTTCACTTATATTCGTGGTCAGACCAACCTTACCAGTCTGACTGAAACGACGAAAACGTTGTCTATCGATCCATGCCGCCGCGACGCAGATTGGGTCCCCGGCGCGATTCCGCAGTAGAGTAGGCGGATCGCCGACTGCCGCTTTTCTTTTCAATAAGCTTATGAAAGTCGCCCTGTTCATCCCGTGCTTCATCGACGCGTTCTATCCCGAAGTGGGGATCGCCACGCTCGAATTGCTCGAACGTTTCGGCATCGAGGTCGACTATCCGCAGGAGCAAACCTGCTGCGGCCAGCCGATGGCCAACAGCGGCGCGCATGCCGAGGCAGCCGGCACCGAGCGTGTGTTCGCGCGGAACTTCGCGGGCTACGACTACATCGTCGGGCCGTCGGCCAGTTGCATCCATCACGTGCGCGAGCATCTGACCGCGCTCGAACAAACCGACGAAGTGAAGCAGGTCCGCGCGAACGCTTACGAACTCGTCGAGTTTCTGCACGACGTGGTCGGCGCGCGTGAATTTCCCTGGGCCGAGTTTCCGCATCGCGTAGGCTTGCATAACAGTTGCAGCGCGTTGCGGCATCTGAAGGAAGCGTCGATTTCGGAAGTGGCGGGCACGCCGTTTTCGAAGCCGCGCACCTTGCTCGAAGGCGTGAAGGGCATCGAGTTCGTCAAGCTGGCGCGGCCCGACGAATGTTGCGGTTTCGGCGGCACCTTCTCCGTCACCGAAGAGCCGGTGTCGGTGCGCATGGGACAGGACAAGGTGCGCGATCATCTGAATGCGGGCGCCGAATACATCGTCTCGGGCGACATGTCGTGCCTCATGCATCAGCAAGGCTGCGCGGAACGCATGAAAGCCGACGCGCGTTTCATCCATATCGCGCAGGTCCTCAATGGAGCACGCGTATGAGCAACCGGATCGATCACGCGAAAGCCGCGGGCGCTTTTATCAGCAAGACGGAGCACGTGGCGTTTCACGACAAGCGTCTGTGGGATTTGCGTGAGAAGCGCGATGTGCAGGCGCACGGCATTGCGGAATGGGAGACGATGCGCGAACTCGCATCGGGTATCAAGGAACATACGCTGTCTAATCTGTCCGCGTATCTCGAGCAGTTCGCGGCGGCGGCCGAAGCCAACGGCGTGACGGTCCATTGGGCCGCCACCGCCGAAGAGCACAACGCGCTCGTGCACCAGATCATGTCGGAACGCGGCATGACCACGCTCGTCAAAAGCAAGTCGATGCTCACCGACGAATGCAAGATGCGCGAGTATCTCGAACCGCGCGGCATCACGGTGATGGAAACGGATCTGGGCGAACGCATCCAGCAACTCGATCATCAGGACCCGAGCCACATGGTGGTGCCGGCGGTGCATAAACTGCGCGCCGATGTAGCCGAACTGTTCGGCCGCACCATCGGCACCGATCCGAAGAATAGCGACATTCACTACCTCGCGGAAAGCCAGCGCATGAACACGCGGCCGTACTTCGTGCGCGAGAAGACGGCAGGCATGACCGGCTGTAATTTCGCGGTGGCGGAGACCGGCACGGTCGTGGTGTGTACGAACGAAGGCAATGCGGATCTGTCGGCGAACGTGCCGCCTTTGCATATCGCGTCGATCGGGATCGAGAAGCTGATTCCGAAGGTGTCGGACCTCGGCGTGTTCATCCGCATGCTGTCGCGCAGCGCGCTCGGCTCGCCGATCACGCAATACACCTCGCATTTCCGCGCGCCGCGTCCGGGCACGGAGATGCATTTCATCCTCGTCGATCACGGCCGCTCGGAGCGGCTCGCGATGGAGGACTTCTGGTACTCGCTCAAATGCATTCGCTGCGGCGCCTGCATGAATACGTGTCCCGTGTACCGGCGCAGCGGCGGGCTGTCGTATGGCGGCACGTACTCGGGGCCGATCGGCGCGATCATCAATCCGACCTTCGATCTGAAGCGCTACAGCGCGTTGCCGTTCGCGTCGACGCTCAATGGCAGTTGCACCAACGTGTGTCCGGTGAAGATCAATATCCACGAGCAGATCTACAAATGGCGCACGGTGATCGCCGAGCGTCATGAAGTGCCGTTCGTGAAGCAGGAAGTGCTGAAAATGGCGGGGCGCTTGCTGGCGAGTCCGACCTTGTATCGCGCGACGGTGTCGTCGATGGGCAGCGCGCTGCGGCGGCTGCCGAACTTCGTGCTGTATAACCCGCTCAATATCTGGGGCAAGCAGCGCGAGTTGCCGGAGGCGCCCAAGCTGACCTTCCACGCCTGGTACAAGAAGAATCGTGGAGGCGACAATGGCAACGCGTGAGGCTTTTCTGGACAAGGTGCGGCAGGCGCAGCCACCGTCGCGCCCACGACCCGAAGTGCCGCTGTTCGACTCGGCAGGCGGCGATCTGCGCGCGCGCTTCACGGCGGCCTTGCAGGCAATGGGCGGCGCCTGCGTCGAAGCCAGTTCCGCAACCGATGTGACCGGGCTGATTCGCGAGCGCTTCGGCGCGGCGGCATCGGTGGCTTCGGCGACTGCCGAAGTTCCAGGCACGCGCGCGCTCACAGCCGATACGGAACCCGCCTCGTTGCAGGACATCGACGTCGGCGTGGTGCGGGCACGCTTCGGCGTCGCCGAAACCGGCTCGGTGTGGTTCAGCGAACTCGAGTATGTGGTCAACGCGCTGGGCTACATCGTGCAGCATCTGGTCGTGCTGCTCGACCCGGCGCAATTGATCGACGGCTTGCAGGACGTGTACCGGCGCGATGATTTTCGTGACGCCCGTTATGCGGCGCTCGTCACCGGACCTTCGGCGACGGCGGATATCGAGGGCGTGCTGATTCGCGGGGCGCAAGGCGTGCGGTCGTTGACGGTGGTGTGGCTCGCGGCGCAATGAAAATGCAGTAACCGCGCACGATCGAATGGCACAATGCGGCATCCCGTCGATAAGCCTGCCACTCTGCTGACATGGAACTCCGGCATCTCCGATACTTCGTCGCCGTTGCGGAGCACGCGAGCGTGCGCGGCGCCTCCGAGCAACTTCACGTGACCCAGCCGGCCATTTCGCGGCAAATCCAGGACCTCGAGGAAACCTTGGGCGTCGCGCTATTCGAGCGCACGCCACGCGGCCTCAAGTTGACGCTGGCGGGCGACGCCTATCTGCGCGAGGCGCGCGGCATTCTGCAGCAGGTCGAGCAAGCGGCGCGCGTCGCGCAACGAGTCGCGGCAGGCGTGTCGGGTCATGTGCGCATGGGGTTCGTCGAAAACGCGGTGTGGGGCGGCCTCGTGCCGAACGCGCTGCAAGCGTTCCAGCACAAGGCGCCGCAGGTCGGCATCGAACTCACGCCGATGAACACGCCCGAGCAACTGGACGCGATCGACGCGGGTCAGCTCGACGGCGGCTTCATCTACCACTTCGGCGCGCTGCCCGAGCAATTCGCCAGCTTGCCCTTGCTCGAAAACGGTGTCGTGCTGGCGGCGCCGGCTTCGTGGTCGTTCGGCCGGCGCAAGACCGTGCCTGCCGCGCAACTGGCCGGCAAGCCCTTCATCACGTTTCCGCGCGATGTTTATCCCGCTTACTACGACCGCCTGATCGGCGCATGCGAGCGCGCCGGTTTGACGCTCGACGTGGTGCAGGAAGTGTCGACGGAAGCCGCGATTCTCTCGTTAGTGTCGGCGGGTGTGGGCGCGGCGATCGTCAACTCGGCCAATCGCGAACGGCCGCCCGCGCTGGTGCAATTCCTCACACTGTCCGATCTGTCGATCGTGCTGCCGCTGCATTTTGCCTATCACGAGCAGCATCGCAATCCGGCGCTCGCGCAGTTCATTGCCTTGCTCAAGGCGCAGAAGTGAGCGGCTCGCAATACCTTGCTGTGATGCCTGTAAGGCATCGGCTTCCCTAAAAATCGGCATTGGCGCTGCTTTTTTGCCTCGACGATATTGAATGCACGACCACGGCGCGTCATCCGACGACAGCGCCGTGGTCCGCTTTCTTATCGGGAGACAACCATGCCGTCCACACCATCGCTGATTTCCACCGACATCGACTACGAACGCCCCGGCCTGCAAAACGGCACGTTGCGCGTGCCGTATTCGCACGACCGCTCCGCGTACGGGCACATTCCGATTCCGATCACCGTGCTCAAGGGCGGTGACGGTCCTACCGTACTGTTGACCGGGGGCAATCACGGCGACGAATACGAAGGCCCTGTCGCGCTGATGAAACTGATCCGGCGCATGCTGTCGATGTCGATTAACGGTCGGCTGATCGTCGTGCCGGCGCTGAATTTCCCGGCCTTTATCAACGGCTCGCGCACCTCGCCGATCGACAAGGGCAACCTGAACCGCGTTTTTCCCGGCGCGCGCAACGGCCACGTCACCGAAATGATTGCGCACTATGCGGACACCGAACTGTTTCCGCGCGCCGACGTCGTGATCGATCTGCACGCGGGCGGCGCGTCGTTCAATCATCTGCCGGCCTTGCTCGCGGCGCCGCCAGCCGACGCGTCGCGCCGTGCGGAATACCGGCGGCTGGTGCAGGCGTTTGCCGCGCCGCAAACCATGCTCATGGATCTGCTCGGCGAGGACCGCACGTATGGCGCGGCCGTCGAGCGGCACGGCAAGCTGTTCCTGTGCGGTGAATTCGGCGGCTATGCGGCCTGCGATCCCAACGGCGTCGCGATCGTCGAGGATGGTCTACGGCGTGTGCTGCATACGCTCGGCGTCACGCCTGACGAGCGTCCGCCTGCGCCGCGGCACGACACGCGTTGGTTGAAAGTGGACGGCGCACGGCACTACGTGTTCGCCTCGCGGGCGGGCGTGGCCGAACCCGCGTTCGCACTCGGCGATCAGGTCAAAAAGGACCAGTTGGCCGCGCGGGTGTTCGATCCGTACGCGCCGTGGAGCGAACCACAGGAGATCCGTTTTGCGGGCGATGGTGTGGTGGTCTGCATGCGTTCGTTCGCACGCGTCGAACCGGGCGACTGTATCGCCGTGCTGGCTGCGGATGCGCAGTGGCAGTGACCCAGTCCATCGAACAGAAGCCAGCCGGAGATTCGCCATGAATGCAGTCACCACCGTGACCGATGCCGACGCCGCCGATGCGCGTCGTGGGCACACGTACGTCGTCGTCCTGTTCTTTGTCTGCTTTGCGTTTTCGTATCTCGACCGGCAGATCGTGAGCATTCTCGTGCAACCGATCAAGGAAACGCTGGCGCTCACCGATACGCAAATCGGCCTGCTGCAAGGGTTTTCGTTCACGCTGTGCTACGCGACGGCGGGCGTGTTCATCGCGCGCTTGATTGATCGCTCCAATCGCGTGCGATTGATTGCCGTGTGCGTGGCGATCTGGGCGGTCTCCACGGCGCTGTGCGGGTTCGCGCACAATTTCGGCGAACTGCTCGCGGCGCGTGCGGGGACGGCGATCGCGGAAGCGGGCCTGAGCCCGGCGGCGCTGTCGATCTTCAGCGATCTGTATCCGCCGCGCAAAGTCACTCGGGCAAGCAGCGTGTTCATGCTGGGACCGTACATCGGTGGTGGCGTCGCTCTGTTCGGCGGCGGCATGCTGCTCGGTTCGATCGAGCACGGCGCGGGCGCTGCGTGGCTCGCGGGCATGGGTTTGAACGGATGGCAGGCGGTGTTCGTCGCGGTCGGATTGCCGGGGCTCGCGCTTGCGGCGATTGTCGCGTTGTCGGTGCGGGAGCCGCAACGGCGTGGGGTGTCGTCCACGCTTCGGAACGTGGCCGCGGACCCGGCCACGCAGGGTGTCGTCCCGACTGAAACTGCGCCATCGGCCGCTGTGGTGGCCGAGGCCTTGCAAGACAGTACGCCGCCGCTGAAAGACGTGCTGCGTGAACTGTTCGTGAAGAACCGCTTCTGCCTGCCGTACTTCGCCGCCTATGTCGCGCTGATTACGCTGTTCTACTCACACGCGGCCTGGTTTCCGACGCTGCTGATCCGGCATTTTCATCTGACGCCACGCGTAGTCGGACAGATGGCAGCGCCGGCCTATATGTTCGGCGGCATACTCGGCGTGCTGAGCGCGGGGTGCCTCGCCGGGCGCGTCAGCGATGCCGCCGCCGTGCGCAAGGTGCTGGTGCTGTCCGCGTCGGCGGCTGCGTTGCTCGTGCCGGCCGCCATCGCGATGCCGCTC
Source organism: Paraburkholderia sp. RL17-347-BIC-D (assembly GCF_046027915.1). Lineage (NCBI taxonomy): Bacteria > Pseudomonadati > Pseudomonadota > Betaproteobacteria > Burkholderiales > Burkholderiaceae > Paraburkholderia > Paraburkholderia sp. RL17-347-BIC-D. The sequence goes on from NZ_JARESS010000011.1 coordinate 18,444, forward strand.
GTCGGCGATGTGCATATCGCGGTGGTCCTGTATGGCGCCTCCGCGTTTGCTGCGAGTGTCGCGATGGCGTTGGCGCCGGTGCCGATCCAGATCGCGATTCCGAATCGTATGCGCGGACGTTCGATTGCGTTGCTGGTGTTTCTCACCAACGCGATCAGCGGCGGACTCGGGCCGTTCGCGGTCGGCTTCATCAATGAGCGGCTCGGCGGGCAAAGCGCTGGTTTGGGCGTGGCGCTGGCGTGCGTCGGCGGTGTGGCGGCTGCGCTCAGCGCGCTGCTGTATGGCGTGGCGGCGCGACGCACGCCGGTGTTCGCCCGCGCATGACGCGGCTTGCATGGCCGCGTCCGCGTGAATCGGTGCATGACATGGCCCGCATGGTGGCGGCCGCGTGAACCGGCGCAAGAGATGGTTGCATGAAGGCGCGTCGCGCCCCCATAGACCGATGGACACCGAGCCTCACATGGCGATGCCCACAAAGCATCACCAAACGCAGAAAACGGCATTAGCCGGCAAGCCACGGATTTGCGATAGTGAAGCCATTCACCGCAGAAGAGTGGCATAACCGATCCACTCGCTGCCGCCGCACTTTTCACGGAGTCATATGATGCCGACTGAGGTCCTCACGCACCGAATAGGCGACGCGCGCATCACCCGCGTCAGCGAAACCTGCTTTCCGTTAGCGCCCACGGTCCTCTATCCGGAGTGGGCGTCGTCGGCAGCCGACGAATTGGGCCGCCGCCTGTCGTCGGCAAGTCTCGACCTCGAACACAACGAAGTGACGCTGAGCGTGCACACCTGGGTCGTGCAGATCGACGGCCTGACCGTGCTGATCGACACCGGCATCGGCAATTTCAAGGAGCGGCCGTTCAGCAAGCTGTTTCATCAGCTGAACAATCCGTACCTGGAGCGTCTCGCCGACGCGGGCATCTTGCCGGCGCAGGTGGACGAGGTGCTGCTCACGCATCTGCACGCGGACCACGTCGGCTGGAATACGCAGTGGATCGACGGCCGCTGGCAGCCGACCTTCCCGAACGCGAAATACGTGTTCCCGCAAGCGGAGCAGGATTTCTTCGCGACCCCGGCGGGTGACAGCCGCCGCATGGTTTTCGATGACAGCGTGGTGCCTGTGATCGAATCCGGTCAAGCCGTAACGATTCCTGCCGACGGCGGCACGTGGCGCGAAGGTATCGTATTTCATCCCACGCCGGGGCATAGCGCCGGACATATGTCGATATCGATCCGTTCGCGCGGCGAGGAAGCGATCTTTACCGGCGATGTGATGCATAACCCCATCCAGGTCTACCGCCCGGAATGGAACTCGACGTTCTGCCTCGATGGGGCGTCGGCGCGTCACTCGCGGCACTGGTTGTTGAACTACGCGGCCGATCGCGACGCGACGCTCTTCACCGCGCATTTTCCGCAGACATCGGCGGGGCGGGTGAGGCGCGGCGCGGACGGATTCGAATGGCAATACGTTGACGCCGCACCATGACGCTACCTTGACGCGATGTGGCTGCGCCCTCCACGGATTTTGCTATCATCACTGTATAAACATACAGGTTTCATGAAAGTGCCGTGGCAACACCTGTCTCTCCCTACGCTCTCTACTATCTGCTGAACTTCGAGCGCGCCCTGGCGTGGCTCGCGCAGCGTTATGACGATGTGTTCGACACTCACGAACACGCGTTTCTGCGCGAGTTCGCCGCGTTGCCGCAGTCGTCGCGCGCGTTGCTGGTTCGCATGCTGATGCGCAAAGGCACGCTGTTCCGCGCGAGCCGCCTGTCTTACGACGAGATCGGCTGCCCGTTGCAGGCGGCCGCGCCGATCGCGGCGCTCGGCTGGGTTGATACCGAACCGTGTCTGACGCTCGACGAGTTGTTCTCGCTCACCACGCGTGCCGAGTTGATGGAGATTTTCGCGGACACCATCGCGTTGATTCCGGGCGCGAGGAGCCTGCGCAAACCGGACCTGCTGGAAACACTGCGCCCTTTCTCTGCGAGTGAGAGCGACGAGGAAGGCGCCACGGCGCGCCCGCTTTCGGCATGGCACGGTCGAACTGAAGACCGCGTCCTTCACGTGGCGATCGCGCCGCTTTGCGAACGTTTGCGTTTGATGTTCTTCGGCAATTTGCAGCAGGAGTGGTCGGAGTTCGTGCTCGCCGACCTCGGTGTGTTCCAGTACGAGAAAGTGGCGTTCGCGCCTTCGTCGCGTGCTTTCCAGCAGCGCGCGGACGTCGACGTCTATCTCGCCTTGCATGCGTGCCGCGAGGCGCTCGAATGGCTGCCCGGTGGCGACGCGGAAGCGGCGGCAATCCACGAGCTTGTCACGTCGGTCGCCGCCATTGAGACTGCCAACCCCTGGCTCGAGACGCGGCGCGCGAAATTGCTGTTCCGCATCGGCAATCTGTGCGAGCGTCGGCAGAACTGGGCGGCCGCGCTGGCGGTTTATGAGCGTTGTGCGTGGCCCGGCGCGCGCCATCGGCGCATGCGCGTGCTCGAACGCAGCGAGCGTTTCGACGATGCCTTCGCGCTGGCCTTGCAAGCCTCCGCCGCGCCTGAAAGCGAAGAAGAGGCGCAACGCCTCGCGCGCATGCTGCCGCGTTTGCAGCGCAAGCGTGGCGAGGCGGTCGCGCGTGTGCCGGCGGCCCGTCCTGTCGAGCGCAGCGCGCTGGTGCTGCCACGGCCCGAGGCGCCGATACCGGTCGAGTACGTCGCCCGCGACCATTTGACGTGCGAGACCGCACCGGTGCATTACGTCGAGAACGCGCTGATCAACTCGTTGTTCGGGCTGCTGTGCTGGGAGCCGGTTTTCGCGGCGGTGCCGGGGGCGTTTTTTCATCCGTTCCAGCGTGGTCCGGCCGATCTGCACGCGCCGGATTTTCATGCGCGCCGCGCGGATCAGTTCGCCGGGTGTCTCGAACAACTCGATAGCGGCGTCTATCGCGAGACGATTTTGCGGCATCTGCATGGCAAGGCGGGGCTGCAATCGCCGTTCGTGTTCTGGGGGATGCTCACGCCGGAACTCGTCGCGCTGGCGCTCGACTGTCTGCCGGCCGCACATCTGAAACTGTGGTTCGAGCGTTTGCTGCGCGATATTCGCGGTAATCGGTCCGGCTTGCCGGATCTGATCCGCTTCTGGCCGGCCGAGCGCCGCTATGAGTTGATCGAAGTGAAAGGCCCCGGCGACCGCTTGCAGGACAATCAGATTCGCTGGCTCGCGTATTGCGCGCAGCACGGCATGCCGGTACGCGTGCTCGACGTGCGCTGGGCCGATGAAGCCGTAGTCGCGGAAGGTGGGGGCGTGGCTGAAGTTGCTGCCGCGGCCACCATCGAGGTCGCCGCCAAAGCCACCACCGAGGCCACCGCATGACCTACATCGTCGCCGTGCGGGCGATGTGCGAATTCACCGCAAGGCGGGGCGACCTCGACCTGCGCTTCACGCCGGCGCCGACCTCGCTCGAAGGCATGGCGGGCCACGTGACGGTCGCCGGCCGGCGCGCGAACGGCTACGAAACCGAAATCACGCTGACAGGCACGCATCGCCGCCTGACCGTGCGCGGCCGCGCCGACGGCTATGACCCAAGCGCGAACCGGCTGGAAGAGGTCAAGACGCATCGCGGCGATCTCGAACGAATGCCGGCCAATCACCGTACGCTGCACTGGGCGCAGGCGCTCGTCTACGGACATCTGCTGTGCCGGACACGCGAACTCACAGAATTGACGGTAGCGCTGGTGTACTTCGATATCGGCACCCAGAAAGAAGTGTTGCTAACGCAAACGCATACCGCGCGCGACCTGGAGATTTTCTTCGTCGAGCAATGCGAGCGGTTTCTCGATTGGGCAGTTCAGGAAGAAGCGCATCGGGCCGCGCGCAATGCGGCGCTCGACGCGCTGCAGTTTCCGCATGGCCAGTTTCGCAGCGGACAGCGCGAGCTGGCGGTGTCGGTGTATCGTTCGGCACGCGACGGCAAGCCGTTGATGGCGCAGGCGCCGACTGGCATCGGCAAGACGCTCGCAACGATTTTCCCCTTGCTTAAAGCGTGTGCGTCGGACCAGATCGACCGGGTGTTCTTCCTGACCGCCAAGACGCCAGGCCGCGCGCTGGCGCTGGACGCGATCGAAACGCTCCATCGAGGCGTCACGCGCCTGCCGTTGAGAACCCTCGAACTGGTCGCGCGCGACAAAGCCTGCGAGCATCCCGACAAAGCCTGCAACGGCGAATCCTGTCCACTTGCGCGGGGCTTCTACGACCGGCTCGACGCGGCCCGCAGCGCGGCGCTGGCCGGTCCGCGCCTCGACCGCGCGGCGGTGCGCGAAGCGGCGCTCGCCCACGAAGTCTGTCCGTACTACCTGGCGCAGGAACTCACGCGCTGGGCCGACGTGGTGGTCGGCGATTACAACTACTACTACGACAGCAGCGCCATGCTGTATGCGCTCACGCAGATCAACCAGTGGCGCGTGGGCGTGCTGGTGGACGAGGCGCACAATCTGCTCGACCGCGCGCGCCGCATGTACACCGCGTCGCTCGATCAGGCGACGTTCCGGCTCGCGCGCAAAACGGCGCCGGCCACCTTGCGCAAGCCGCTCGAACGGCTGCAACGCGAGTGGAACGCCGTCAAGCGCGTGCAGACCGCGACCTATCAGGTCTATGCCGACGTCCCCGGCAAACTGCTCTCGGCCGCGCAGAATCTGATCGGCGCCGTCACCGATCAGCTGGCGGAAGCACCGCTTTCCATCGACGAAGCGTCGCTGCGCTTTTTCTTCGACGCGATGCATTTCGTCGCGCTGGCCGAGCAGTTTGGCGAGCATTCGATCTTCGATCTCACGCTGACCACGGACCGTTACGCGCCGCGCGACAAAACGAATGCCACGCTCTGCGTGCGCAACGTGATTCCCGCGCCGTTCCTCGCGCCGCGCTACGCGGCCGCGCGCACCACGGTGATGTTCTCCGGCACGCTCAACCCGCATCATTTCTATCGCGACACCCTGGGCCTGCCTGAACAAACCCAATGGCTCGACGTGGAAGGGCCGTTTCGCGCCGAACAGTTGCAGGTGCGCGTGGCCGGCAACGTATCGACGCGTTGGCGCGACCGCGAGCGTTCGCTCGTGCCGATCGTCGATCTGATCGCGCGGCAATATGCGGCGCAGCCGGGCAACTATCTGGGCTTTCTGAGCAGCTTCGAGTATTTGCAGCGCGTGGTCGCGCTGATGCGCGAGCGGCATCCGGACTTGCCGGTCTGGGCGCAGGAACCCGGCATGGACGAAGCGGCGCGCGACGCGTTTCTCGCGCGCTTTCGCACCATGAATCAGGGCGTGGGCTTCGCGGTGCTGGGCGGCGCGTTTTCGGAAGGCGTCGATCTGGTCGGCCAGCAATTGATCGGCGCGTTCATCGCCACGCTCGGTTTGCCGCAGATGAACGAGATCAACGAACAGATGCGTCGCACGATGGAGGTGAAGTTCGGCAACGGCTACGACTACATGTATCTGTACCCCGGTTTGCAGAAAGTGGTGCAGGCGGCCGGACGCGTGATCCGCACGGAGCAGGACCAGGGTGTGGTGCATCTGATCGACGACCGCTACCGGCGGCCGGAAGTGCGGCGGTTGCTGCCGCGCTGGTGGGACGTGCAATAGCGCGGCAGCCCGGCGCGTTATTAGCGCGCCTCTTTACCTCCCAGGTAATCGACCTGCCTACCGTCGCCCGGCACAGTGGCGTCACGGCATCACGACTCCCACTTGAGGCAAGGAGACTTCCATGAACGCGACCGCACCGTATCTCGCCGACGAACCGAACACCATCCGCACCGCCGACAACACGCGTCTTTTCTACCGCGACTGGGGGCAGGGCACGCCGCTGGTGTTCCTCTCGGGCTGGACGCTGAACTCCGACATGTGGGCGTACCAGATGGAACCGCTGTCGCGCCTCGATTGCCGCTGCATTGCGTACGACCGGCGCGGGCATGGCCGTTCGAGCGATCCGGGCCGCGGCTACGACTTCGACACGCTCGCCGACGATCTGGAGAGCGTGTTGAGCGCGCTCGATCTGAGCGGCGTCACCCTGGTCGCGCATTCGATTGCGAGCGGCGAAGCGGTGCGTTATCTGACGCGTTACGGTTCGGCGCGCGTCGCCCGGGTCGCGTTCGTCGCGCCTGCGGCCACGCCGTATCTGCTGAAAACCGAGGACAACCCGAACGGCATCGACGCCGCTTTATTCGAGCAAGGCCGCCTCGCGCTGAGCCGTTCCTTTCCCGACTGGATCGAGGCGAATGCGGCGCCGTACTTCGGGCCGGGCGTGTCGCGCGCGCCGCTCGACTGGACGATCCGCATGATGCTGCAAACCTCGCATCAGGCGATGCTCGAACTGGCCCGCGTGCAGACCATCACCGATTTCCGCGCGGAATTGGCGAAGATCGAGGTGCCGTCGCTGATCCTGCATGGCGATCGTGACGCGTCGGCGCCGCTCGAACTAACCGGGCGGCCTACGGCGGCACTGATACCCGGCGCGTCACTGCATGTCTATGAAGGCGCGGGTCACGGCTTTTACTTCACTCATGCGGAGAGGTTGAACCAGGATTTGCTGGCGTTCCTGGGCCGCCAGCCGGCTTAGGGTCGACGGGCAACTGGTCTTCCACCGGCGCGTCCGTCTGCGCCGCTGCGGCGGACGAAGGCGCATCGGCGGGCGGCACGGCCTTCGGTGCGTCAGCTGCGTCAGGTGCGTCTTTGTGTGTGTCATCCGCTTCGATTCTCGCGGGTGCGCTTTCCGGGTCCCACGTCAGCAGATTGCGCTGCGGGTTCGCGATCTCGATGCCGCGCTCGCGGAACTGGTCGAGAATGCGCCGGTTGAATTCGCGCTGCACGCCCCAGCGCGCACTGTCGCGGCACTGGATCTGGCCGGCCAGCGTGATGGCCGAGCCGTCCAGGGCATCGACGCCCCAGAAGCTGAAGTCCGACAGAATGCCGTCCTTGAACTTGTCGTCCTCGCGCAGGGCCGCGCCGATTTCCTTCAGCGTGTTGATGGCGAGATCGACATCCGCGCCGAACACGATATTGACCTTCACTGCCGCATTGCCGATGCCGCGGTTGGTGTTGTTCACCGTCGATACCGAACTGAAGGGCACCGTGTAGAGCGAACCGTCGCCGCCGCGCAGCCGCACGGTGCGGATCGACAGATATTCGACAGTGCCGGACACGCCCGCGAGCGTGACCCAGTCGCCGACCTGCATCGCGTTTTCCATCAACAGGAAAATGCCGGTGATGAAATCCTGCACCAGTTTTTGCGAGCCGAAACCGAGCGCCACGCCGAAGATACTGGCGCCCGCCAGCAGCGGCCCGATGTTTACGCCGAGTTCACTCAAACCGGTGAGCACCACCACCAGCGCGATCGCGCAGAAGAGCGCGCTGCGCAGCATCGGCAGCAGGGTGCGCAAGCGCGCGGCGCGCACGAGGTCGCCGCTGGTGGTCCAACTGTCCAGCCGTTGTTCGACCGATACGTTGACGCCTTCCCACACGAGCAGCGCGATCACGGCCGCCACGCCGATCGTGATGATCGCCGACGCGAGCCGGTGCCCGATCGTGCCGGTACGGAACAGGTCGCCCACATGCACGCCCCACACCTGCAACAGCGCGAGCGCGGTCACGATGCCGATGAGCCACGCCACCACGAGGCGCAACAGCGGGTAATAGCGGTACGCGTGCTGATGCACGAGCGATTTGGCCGCGTCGTCCTGCACATTGAAGAGCCGGGCCAGTGCCCCGAACACCACGATCGACACGACCCGTGCGCCCACCAGCACCGCCAGCGAAATGCCGCCGAGATGCAGCAGCGCGTGATAGCCGTTCTGCACATCGAGCGCCCAGATGAACCACAACGCCATGACGACGAACACCGCGGCCCACGCCCAGACTTCGGCGAATACGTTGCCGAACATCTCCAGCGACTTGCGCGCGGCGAGGCGCTTGCGGATCAATTCGCCGACCGGGGTCGCGCATTGCAGCAGCAGGATCGAGATCATGACATGGCCGGCGAGCGCGACCACTTTCATCAAGGCGAGATGCGCCGCGTCGTTCAGACCGAGCGACTGCGCGATCTCGGCGATCGCGGAACCCACGCCCACCACGCTGACGATCCGCACCATCCAACGTTGCACGAAAGCGGCCCACGCGTCGCTCATGCGCAGCAGACGCAGACGCGGCGCCGCCGGTTGCAGGAAGAAACCGCTGACGATCACGATCACGCGGCACAGCACGTAGATGTCGACCAGCGAATCGAGCGCGCGGTCTTGCGGCGTGCCGTCGTCGGCGAAGATCGACATCAGCGCGCTCGCCGCGCCGACGAACACCACGAGCGGCAGCAGCCGCAGCGCCATGGAGAGGAGCGCGCGCGGCAGGCGCCGCAGCAGCGTCCAGTGATGTTTGGCGTTCTGCTTGCCTTTGGCTTCGTTGACCCGGCCTTTGGCCTTCGTCGCGGCGGATGTGCCGGACGGCACGGCCGCGGCTCGCGCCTCTGCCGTACTCACCGGCGAGGGCGGCGAAACGGGCAAGGGCGGCGCGGCGTTCGGCGCGTCGGCGGGTTGTGGCGCGACGTCGACGGGCAGGTCGGCTTGCGCGGCGTCGTCTTCGTCTGCCAGTTCGCGGCGCGCGGCCAGCGCCCGGTAGGCGCGGCGCAGCAGGCGGCGCGCCAGCCATTCGAGCACGAGCGCGGGGATCAGCGCGGCCAGCAGCGACCACGCGACGTGGCCCAGCACGGCGCGCGCTTGCGGGTTGGTCGATTGCCAGTTCCACCAGGCGCGGACCGATGCGAGGTCGAGCAGCGCGGCGACCGAACTGCGTAACGACTTGCCGAGGTCCACGGCCCAATGCGCGCCCTGGCGGGCCAGTTGCGAGGCGAGGCCGTTGGACTTGAACGCCGCCGGCACGATGGCGGCGGCGCCGCTCGCCGCAGCGGGCGCCGAGGCGGCCGCGGGCGCGGAAGCGGGCGGCGCGCTCAGCGCGCCGGCGGCGGCGATGGCCTGCAGCGTGTCGGCGACTTGCGCGCGGCGCGTGGGGTCATTGAGAACGGCGAGAGCCTGGCGGGCCTGCTCGGGTGTCAGCGTGACGCCGACGCCGGAGGCCGACGACGCGGGCGTGGCCGGCGCTGTTGCGGCGAAAACCGGCGCGGTGATGAAGGCGAGAAGAACGAAAAACCAGACCTGGAATAATTTGCGCATAGGGTGTAAAGCGGGGGACAGATGCGGACGGCTGTGCCGATACGTACGGACCGGTTCGGCGGCGTGACCATGAACCGACACGGTTTTGGCGGTACAAGTTCCTTGACCTGCCGTGGCGCGAGGCGCCGGAAATCCGGCGAGCCCCGTGCAGCGGCACCTTGCGGTAGCAAAAAACTTGCCTGTCAGACAGTATCCGATTGTCCCATGCCGGCTGCGACGCGCAGGAATTGCCCCCGGCGCGTGCGTATACCTTCACCGCCGCAGCCGCAATCGCAACCCCTCGCAATTACTCCGTCGCTGCCGACGCGCGCACCGCCGGCACGCCCAAGGTGCCTTCCACGACTTCGGTGAAGGTGCGCTCCTCGCGCAGAATGAGGCGCTTCGTCTGCGCCAGCTTGAAGTTGTCGCGTGCCTCGGGATCGGCGCGCAGTCTCGCGCGATATGTCTCATACGCCGCGAGGCTGTCGAACGCGATCAAGCCCCACGCGATGTCGTTGGTCCCTTCGTGCGGCAGAAAGTAGCCGATCAGGTGGCCGCCACAGCGCGGAATAATGCGGCCCCAGTTGCGGGCGTATTCGTCGAAGGCATCGCGCTGGAAAGGATCGATCTGATAGCGGATGAAGCAGGTAATTGTCATGTGCATAGCTCCGGGTCGGTTGAGAGGCGTGGTCTGAAGCACCATGACTGCAGTATGGCGAGCGCCGGCCGGCGATGTTTCAGCGCGCTCTGAACTATGGATGGTGACCGTGCGCGAGTCATGAATCGGGCGCCGGGCATCTAAAGCGGCCGTTGCGAGCGGATCGTGAAGGCCGCCAGCGCTGCGCCCGCCAGCGCGCAAAACGCCGACACCAGCGCCACCGCTCGCAATGCCGCGCCCAAGGCTTCGGCTTGTGCCTGTGCGACCTCGGCTTGCGCTCCTGCCGGTTCTGCATGTGTTTGGGCCACGCCTGCATCCGGATCGGCGTGGGTTTGCGCCGCTGCGGCACTTGCCGCTGCTGCGCCCACTTTTCCTTCCGACGCATCGGTCCCAGCGCCCGAATCCATGCCGACCTGCGCCAGGCTCGCCGCTGCGCGCGCCGCCTGCGGCACATGCAGCGCATCGAGCCGCGCAGCGAGCGCCGCATCGTGTGACCACACGAACACGATCCCCAGCACCGCGATCGCCAGCAGGCTCGCCACCCGCGCCACCGCGTTGTTGATGCCCGAAGCGACGCCCGTGCGGGCGGCGGATACCGAGGTCATCACCGTCGTCGTCAGCGGCGCGACGGTAATGGTCATGCCGAGTCCGAGCACGGTCAACGCGGGAAGAAAGCCGCGCCAGTACTCGCCGCGTACCCACGGCAGCGCGAGCATCGCGAAGCCGGCCGCGGCGACGACTGGCCCCGCGGTCAGCAAGGCTCGCGCGCCGTAGCGGCTCGTCAGGCCGCCGGTGAAGCGCGACAGCAGTCCGATGGTGACCGGCACCGGCAGCAATGCCGCGCCCGCCTGGGTCGCGCTGTAACCATAGGCGCGGATCAGCGTGAACGGCAGGAAGAACAGCGCGCCGCCCAAGCCGAAGTAAAGCAGCAGTGTGACGAGATTGGCGCCGACGAAGTCGCGCGAGCGGAACACGTCGAGCGGCATCATCGGATTGCGGGTTCTCGCTTCGAGCGCGACGAAGGCGATCAGCACCAGCAGTCCGCCGAGGATCGACGCCAGCACCCAGCGGTTGCCGAAGCCATGCGTCGAGGCGAGAGTCAGGCCGTAGGTCAAGGCGGCCAGTCCGGCGGTGGCCGTGACCGCGCCCGGCAAGTCGAGTCCGGCCGCCGCATGTCCGGCGGCGGCGGGGGATGACGGATCGCCGTCGTCGTCCTGCCGGCTGTCCGGCACGGCCATGACCGCCAGCGCGACGGTCGCGCAGGCGATCGGCACGTTCAGGAAGAAGATGGCGCGCCACGAAAACGCATCGACGAGCCAGCCGCCCGCCACCGGCCCGAGCGCCGAGGTGATCGCGCCGACACCGGCCCAGGTGCCGATCGCCTGGCCGCGCTCCTTGTCGTCGAATACCGCGCCGATGATCGAGAGGCTGCTCGGCACCAGCAACGCCGCGCCCACGCCTTGCACGGCGCGCGCCGCGATCAGGGCGGCGGCGCCCGGCGCGAGGCCGCAGCCGATCGAGGCCAGCGTGAACAGCCCGATTCCGGCGATGAACACCGTGCGCCGGCCGAGTTTGTCGCCGAGCGAGCCGCCCACCAGCACCAGCGCGCCGAGAAACAGCAGATAGGCGTCGACAACCCACTGGATCGCCGCCACGCTCGCGCCCAGTTCGGTCTGGATGGACGGCAAGGCGACGTTGACCACGGAACCGTCGATGAAGGCCATGCTCGAGCCGAGAATGGTCGCGGCCAGCGCGAGTTTTTTACGCCGGCACGGATGGACGAGGCTGGGATGTTGCGCGCGAATGACGAGCGCGTCGCACGGGCTCGCCTGAGCGGGCAGGACGGACGAGGAACGGCGCTCGAGCGCCGGTACGTGCTGGTCGGCCAAGTCCGCTCCCGGATGGATGAACGGCCTTCAGCATAGCAATGCCGGCGTGTCGGCGAAAGGCGCGAAGAATGCGTCAGGCGCTGCTAGCGCACCTTGTCACGTCATTTCGCCCTATGGTGCGCGCGAAATGGCGGCGCGCGCGGCCCGCGATCATCCGGGCGAGCGAGGTTCAGACCGGACCCGGCGGAACCCAGCGAAGCAGAAGCGACGCCGAACTTACCCGCTCACACCAGCGAAGCCGCCCGCCGCTCCGTCTCGCCGTCGGCATCCGCGCCGCCGGTGGCGTTCGACGCGCGCCCGGCTGCCGGCTCCTGATGCAGCCGGTTGGCATGCATCAATCGATACAGCGTGGCCCGCGAAATGCCGAGTTCGGCCGCCGCCTCGGACAACTTGTAGCCATGCCGCTGCAACGCATGCTCGATCGCGTCCTTCTCGGCCTTGCTGCGGATTTCCGCCAGCGTCACGGCCGGCCCGTTGTCGGCTTCCGGCAGACCCAGATCGCTTGCCGTGATAAAGCGGCCTTCGCTCATCACCACGGCGCGGCGCACGCAATTGATCAGTTCGCGCACGTTGCCCGGCCACGGATAGTTCGACATGGCCACGATCGCGTCGCTCGACAGACCGCGCAGTTTGCGCGCGCCGTCCTGTTTGTACATGCTCAATGCATAGTTGGCGAGCAGCTTGATGTCGCCGCCGCGCTCGCGCAGCGGAGGCTCGACGAGGCGCAGCACGCACAGACGGTGATACAGGTCGGAGCGGAAGCGCCCGTCTTCGACCGCCTTGTCCAGATCGACGTGAGTCGCCGAAATGACCCGCGCGTTGACGTTGATCGGGCCGTTGCCGCCCAGCCGTTCGATCGTGCCTTCCTGCAGGAAGCGCAACAGGACCGCCTGGCATTCATGCGGCATGTCGCCGATTTCGTCGAGGAAGAGGGTGCCTTCATGCGCGCTCTCGATCCGGCCGATCTTGCGCTGGAGCGCGCCGGTAAAGGCGCCGCGTTCGTGGCCGAACAATTCGGCTTGCAGGAGGCTCGGCGGAATCGCCGCGCAATTGATCGCGACGAAGGGCCGGCCGGCGCGCGGCGAGCGTTCATGAATCGCCTTGGCGGTCAGCTCCTTACCGGTGCCGGATTCGCCGGCGACGAACACCGGCGCGTCGGTCACGCCGCATTTGTCGATGCGCCGGTACAACTGCTGCATGGCCTCGCATTGCCCGACCATGCCGTGCCGGCCGAGCGACGGCTCCGGCGCGACCTCCACATGCCGCAGGCTCGACAGCCCATGCGCGTGGCCGAGCGCGAACACGAGCCGGTCGTTGAGCCACGGTCGCGTGACGAAGTCGAAGCAATAGTCGAGGATGAAACGGCTGACCAGTTCGTTTTCCGCCTGGCCCGGCGCGATCTGGGCGACCCAGTTGGTTTCCACGCGCCGCATGCAGGACGCCAGTGCGGACAGATGCTGTGAGGTGCAGTCGCCCGGCAGCTCGACTAGGCCGACCTTGATATTGCCGCGCTCGAGCATACGCTCGGCGACGGCCGTGCTTTTGGCATGCACCGCTTGCCAGCCAGAAGCCGCCAGAAAAGCGGCGAGTTTCTGATCCGGCGAATTCGACACATACAGAACAGTGCGTTCCGTGTCGACAGGCGTGCAAGTCGTGTTCATGTTACCCCCGGTTTGATGCAGCTCTCAGGACTGTTCTGCGACGTACCCAACAGACCGGCAAGATGCCGGCTTCCGGCCAACTGAGCCAGCCGGTCCGCGTGTGCGGACCCGGACATGGATTGATCCACCGCTTTGGGGTTCTGCGACTCGACGCCCGGCGGTGACGATTCACGGTAGCGGCAATCTTCGGGGGCATGGAGCGGGCGGCGCGAGCCGCGAGGTGCTACATATCGGACGAATGGCGGGAACGGTGTTCACCGTTGTAACCGTCACACGATCTTTTCCCCGAATCACTCAAACCGTTTTTAACCTCGTTGGCCTGATACAAGCACTCTTCTTGGCGCATGGGCTTAACGATAAGCGAAACCGCTTTCGAGCGCCATACAAACAAGTCTGGATTCAGAAACGTTTTTCATATCACCCCATTGTGCTTGCGGTAAAAAAATAGACGGTCAAGTCCCGCTATGCTCGGCATCCCACATAGCGCCTCAATTCGTTTTACGGCAAATGTGAAACGGAACTGTAGTTCGGGATTTGCCTCGTCTCACGCTTGCGACACATCGGACAGGGGGTCGAGACTACCCGGTAGGGTTCCGAAGCATCGGCATATTTGACCGGGATGTAACGCAGCGCCCGGCCCCACGCGGGGCGTGCGGATTGCCCGGCGAGCCAACGGCCAGCTACGCGTCGCCGCGGCGCGTCGGCGGAGGCCTAAGTGCGTGTCGAATTCGAATCAACGCGAGATGCGAAGAGTGCGCGAGCAGGGTGCGCCGCAGCAACGATCACGGTGGCATAAGGGTTTGAGGGCACATGGCATAGCCGTTGCAATAAGCACTTCACAGCGAATGCTGTTGCCGCCCGGTCCGAACTCCGGGAAGCCGGAGTGAAGAGAGATCGGCGGCACATAAAACTTCGTAGGCGCGGCGGGGGGAAGCCAATGCGTTTTACGAGGGGGCGGCGGGGCCACTGAAAAACAAACGACATAAGAGCACGGCGCGAATGATCGGTACAACGTACCGGTCAATGTGACCGGACGATGTAAAGGTCGACCTCGCCACTTTTTCCGTCTGTTTCGGCGGACATGAAGGGGATGGCAAAAACAACAAGTACCGCGCTCGCGGAGTTGGTGAGCGAACGATACGCACAACAACAAGAAAACAGCGAAAGAAGAGCGGCGGGGTAGCGCGCGGTCGAGGACCAACCGGGCGCATGGAGCGGGGAGGAATGGCCAGAGTCTCCGTAGAGAGGCGCAGCTTACGAGGTGGACCGGGCGCCGTGTCCGCGAATGTGCGGACACGGCTCACCTGGACAGAGCAGTGAAAAAAACAGATTTTTTTTTGGGGGTTGTCATGACCAGACAGTTCACCAAGCCGGCCGGCACAGCACAGCCGGCTCGTCAAACCACCGTGTACTCAACGGATGTCGCCTATCAACGGCATATCGCCGCGCCGCGCGCATTGTTCGCCGCGCCGCCGGTCGATCTGACGACGCTGGTGATTGCCGAGGCGATCAAGCGCCGGTCGCAAGCGGAGCTTCAGCGCGAGGCGTTGCGCGACTCGGTGTATGAGATGCCGGTGTCGCAGGAACGAAACTACGAACGCGGTGCGGACATTTACCGGTCCGATTCCGACGAATAACCAGAACATCGATCGCTATCGAGGTGGCTTCGCCAACCGAACGGCGTCAGACCGGCGGAGAGCCGACATGATCGACATCTTCCTGATTTCATCCAGCATGGAGCGCGCGCCGGACATCGTCGCTCGCCTCGAGGCAAGCGGCGTGGCTTACCGGCTGCGCACCGCTCACGGCACGGCCCGGCAAGTGCGGGCGCACGACCGTGCGATTCGAAGCGCCGATATGCTGATCGTCGACGATGCCGATCTGAATGCGCGCGACCTGGACGGCGTCGAGGAAGCGCTGGCCTGCACGCCGGCCCTGCATTGCGTGCTGATGACGGCGGCGCCGTCCACCGCCTTGCTGGGCGCGGCGATGCGCGTCGGCGTGCGGCATGTGCTGGCGTGGCCGCTCGACGCCGACGAGATCACCACCATCCTCATCCAGGCCGACGTGCGGAAAAACGCCATCGGCCGCCGCGTCGGCCGTGTCGTCTCGCTCGCTTCGAGCAAGGGTGGCAGCGGTACCACGCTAATCGCCGTGAATCTCGCGTATTCGCTTGCCGCGCTGAGCAACCGGCGTGTGCTGCTGATCGATCTCAGCCAGCAATTCGGCGACGCCAGCCTGCTCATGGCCGACAAACCGCCGCCCACCACGCTTGCCGATCTCTGCTCCCACGCGGAGCGCCTCGACGCCGCGCTACTCGAATCATGCGTGATGCATGTCCACGCAAATCTCGATGTGCTGGCGGGTGCGGGCGATCCGCTCAAGGCCGCGGAATTGCTGCCCGCGCAGATGGAGAGCATTCTCGCGCTGGCGCGTGAGCGCTATGACGCAGTGTTGATCGACGTCGGCCAGAGCCTGAATCCGTTGACGATCCATGCACTCGATCGCAGCGACGCCATCTGCATGGTGGTGCGTCAGAACCTGCTTTACCTGCACGGCGGGCGCCGCATGCTCGATATTTTCAGGGAACTGGGCTATCCGGCGAGCAAGGTGCGGGTGGTGGTGAATCATTACGACAAGAACGCCCAGATCAACCTGTCGAAGCTCGAACAGACGCTTGGCGCGAGGGTGGCGCATCAGCTTCCGCGCGACGAAAAGCAGGCCAATGAAGCGCTCAGCCGCGGCGTGCCGCTGGTGACATCGGCCCGAGACAGCACGCTTGCGCAAGGTATCAGCCTGCTGGCGGACATGCTGTGGCCGTCCAGCGCCGAGCGCCGCAAAGGCGTGCTCGGCCGTCTGTTCGCGTCGCGGCCGAATGTGCCGCCGCAGCTCAAACCCGGCCATTGAAGCCGTTCTGTCAAACTGGACAGACTCGTCAGAAGCGAATCCGCACATACGTGGCATGATCTGGATAGCGGATCCGTGCCGCTGCTACGTTGCGATCCTGGGAGGCGGGCAGCCTTTGGCGTAACCTGCCAAAATAATAATTCGCATGTCGAAACGAATAGGCAATGACGTGGACCACTCCGCCTTTAGAACGTCGCGGCGAGCAGCTATCGCGCGTATCAAGGCAAGCTGTGCTTTCGCTTGATTCCCGGTGTGTTTTGACAGTGTATCGTGTCGTTGTGGCCAGCTACTTCGCGGCCTGTCTGATTACTCTCTAGAGCGCCTGTGAGCGCAGCATCGTCCATGCAAAACGAGTCCAACGGTCTCAACGATATCGCGTCGATCCTGTCCAATCCGATTCTCAACACGGATTCGTACAAGGCGTCGCACTACCTGCAATATCCGCCCGAAGCATCTGCGATGTTCTCGTACATCGAATCGCGCGGCGGGCGCTACGATCGCACGCTGTTCTTCGGCCTGCAGATGCTGATCAAGGAATATCTGTGCCGCCCGGTCACGCCGGCCATGATCGAGCAGGCCAAGGCTTTTTTCACGGCGCACGGCGAGCCGTTCAACGAAGCGGGCTGGCGCTACATCGTCGAACACCACGGCGGCTATCTGCCGGTGCGCATTCGCGCGGTGCGGGAAGGCTCGGTCGTGCCGACGCACAACGCGCTCGTCACGGTCGAATGCGACGATCCGCAGGTGTTCTGGCTGGCGTCGTACATGGAGACCATGCTGCTGCGCGTGTGGTATCCGATTACGGTGGCGACGCAAAGCTGGCATCTGCGCAAGACGATCCGCGGCTATCTGCTAAAGAGCAGCGACGACCTCACGCAATTGCCGTTCAAGCTGCACGATTTCGGCGCGCGTGGCGTGTCGAGCGCGGAGTCGGCGGCGATCGGCGGCGCCGCGCACCTCGTCAGCTTCATGGGCTCGGACACGGTGCTCGGCGTGGTCGCGGCGAACCATTACTACAACGAGACGATGGCGGCGTTTTCCGTGCCGGCGGCGGAGCACAGCACGATCACGTCATGGGGCCGCGAGCGCGAAACCGACGCGTTTCGCAACATGATTGCGCAGTTCGGCAAGCCAGGGGCAATCGTTTCCGTGGTGTCCGATTCCTACGATCTGTTCGCCGCGCTCGACGCCTGGGGCACGGAGTTGAAGCAGGCGGTGCTCGACTCCGGTGGCACGCTGGTGATCCGGCCCGACTCCGGCGATCCACGGACGATCGTGCTGCAAACCCTCCGGGCACTCGAGACGTCGTTCGGATCGGTAGTGAACGGCAAAGGGCGGCGCGTGCTCAACAACGTGCGGGTGATCCAGGGCGACGGCGTGAACCCCGATTCGATTGAAGCGATTCTTGCCGCTATGGACGAAGCCGGCTTCGCGGCGGACAACATCGTGTTCGGCATGGGCGGCGCGTTGTTGCAGCAGATCAACCGCGACACGCAGCGCTTCGCGATGAAGTGTTCCGCAATCCGATTAGGCGACGAGTGGCACGACGTGCTCAAGGACCCGGTCACGGACGCCGGAAAGCGCTCGATGAAAGGGCGCCTGACGCTGCTGGTGAATCGCCACACGGGCGAGTATCGAACGACGACGCTGCCCGTTGCCTGGGACGAGCGCACCGTCGAAGGCGATTGGGAAGATGCGCTGGTGACGGTGTTCGATTCCGGCAAGCTGCTGGTCGATATGTCGCTTGCCGAAATCAGAGGCCGCGCTCACGCGCACGAAGGTTAATGCGGACTGCTCGCTTGCCAGACGGCAACACCTGAAGCGCGGATCTCGATCCGGCACGGCGCGCCTTCGCGCAGGCGGGTATCTTCATTGGCAATGTCGAAGCAGACTCCGGCAATATTCACGCGGACATAGCGCTCGCCGCGCCGCAATTCGACCGCGTCGACCACACCGGCATGCGTGCCGTCCACCGTCACGACAATGGCATGCGACGACACGCGCCACATGACCCGCTGACCGGCGGCGAGATCGAGTCCGCTGTCGCCCGTTCCGATCACGAGGCCCTGAGCGATCTCGACCTTGCCTGAAGCACTCATCACGCCTTCGCCTACATTGTGCAAGCCGAGCAGGCCGGCCACTCGCATCGACGCCGGCCGCTCGAATACGGCGTCGATAAAACCCGCTTGCAACACGCGGCCCTGTTCGACGACCAGAACTTCGTCGGCCAGCAACGCGGCTTCATCCGGATCGTGCGTGACGATGATCGTCACCGCCGCGATCTCGCGCTGCAAGGCGCGCAACGACTGCTGCAAGCGGCGCCGCCGCGGCGTATCCAGCGCGGCGAACGGCTCGTCGAACAGCAGCAGTTCGCTATGCCGTGTCAGCGCTCGCGCGAGCGCGACGCGCTGCCGCTGGCCGAACGACAATTGATGCGGCAGGCGCGCGACCAGTTGGGCGAGGCCCAGATGATCGAGCCAGTAACGCGCGCTGGCGGGATCGGCATCGACGGGAAAGGCCAGTTGCTGCGCCACCGTCATATGCGGAAACAGGCCGTAGTCTTGCGGCATATAACCGATCTGCCGGCGCTCGGGCGGCAGCGTGTTCAATGGCGTCGTGCCGAGTGTCACGCTGCTCGACGCGTTGGATTCGAGCCCCGCGATCAGACGCAGCGCCAACGACTTGCCCGAGCCCGACGGCCCGATGATCGCGAGGCGCCGTGTGACCGGCGTCCATGCGATGTCGAGATCGAACGCGCCCAGCCGGCGTTGCAAATGGAAAGCGAGGCGCAGGTCCGCAGTTTCGCCGCGGCTCGCCGTCAGGTCCGCGCCGGGTTCGAGCGCATCGTCGCCGTTTTCGGTTTGCTCGAGCGTGGTCTTTTGCCGAAGGCTGTAAATCGACAGCGCCGCGCAGACGATCGCGATGGCGAGCGTCGGCAGCAGCAGGGGCATCATCGCCGGCAACCCCTGGCCGCCGAATACGACGTACGTATAGACCGGCAACGAATACGGGTGATAGGCCACCATCACGGTCGCGCCGAATTCGCCGAACGCGCGCAGCCACGCGAGCGCGAGTCCCGCGCGAATCGCCGGCCACGCGACCGGCAACATGACGCGGAAAAAACGGCTGCCGGCGTGATGGCCGAGCGTCGCGGCCACGTCGTCGAGCACCGGGTCGACGGCGGTGAACGCGGACTTGGCGGCAATGATCAGGAAGGGCGCGGCGACGAAGACTTCCGCGAGCACGATGCCGGCGAACGAATCCGTCAGCACGCCATTGGTGAAGCGGCCAACCCAGCTATACGGCCCGAGCAGAAACAGCAGCAGCACGCCGCTGGTGAGCGGCGGCAGCGCCAGCGGCAATTGCACGACGAAGCCGAGCAGCGCCACCGTGCGCGAAGTCGAACGCGCCAGGAAATAGCCGAGCGGCACGCCGCCCAGCAGAATCGCGAGCGAGGCCACGCTCGCGCTCGCCGCCGAGATACCGACCGCCGACCACGTCGCGCGCCAATCGACATTCGCCCAGTCCGCCACGCCGAGCTGCGGCACGCTCGCAACGAACGGAGCGCACAGATAGACGGCCAGCAGCGCTGCCAGCCACAGCAGCGGACGCGCAGCGGTACGTTTCACCGCGCTTACTGCGCGGCGGCGTCGATCACGGCTTGCACCGAAGGCGGCATGGCTTGCCCGTTGCCGCTTACCGTGGGTTTGATGACGTCCACGCCATGTTGCTTGAGCAGCGCGCGGCCTTTCGCGCTCAACAGAAAGTCGACGAAGCTGCTCGCGCCTTCACGGTTCGGCGCGTCGCTGAGAATCGTCAGCGTGTAGCTGGCCTTGGCCTGCAATTCGGGTGCGGGGCGGATCGCCGGAATCTTCAGATCAGACGTTTCGGTGGAATAGAAAAAGCCGGCGTCGAGCTGGCCGGATTGCAGGCGGCCAACCAGCGTTTCCTCGGGCAAAACCTGCTCGGGGTTTTCCGCCGCGCCGAGCGTCTTCTCGACGAGGTCCGGCTGGTGGTAGAGCTCAGCCGCCTTGGTCACCATCTCGACGGTGAAGGCACCCTTCGGGTCGAGCTTCGGGTCGGTCCGGCCGATGCGGATGCCCGGCTCCTGCAGCACCTGGTCCCAGCGCTTGCTCTTGAACTGCGGCGCGAACTTGCTCTGCGGGTTGTAGCCGATCATCAACGGCGATTCGGCGAAATTCACATACCACGTGACGTGATCGCCATTCGCCGCGCCGGTCAAACTGTCATTCACCTTGGGGCTCGCGCTGATGAACACGTCGCCGCGGCGCAGCTTGCCCTTGATCTCGTTGGCGATCTTGTTCGAGCCCGCCGCGTAGCCGCGGAAATGCTGGCCGGTGGCCTTCTCGAATGCCGGGCCGATGCTGCGCTCCATCAGATTGACCAGCGAGCCGGCGTACAGCACGTTGACCGTGTTGTCCTGCGCGAAAGCAGGCGCGGCCGTCACGATGCCGGTAACGACCACGAGAGGAACGACGAGAGAAGCGAGCAGCTTGCGAATCATGCGATAACCCCGATACGTTATTAAGAGCGCTATATTACGACGTCATCGCATTATCTTGTGTGACGACGCCGCTCTGCATCAGTCAAGCGGGAAGCTGCGCACGTAACTGGTGCCACTCGCACTGGCGGCGCGGTCGATGGCGTACAGCCGGCCGCGCGGCGCGTCGACGGCTACGCCGCGGGCGTCCTGAAAGTCGTTTGCAAGCACGCTGATCGTGCCGTCCGGCGCGATCCGGCACAGGCCGGTGGTATTGCATTTGGTGTATAGCTTGCCGCCCGCGTCGACGGCCATCAGGTCCGGGCTGGTGATCCGCACGAATGTGCCGCTCGGCGTCACGGCCTGCGATCCGCCCAGCAACGCGCTCAGACTCGCTTTGACGATGTCGTTGTTGGCCTGGTCGGAGACGTAGACCGCGTCGCCCGACACGGCGATCCCGACCGGCTTGCCGAGTCCGCTCAGCAGATCGCGCTCGACCGCCGTGTGAGCGGCCGGATCGTATGTGATGAGACTCAGCCCGCCTTGCAGCGGATTGCTGCCGATTTTGACGAACCACGTCGAGAGCAAACGATTGGAGCCGATCGAGATCAGGCCGAGGCGGCGGCGCGCCGGATCCGGGCCGCTCAGCGCCGCGATCGCATCGACGCCCGTGATGCTGAACACCGCGCTCGCCGTGCCGAAGCCGAAGCGTTCGATCATCAGCGTGGACGCGTCGGCGAAGCTCAACTGGCTCAGGCTGTTCGACTGGCCGGCCACCGCCGGCACACTCGCGTAATGCGCGAACGTGCGGCCGTCGGGCGAGGAGAGCACGCTATTGGTCTGGTCGTCGGTGATGAAGACGGCGCCGTCCGCCGCGCGCACCGCGATGCCGTTCGGCGACGCGCTGACGGCGACCTTTTGCGGCGTGGCGGTAATCTCGTCGCCGCCACAACCGGCGAGCGCCGCGATCAGGCCGAGGGAGACGAAAGCGAGACACGTGGTGCGTCGCCAGGCGGGTGAGAAGCGCATGTGATCTCCTGAGCAGCCCGGCTGCGCACCGGCCGTATGCCGGCGCGCCCACGCGTGCCGTGATTGTTATGAATGAAGGTGAGGCCGGGCTATATTCCCGGCGATATGACGCGTATCGACGCGGTTTTGCGCGCAAGCCGCCATCGCAGCGTAATATACACACGGACATAACGGGTGAACAAGCCGCTCAGGCGCACATGCTGGAGATAAACGGATATGGATAGTGTGAATGTGATTGCCGCGCCCGCTGTCGACAGCGCGCTTGTCCTGA
The DNA here is from genome assembly GCF_046027915.1 of Paraburkholderia sp. RL17-347-BIC-D. Taxonomy (NCBI): domain Bacteria; kingdom Pseudomonadati; phylum Pseudomonadota; class Betaproteobacteria; order Burkholderiales; family Burkholderiaceae; genus Paraburkholderia; species Paraburkholderia sp. RL17-347-BIC-D. The sequence goes on from NZ_JARESS010000011.1 coordinate 40,541, forward strand.
GCGGACGATTCCAGCGGCCGCTTTCATTCGGGCTCGATGAACTCAAACGCTACGAAAGCGTGGTGGCCACGCCGTTCGATCTGCGTTGCTATACGACCAACCGCTTTATTCGCAGCGTCGAGCCGTATCGCGGCGTGCGCCTGACGACGCTGATCACGGAAGCGGGCTTGCCGAATAGCGTGCCGGGCGAATTCAAGCGCACGGTGTTCGTCGCGGTGGGGCACGACGGCTATGTCGTGACGTTTTCGTGGCATGAACTCTTCAACACGCCGATCGGCGAGAACGTGATGGTCGCCTACGAATGCGGCGGCCGAGCGCTCGACGCTGAAGACGGCGCGCCGATTCTGTTTTCCGGATCCGACATCCTGCCCGCGCCGCGCCATGTCAAACGGCTCGCGCGGATCGAGGCGCATGTGTTGGGACCGTTGGCGTAGGTGAACGCGAGGCACAGCCGGTAGGCGTAACATGGGTCGCTGATCCTTATCACGTTGCCGCCATGTCTGACGATCCGCTTGCACGCGTTGTTGGTGTTGCCGCAACTGGCGAAGACGCGCCTTTGTGGGTGCGGTCGTTGTCGTTGCCGCAGGACGCATTGACCGCCGCGCGCATGACAAAGTGGCTGGACGCAGCGACTAATGCCGCATCACCCGACACACAACTCTTCGCCAAACTGATCGCCGAGCGCGACGCGCGCAACGAACTCGCGCTGCTCGGACTTCAGCAACCGGCGTGGCGCGCGCTGGTGGCGCGGCACTTCGCGCGTGCCGCTGTCCCGGCCGCGTTGCCGCTCGTGGTCACTTCGAGCGAGCACGCGGAATTCGTCCGCACGCTCCACGCGCTATTGCTCACGTACGCTAGCGCCACGATCCATGCAGACGACGCGCAGTGTCTAGCTGCAATCATCGCCCATGCCTGTTTGCGTCCGGATCACCTGTGGCGCGACCTCGGCCTCGCCGGCCGCGACGAAGTCACGTGGATGCTGACGCGTTATTTCCCCACGCTCGTCGCGCTCAATACCGCCAACTTGCGGTGGAAGAAGTTCCTCGCTGAACAACGCGCGTTGTCACTGGGTTTGCAGCCTGGCCCGGCGCCAGGCTGTCCCGGCTGTGAAGACTACGGGCATTGCTTCCCGGAGCTTCAGGGAGGATTGTGATGGCCGTTCGGCCAGGGTGGCAGTACGAGGCGGTTCGTGTATGCTTTCGCGCATGGCTGACACCCCAAAAACCAAACCCGCACCCGCGGCAAAAAAAGCCGCGAAGGCGCGTCCCGAAGTGCGCTTCAGAATGCGCATCCGTAGCGGCGACGCGGTCGCGCTCGGGCCGGGCAAAGTCGAATTGCTCGAAGCCGTGCGCGAATTCGGCTCGATCTCGGCGGCGGCGCGCAGCCTCGATATGTCGTACCGTCGCGCCTGGCTGCTGATCGATGAACTGAACCGTTCGCTCAAGTCGCCTGCCACGCATTCGGAGCAGGGCGGCCAGAGCGGCGGCGGCTGCACGCTCACGCCCGTGGGCGAAACCATCATTCGCCTGTACCGCGACGTTGAAGTCGAGGCGCAGCGAAGTTGCGCGAAACAGATCGCCGAGTTGACCAGGCTGATCCGCTCCTGAGCGTCCCCGGTCGCGCAAGTGCGCTCAGCCGTGACGCAGGCAAAACGCCGAAGGCGGCGGATTGCCCAATTGCGCAAGCTGCTCGGGGTGCAGGCGCGCCATCAATTCGACGAAGCTCGCCACACTCGCCGTGCGCAGCGGGTGATAGTCGATCTGATGGCGCTCGCAGACGCGCTTGAGCGTATTCATCGAATCGTGGTCGATGCAATCGACCGGAAACACGACGAGATCCGCACCCGGCAACGCCGCGGCAAGCAGGCCCTTGCGATCTTCCACACCGCCGTCGTGCACGATCAGTTCGCCGCCGGCCGCTTCCACCAGCCGCTTGAGCGCCGCGTTGGAACCCGGCCTGCCGCCCACATACGCGATCCGTTTGCCTTGCACGCTGTCGAGGCTCGCCCGGCGCGTGCCGGCTCCGCTCGCCGCGTCCGCTGCGTCTACCGTCGCGCGTTCGAGGGCGTCGCATTCGCTTTGCACCAGCTTGAGCAGCGTCAGCGTCTGATCGTGGCTTCTGCGCAGCGCGAGCGCCGCGTCCTGTTCCTGCAGCGCGCGCTGTTCCGCGGCCTCGCGACGGCTCGTATGCAGCGCGACGCGCTGATCGGCGTCGGCCAGTTTGTCGTGCAGCCGTTGCGTTTCGGCTTCGAGACCGGCGACATCGCCGGGGATCTGGCGGCTTGTCTGCGCCGTGAGCTGCGCGATCTGCTCGTTGAGCGCCGCAATCGACGCGTCGCGTTGCAGGCTGAGTTCCTGCAAACGGCTCTGTTGACGCTCGATTTTCTCTTTCAATGCGGCGTTCTCCTCTTCCAGCGCGACCAGCCGGCGAATGTCCGCGCGATTGGCCGCGCCCACCAGATGCGACAGCATGTGCAATTCGCCGAATGCTTTCTGGCGCACGGGCATGGTCGCAAACGGATGCGTCATCAACGCCCAGTAGGCGGGCGGGATGTCGCCGCTCTTCAGCGCTTCGTCCCAGAGCTTGAGCAGGTCGACGTCGTCGGTGGCTTTGTCGAAGCGGCGGATCGCGCCCGCATAGTGTTCGTCGAGCAGTTTCTGCAGCGCCTTCGCGGCCGCGCCGCCTTCGATAGCGAGTTCGACCGCCGAGTGATGGATCTCCAGATCGCTCGCGTCGCGGCGATCGAGTCCCGTGAATTTCGGCACCAGCTTGCGCAACTCGTGCGTGCTCAGACACGTGCCGATGATCGAACAATGCAGATGGCTGTCGAGTTCGGCGAGGCGCGCGCGTCGTTTGGTGTTCGAGAACGACACTTTGGCGGGGGCGCAACATGCGTCGGCAACGTGCATGCCGGTGCCGGCAAGCTCGTCGCCGGACAGTTTCAGACGCGCGGGCTGGGCGAGACGGAACGGGGGCGTGTGCATGGGAATCTCGAATCCGGTTCGGTGTCAGGCGAGTTGAAAGTGCAGGTGAAGCTCATGGCGCACATTCGCCGCGCAAGCGCGGCCGACGATATATTCGGAAAGATATAACGATGGGCGAAAGAGAGCGTTCATCTGCGGCTGTCGTTAATCAGTCGTTGGAGGGGGCGAGGGCGGGCTCGGCGACGCGCGCTTTGCGCCGCACGGCCGACCTGTCCGCAGGGCTTCGCGCGGTGGCGGCGCGCTTGCCGGCCGCCGGGCTCATGTCATTCGCAGCCCGTGCGTGCTGTTCGAGCACATGCCCGACGCACAGGCCCACGAAGGCCGCGTCGAGCCGTTCGAGTTCCGCGACCACCTTGCGCAGGGCAGCCAGGTCGTTGCTGAAGGTGTCGGAAAAAATCGCGTCGCGCAGTTGTTCGGCGCAGCGCGCTTCCTCGATCGCCGCTTTGAGGTCGCGCAGACGCGCGAACGCCGCGGCTCTCGCCCGCTCGGCGAGGATCGACAGCAACTGGTTCAGCGAATGCGAGCCGGACGTGCCGACCGAGGCGAAATTCAACTGGTCGTCGGTCAGCATCAGCACGAAGCGCTGCACGCTGCCGTAGAGACGCCGGTAGGCGTCGACGACATCGCGGATCGATTCGGCGCGGCCGCGCTCGGACGCCGACTTCACCGCGACGATGGTCGATGAAAGCTCGTTGGGCGGACGCTCGCGGCGTCTTGCCGGGGCGGATGAAATGGATCGACTGCGCACCGCTACTGGCTCCTGCTGGCTCGTTTCGCCTCGTCGCGCGGGGCTCTCAGAAGCGCTGAAAGACACGCCGCCACGCACCACGAAGCCTACCGTGATATTCGGCAGGATATAGCGAAAAGCGGCCGGCGTGTTGAACAGACGCCGTTTCCTGAGCCGTCGGACAGGCTTCACGCCGCCTTCAGACCGGAGTCACTTATGCCGTGCGAAGTCGAGAAACGCCTTGACGGCCGGGGCCCGCTCGTACTTCCGGAAGGCAATCGCGATCTCCGAAGGAATGGGCTGACCGGTGATGTCGCGGTACACCACACCCGGCAAAGCGATGCAGTCCGCCAGCGTATGCGGCACGACGGCGACGTAGCCGCCCAGCGACACGCACGCCAGCACGGAGGCGAGCGTACCGGGGCGCGGTCCGAGCCGCGCTGAGAAGCGCCCGCGCCGCGCCACTTCGAAGGTGCCGGCTTCCTGTTCCGGCAGCACGAAGCACTGGTCGCGCAATTGCGCCGGCTTGACGCTCGGTGAGGCAGCCAGTGCGGAATCGGTTGGCAAAGCGAGGACGAATTGATCGCGATGCACGGTCGTGGCCTGAATGCCGTCGGCCAGCAGCATCGGCGGGCGCACGTAGGCGGCGTCGAGCAGGCCGTCGCGCAGCATGGCGGCGACGTTGTCCATCGGCACCTCGCGGATCGAAATGTCGACGCCCGGATGCGCGCCGCGAAATCCGCCGACATCGCGCTGCAACACGCCCGCATACGCCGCCGACGCCACATAGCCGACTTCGACGCGCCCGAGCTCGCCACGCTCGGCCAGCCCCGCGCGCTCCTCGCCGCGCGCGAGGTGATCGAGCGCGACCAGCGCCTCGGCGAGATAGGCACTGCCCGCCGCGCTCAGCGCGACCGAGCGCTTGGTGCGATGAAAGAGCCGTACGCCGAGCAGCCGTTCCGCCTCCTGGATCAGCTTGGTCAGCGACGGCGCGGCGATTCCCAATTCGTCGGCGGCGCGCGAGAAATGAAGCTGTTTCGCGACGCAAACGAAGGCATGGATATGACGGAGTTCGAGTTGCCGCATGGTTTTCTGTATTTCCACTGAAGCTAATTATTTTGTGATTTTATGCCAATGACAGGCAATAGAGGCGTCGCTAACATTGAGTCGACCTCAACTCGCCGCCATTCGCCTCCCTATGCCGTCTCCTTCCTCAGACCACCGCCCGGCGCCGGCCAACCCCGCATTCGTGCTGGCCACCGCGTCGGCCACCTGCGCGCTGATCGTGCTGGACACCAACGTCGTGGCAGTGTCGTTGCCGTCGATCGCGCGCTCGTTCCACGCGAGTTTCGCCGACGTCGAATGGGTCGTCAGCGCGTACATGGTCGCGTTCGCGTCGTGCCTGCTGCCGGCGGGCGGTCTCGCCGACCGCGTCGGCCGCAAGAAAATGCTGCTGCTCGGGCTGGCGGTGTTCTTTCTGGCGTCGCTCGGTTGCGGCGCGGCGCCGACGGCTGCGGTGCTGAACATCGCGCGGGCGGTCAAGGGCGTCGGCGCGGCAATGCTGCTCACCGCCGCGCTCGCCATCATCGCGAACACGTTTCACGAAGGCCCCGCCCGCGTGCGCGCCTGGGCCGTGTGGGGCACCTGCATGGGCCTCGCGACCACGGTGGCGCCGCTGGTCGGCGGCGTCATCACGCAATGGTTCGGCTGGCGTTGGATCTTTCTGCTGAACCTGCCGGTGTGCGCGGTGCTCGTGTGGTGCGCGTCGCGCGCAATCGTCGAGTCGCGCAATCCGAAACCCGGTCCGCTCGATATCGCCGGCAGTCTTTTGTTCGGCAGCGCGCTCGCGCTCGGCATCTGGGCGTTGATCGAAGTGCCGGCCGACGGCCTCGCAAGCTGGCCGACCGCCATGCGGCTCGCGGCCTGCGTGCTGTTGTTCGGCGCGTTCGTTCAGGTGCAGCGGGTGCGAGCGCATGCGATGGTCGATCTCGCGCTGTTCCGGCAACCGCGCTTTGTCGCCGCGGTGCTCGCCATGTTCGGTTACGCCGCCTGCGCCCAGGTGATGATGACGTTCCTGCCGTTGTATTTGCAGAACGCGTTCGGTCTGTCGGCGGTGGCCGCGGGCGTCGGCATGCTGCCGTTCGCGCTGTCGATGGTGATCGGCCCGTACATCGGTGCCGCGCTCGGCAGGCGTGTTTCGAGCATGGCCGTGCTGTCGATGGGCTTGCTGCTGATCGCCTTCGGCAACCTGTTGACGGCGTTGATCGCGAGCGACGAACGGTACGCACTGGTCGCGCTCGGCATGATCGTGACGGGTCTCGGCGCCGGGATTCTGAACGGCGACACGCAGAAGGCGATCATGGCCTGTGTGCCGCCGGATCGCACGGGCATGGCCTCCGGCATCAGCACGACGACGCGCTTCACCGCCATCGTGACGTCGGTCGGAGTGCTCGGCGCGGTGCTCGCGGCGCGCACTCACACGGCATTCCTCGCCGCGGCGCCGCTGACGCCCGAGGTGAAAACCGCGCTCGACGCCGGCTTCATGTCGCGCGTGTTGGCCGGCGATACGGCGCAGGCCACGGCGAGCTTGCCGCCCGCCGTACGGGCCACGCTGATGTCGGCTGCGCATGCGAGCTTTGCGAGCGGCTTTGCCGCCGCGCTGGGTTTGGCCGCTTTCATTGCCGTGTCGATCGCGGCCGGTGTCTGGCTGCTGGCCGGCAAAAGCGAGGCCGCGCGGATGCGTGGCGCGGCCTCGAACGGGTAGGCACGCCGCGTCGCCCGTTGGGCTCAGTTTTCCGATATCGTGTGCGGCGTGCCCGCCGTCGAATGGTCGCCGGGCGCCTTTTCCGGATCGACTTCAAACACGGGCATCGCACGATATCAAAACAATGAGCCATCCCAACACCAACACCGAACTGATCCAGCGTTTCTACACGGCGTTTCAGCAACGCGACGCCGAAACCATGGTGGCCTGTTACGCGGACGACGTTGTCTTCAGCGACCCCGCGTTCGGCGAGTTGCGCGGCGAGGAAGCGCGCGACATGTGGCGCATGCTGGTGGCCCGCGCACAGGACTTCTCGCTGACGTTCGAGGACGTCGAAGCGGACGACCGCAGCGGCCGCGCCCACTGGGTGGCCAGTTATCTCTTCAGTCAGACGGGGCGCGCGGTGGTCAACCGCATCGATGCCCGTTTCGTGTTCCGCGATGGCCGCATCGTCGAACATCGCGACAGCTTTGACTTGTGGAGCTGGACGCGCCAGGCGCTCGGCCTCAAAGGGACGCTGCTCGGCTGGTCGCCGCTCGTGCAGCGCGCCATTCGGGCGCAGGCGCGAAAGGGACTCGACCTCTACCGGCGCCGGCAGCAGCGCGGTTGATCTGCGGCTTGACCCCGGCCGAGCCACGCCCGCTTGCTATCATTCAGCCACGTGATGCTGAATTTCTTCAAGCGGACGAATGAGGAATGCTATGCCAGTAGTGGATGCCGCATGGGAAGAGTGGCTGAGCAGCAACGTGGCGCGCGGCTGCAGTCCCGATTCGATGGTCGACGCCATGGTGCAGGCCGGTTTCGCCACCGACGCCGCGCGCGCGGCCGTGCACAAAACCTTCGGCCAGGACCCGGCTAATCCGGCGAATCCGGCCTTTGCCGCGGCGGCCGCGACCGAGGCGGCGCTCGCCAAAGCCGCGCCACAGACTTACCAATACGACGACCCGCCCGTCGCGCGCGGCAATGTGATCCGCGCGTACGATCGTGACGTGCGTGTGCTGATGCGCTGCGAGCGGCCGCAAGTGATCGTATTCGGCGACGTGTTGTCGCCGGACGAATGCGCCGAGATGATCGAGCGCTCGCGGCATCGGTTAAAGCGCTCCACCACGGTCAATCCCGATACCGGCAAGGAAGACGTGATCCGCAATCGCACCAGCGAGGGCATCTGGTATCAGCGCGGCGAAGACGCGTTCATCGAACGGATGGACCGGCGCATTTCGAGTCTGATGAACTGGCCGGTCGAAAATGGCGAAGGGCTGCAGATTCTGCACTACGGCACGACCGGCGAATACCGCCCGCATTTCGACTATTTCCCGCCCGATCAACCCGGCAGCGCGGTGCATACCGCGCAGGGCGGCCAGCGTGTCGCCACGCTGGTGATCTATCTGAATGACGTGCCCGACGGCGGCGAAACCATCTTTCCCGAAGCGGGCATGTCCGTCGCGGCAAGGCAGGGCGGCGCGGTGTATTTCCGCTATATGAACGGCCAGCGTCAACTCGATCCGCTGACCTTGCATGGCGGCGCGCCGGTGCTCGGCGGCGACAAATGGATCATGACGAAGTGGATGCGCGAACGCGCTTACGGCTGACGCAAACCGATTCCAGATTCTATTCAACCGGCTGGCCGGCGGGCGCGTTGCCCGGCGCGCCGGCGAACAGTTGCTTCAACGCGCCGCGGCCGCTTGCGTAGCCCATGCGCATGATCATCAGGCCGATCGCCGCGCCGGCGATGTGATCGAGCATCGGCATGCCGGCCAGACTGCCGGCGAGTCCCAACGTCGCCACCAGCGCCGACACCGCGTCGACGCGCGCATGCCATGCGCTGGCCAGCAAAATTGCTGAACCCGTGCGTGCGCCTTCGGCGCGCATATAGCGAAACAGCGCTTCCTTGGCGAGCATCACGAAGCCGCTCACGGCCAGCGCGCCGATATGCATCGCGGTGCCGCCGCTCAGCGTCGAGGTCTGCGCGATGCTGGTCCAGAGCATGTCGGCGGCGGTGATCATCAATACGGCGGCGATGAACAGCGCGGCCAGCGCCTGCTCGATGCCGGTGTCGGCGCTGTGGCCAGCATCGCGCAGCTTCGTACGCTGGTGTCGCGTGGTGAGGTACAGCACGATCAGCACGACGCCGTCGGCGGCGAGGTCGCTCAAGGTGTGCACGCCGTCGGCAAAGAGTCCGTCCGAATGCGCCATGAGGCCGATGGCGATCTGCATCGCCGAAAGGAAGGCATTGAGCAGCGCGCTGGCGGAGGCGGCCTTAAACAAGGCAGCCGCCGTTGACGGAATCACTGCGGGACTCGCGCGCGAAATGCTGTGGCATGGGCTGGGGGCGGTTTTTTCCGTTTTTGCGGTTTCTGTTCCCGCAGCAAATTAACCGTCCAACGTGGCACGCCGATGACAACGCCGCGAGGCTCGCGGCGCGCGCCGCGCTCAGGCCGTCTTGTAGACGTCCGGGTTGTGCAGCTCCATATAACGCTCCGGCGTCGCGAGTCCGGTGAAGCCGTGCGGCTCGTACACGCGATGCGCGTCCGTCGTCACCAGCACGATTCTTCGCAGGCCCTGCAGCGAGGGGCTGGCGAAAACGTGCTTCATCAACGCCGACGCATGTCCCTGGCCGCGATAGTCCGGCAGCACGAATACGTCGCACAGGTACGCGAAGGTCGCCTCGTCCGTGATCAGGCGCGCGAACGCGATCTGCCTGCCATCGATATAGCCGCCGAAACACATCGAGCCCGCGATGGCCCGCTCGAACGTTTCGCGCGGCATGCCCTTGGCCCACGGAGTTTCTTGCGACAGGAACGTGTAGACCATCTCGATGTCGAGATCGGCCTTGTTATTCGAAAACGTCAGTTCTTGTGCTTGCACCGCGTATCTCCGCCCGTTTTCCGCGTATCTCCGCCCGTTTTATCAGAGTGCTTCGCCGTCAACCCTTCGCCGGATCTTCGCTGCCGCGCGAACCGCCGCCGATGCTCTGGCCGGCATCGCGTGCAAGACCCATGTAGCCGATCACGGATGCCAGCGTCACCAGGCCCGCGAACAGAAACGCGAGGCGGAAATCGTCGAGCGTGAAGACGCGGCCCGTGGTCTCACCGTTGAAGAAGGCCGCCGCCCGCAGCGACACGGCGCCGAAGGCGATGCCGAGACCAATCGTCATCTGCGCGGCCGCGCTCCACAGCGTGCTCGCCGCGCTCATCTGCGGTTGCGCGACGTCGGCATAGGCTAGCGTGGCGAGCGTCGAGAATTGCATCGAACGCGCCACGCCGTAGATGAACACGACGAACAGCACCAGCGCGAGCGGCACGTTGGGGCTCAGCAATCCGCACGCGATGATGAACACGCCAGCCACCGTCACGTCGACGATCGACACCATGCGAAAACCGTAACGCTGCAGGATGCGCGTGGTCAGCGCTTTCATGCCGAGGTTGCCAAGTGCGCTTGCGAGCAGCAGCAGCCCTGACTTGAACGCCGACAAGCCGAAGCCCACCTGGAACAGCAGCGGCATCAGATAAGGCACCGCGCCGATGCCGATGCGCGTGAACGAGCCCGTCACCACCGTCACGGAGAAGGTCGGAATCTTCAGCGTCGAGACGTCGACGAGCGGATGCGGATGACGCTTCGCATGCTTGAACGCCACCACGCCCATCAGCAAGCCGCCGAGGATGATCGCGCCGGCGATCCACGGATTCTCGCCGGGCTGGCTCGCCAACTCCGCGCCGTAGAGAATCGCCGTCAACGTCGTGCCGCTCAGCAGCAGGCCGACCACGTCGAGCGGCTTGCGATCGGTGCCGCGCAGGTTCGGCACCAGCGCGAGCGCAACGGCCATGGCCGCGAGGCCGAACGGCACGTTGAGCAGGAAGATCCAGCGCCACGACGCGTAGGTCGTGATGAAACCGCCGATCGGCGGCCCGACCACCGGCGCGGCAATCGCCGGCCACGTGATGGTCGAGATCGCCTGCATCATGCGGCTTTTTTCGGTGCTGCGGACCACGATCAGCCGTCCCACCGGCACCATCATCGCGCCGCCCATGCCTTGCAAAAGACGAGCAGCGGTGAACTCGGTGACGTTCTGCGACAGGCCGCACAACACGGAAGCCACGGTGAACACGCCGATCGCGCTGAAGAACACCGTGCGCGAGCCGCAGCGGTCGGCGACCCAGCCGCTGGCCGGGATGAAGATCGCCAGCGCCAGCATGTAGGCCGTCATGCCGAGACTGAGGCTGTTGGGACCGACGCCGAACGAGTGCGCCATCTGCGGCAACGCGGTGGCGATCACCGTGGTGTCGAGGTACTCCATGAAGAAGGTGGCCGCGACGATATACGGCAGCCAGCCGATGTGCGCGTTGCGCGTGTCGCTGCCGCTCATTGCGCTGCTCCCGCCGCGCTGCCTGCAGTGTCGTGCGAACGCGTATCAGCGCCGATGCGGTGCCGGCGCTTTGCGCGCGATGGTTTGGCCTTCATGTTCTTGCGACTACCTTTTGAAAACGTGTTTCCGGTATCCGGACGAGGCGGACGAGCGACAGGATCGCGGCCGCAGTTGACGCGCCGGCGAAGCCATCGAAGATGGCACGCCGGCAGTCGCAAACGACTGCTAGCCCTGAATCCTAACGCAATAAACGGCGCCATACCGTTGACGACGGCAGGCGGACGCGGCGTGCCCGCAAGCGGGAGCGCCCATCCGCCCATCTACCGGAAATACTGTTTTCTCTGCGCCGCTCAGTCTTTCGCGGCGTACTCGCGATCGAGCTTGTCGTACAGCGGCTTGTTGACGAGCCGCTGGCGTTCGCTGAACGGCGCGACCAGCGTGGCGTCCTCGTCGAGCCGGCCATTGCTCTTCAGCGTGCCGAGCGCGCGTTGCATGCCGAGCACCGCGCCTTGCAGCGCCGCGTTCGCGTACAGCACGATGCCGTAGCCGACCTTGGCTAACGCCTCGCGCGATTGCACGGGCGTCTTGCCGCCGATCACGATATTGATCAGTTGCGGCTTGTCGAACAGCGCCGGCAAACGTTCGATGTCGGCGAGCGATTCGGTCGCTTCGATAAAGAGAATGTCGGCGCCGGCTTCGATGAAGCGATGGCCGCGCTCGATCGCGTCCTCGATGCCGTGCACCGCGGCCGCGTCGGTGCGCGCCATGATCTGCAGATTGCCGTCTTCGCGGGCATCGACGGCCGCGCGGATCTTGCCGACCATCTCGCTCGCGCTGACGACTTCCTTGCCGGAGAAGTGGCCGCATTTCTTCGGCATGATCTGGTCTTCGAACTGGATCACGTCGGCGCCGCTGCGCTCGAGCACGCGTACCGTCTGGCGCACGTTCAGCGCATTGCCGAAGCCGGTGTCGGCGTCGACGATCAGCGGCAGCGCGACCGCGTCGCGAATCCGCGCCGTATGTTCGGCAACTTCGGCAAGACCGATGAAGCCGAGGTCGGGCAGGCCGAGCGACATATTGGTGACGCCGGCGCCCGTGATGTAGATCGCCTCGAAACCGGCGTCTTCGATTACACGGGCGCTCATCGCATTGAAGGCACCGGGCACGAGCAGGCCCTGGCGTTCGTTGACTTTGGCGCGGAAGGCGGCGCGGCGGGTGGCGGATGTGGTCATGACGGTGTGTCTCCTTTCAGGAAAGTCGGATAAATGGCGCGAACGAGAAACTGCAGGAAGCGTGCCATTTCGCGGCCTTGGTGGTTTGTCCCAAACAATCAACAGGTTAGCTGGAAGGCGGCGGCGCGGCGGTCTGTGGCACAATGAGCGTACTGTTCCATGAAACGTTCCATGGAACGTTTCAACATAGACCGAGTGCCGCGATGTCCACTTTCACGCCGTCCCTTGCGAATTCCGATCCGGGCCGCCCAGGCATTGCATTGGTGAGTATCAGCCGGTTGCAGTCGCTTTGCGAGACCGTCGCGCCGCGCTACGCCGGGCGCGCAAAATTCTTCTCGGTCCGGGAAGGCTACAGCGCGGCCGTCACGGCCTTGCAGGCCTACGTGGACGCAGGCTCGGTCGATGTCGTGCTGGCCGCCGGATCAAACGGCGCCTACCTGCGCGACAACCTGAACGTGCCGGTCGTGATGGTCAAGGTGAACGGTTTCGACGTGCTGAGCGCGATCACCCGCGCCACGACCACGTGGCCGAACGCGCAGATCGGCCTCGTGCTGCACGAAACGATCTCGCACGAACTGGCCGACCTGAGCGCGTGGCTGAAAGTCAGCCTGAAACAGCGCGCCTACCGTTCGATCGACGAAGTGCGGCTCGCCGTCGACAGCCTCGCCGCCGAAGGCTGCAGCGTCATCATCGGGCCCGGCATGGCTTGCGACTTCGCCCAGCAGGCCGGCCTCGCGAGCGTTTTCCTGTACTCGCTCGGGGCGGTCGAAGAAGCGTTCGAACGCTCGGTCGAACTGGCGCGCGTGAGCCGACAGAAGGAATCGAAGCGCGTTCGTCTGAACACGATCGTGGCGCATCTGCGCGACGGCGTCGCCGCTTTCGACGATGCCGGCCAGGTCGAGGCCGTCAACCCGGCCATGCTCGATCTGCTGGGTCTCGACCGCGACCAGGACGTGCCCGCGCAAGTCGAGCGCGCTGTCGGGCCGTTGCTGCGTGAAACGCTCGAGCACGACCTGCCGATCGAGGAGCGTATCGAGCAGATCGGCGGACGCGCGCTGATCGTCAATTGCGTGCCGATCGTGGAGCAGGGCGTGCGCTCCGGCTCCGTGGTGACCTTGCAGGACGCGCTGGTCGCGCAGCGGATCGACCGGTCGCTGCGCACCAGCCAGCGGCCGAAGCATCTGGTCGCGCGGCATCAACTGGACGATCTGATCGGCAACTCGGCGGCGCTCGAGCGCGTGCGGCGGCTGGCGCGCGCAGGCGCGGCGCACGACGCGACCGTGCTCCTGAGCGGCGAAAGCGGAACCGGCAAGGAGCTGGTCGCGCAAGGCATCCACAATGCGAGTCGCCGGCGCGGCAATCCGTTCGTCGCGTTCAACTGCGCGGCCCTGCCGGAAGGCCTGATCGAGAGCGAACTGTTCGGCCACGAGGAAGGCGCGTTCACGGGCGCGCGGCGCGGCGGCAAGCCGGGGCTGTTCGAAATCGCCCACACGGGGACGATCTTCCTCGACGAAATCGGCGAGATGCCGGCGGCGCTGCAGAGCCGTCTGCTGCGGGTCCTGCAGGAGCGCGAGGTGATGAAGCTCGGCTCGGGACGCGCCACGCCGGTCGACGTGCGGGTGATCGCCGCCACTCATCGAGATCTGCACGCGCTCGTCGAGCAGGGCGCGTTTCGCGCGGATTTGTATTTTCGTCTGAACCTGCTTCAGATAGAATTGCCGCCGTTGCGCGAACGGCGCGACGATGTTCCGCAACTGGCGCGGCACTTGTTGAGCCGCAGCGCGCTTCAATATGGGTTGTCGGAGGCCGCGCTCGAGCGGGTGCTGGCGTTTCTCGCGCCCCTGTTCGAGCAGTACGCGTGGCCCGGCAACGTGCGGGAGCTGGAAAATCTGCTGACGCGCGCCGCGATCTATCTCGGCGACGCAGCGGGCGTTGCCGGTCAGGATTGGCAGGCGGTGTTTCCGGAATTTGGGCGCATGAGGCAGCCGGCGGCCTTTAATGCGAGCACTAACGGCACCATTGGCACAAAAAACGGTACAAACGGCGCGAATGCCGCCGCTGAACCCGCCCCGAACCGCAGCAGCCCGACCCGCGAGGACGTTCTCCACGCCCTCGAACAGGCTGGCGGCAACCGCGCTGCGGCCAGCCGGGCGCTAGGAATCGGCCGCACTACCCTCTGGCGGCTTCTGAAGGACTGATCCACGGCGTGATAGGCAGGCGTAGCGAGATAAATAGCGTAAGACTATCGCTACCATTAAAACACACCGCTTTACCTATTAAGCGTCGTCTGACATACTGACTCCACTTTCCAACCACTTCGAAAGAGGACTCAGTAAATGCCGATCATCAACAGTCAAGTCAAACCGTTTAAGGCACAGGCTTATCACAATGGCGATTTTCAGACCGTCACCGAAGAAAGCCTGAAGGGCAAGTGGTCGGTTTTCGTTTTCTACCCGGCTGACTTCACCTTCGTGTGCCCGACCGAACTGGGCGACCTGGCCGATCGTTACGCCGAATTCAAGAAGCTCGGCGTCGAAATCTACAGCGTGTCGACCGATACGCACTTCACGCACAAGGCATGGCACGACACGTCGGACACGATCCAGAAGATCAAGTACCCGATGCTCGCTGACCCGACGCTGGCAATCTCGCGCAACTTCGACGTGCTGATCGAAGAAGAAGGTCTGGCACTGCGCGGCACGTTCGTGATCAACCCGGAAGGCGAGATCAAGCTGGCCGAAATTCACGATAACGGCATCGGCCGTGACGCCGGCGAACTGCTGCGCAAGGTGCAAGCTGCGCAATACATCGCGGCTCACCCGGGTGAAGTGTGCCCCGCCAAGTGGACGCCGGGCGCAGAAACGCTGACCCCGTCGCTCGACCTGATCGGCAAAATCTAAGGTCTCACCACCTTACGCAGTTAGCGCCTCGCGGCGCATCACCGTGCGGACCGCTTCTTACAGTGGTTCGCACGTCCCCGGGCCGCACCTATCCTATCCGGAAGCGTGCGGCGCCGGGAACCCAACACCCATCGTCACGGAATCGAATAGCCATGCTTGATGCCAATCTCAAGACTCAGTTGAAAACGTACCTCGAAAAGGTTAGCAGGCCTATCGAGATCGTCGCGTCGCTCGACGACAGCGCGAAATCGCAAGAGCTGCTGGCATTGCTGAACGATATCGCGACGTTGTCGGAGCGCGTCAACGTGATCGAGCGTCGTGGCGACGCCGAGCGCAAGCCGTCGTTTTCGATCGGCGAGCCGGGCAAGGATACGGGCATCCGTTTCGCCGGCATTCCGATGGGTCATGAATTCACGTCGCTCGTGCTTGCGCTGTTGCAGGTCGGCGGCCATCCGGTCAAGCTCGAAGACGCCGTGATCGAACAGATCCGCAACCTCGACGGCGACTATCAATTCGAAACGTATTTTTCGCTGTCATGCCAGAACTGCCCGGAAGTTGTCCAGGCACTGAACGTGATGGCGCTGATCAACCCGCGCATCCGCCACGTGGCGATCGACGGCGCGCTGTTCCAGAACGAAGTCGAAGCGCGCCAGATCATGGCGGTACCGACCATGTTCATGAACGGCGAAGTGTTCGGCCAGGGCCGCAGCGGCGTGAAGGAAATCCTTGCGAAGCTCGATACCAACGCCGGTGCGCGTGCCGCGAAGGAACTGGAAAAGAAGCCCGTGTTCGATACGCTGATCGTCGGCGGCGGTCCTGCGGGCGCGGCTGCGGCGATTTACTCGGCGCGCAAGGGTATTGCGACGGGCGTGGTGGCGGAACGCTTCGGCGGGCAGGTGTTGGACACGCTGGCCATCGAGAACTTCGTCTCCGTGACGGAAACTGAAGGTCCGAAGTTCGCCACGGCGCTCGAGCAGCATGTGAAGAGCTACGAAGTCGACATCATGGACGTGCAGCGTGCCGAAGCGCTGATCCCGGGCCGCATCAACGAAGTGCGTCTGGCAAACGGCGCGGTGCTCAAGGCCAGGACCATCATTCTGGCGACGGGCGCCCGTTGGCGCGAAATCAACGTGCCGGGCGAGCGCGAGTACCGCAATCATGGTGTGGCTTACTGCCCGCACTGTGATGGTCCGCTGTTCAAGGGCAAGCGCGTCGCGGTGATCGGCGGCGGCAATTCCGGCGTCGAAGCGGCGATCGACCTCGCGGGTATCGTGCGTGAAGTGACGCTGTTCGAGTTCGGCGCCACGCTGCGTGCCGACGAAGTGCTGCAACGCAAGCTGCGCAGCCTCGCGAACGTGACCGTCGTCACGCAGGCCCAGACCACGGAAATCACCGGCGACGGCAAGAAGGTCAACGGTCTGGTCTACAAAGATCTGCGTTCGGGCGAAGTGAAGCAGATCGAACTGGAAGGCGTGTTCGTGCAGATCGGCCTCGTGCCGAACACCGAATGGCTCAAGGGCACGGTCGAGTTGTCGAAGCACGGCGAGATCGTCGTCGATGCACGCGGCGCGACGTCGGTGCCGGGCGTGTTCGCCGCCGGCGACGTGACCACGGTGCCGTTCAAGCAGATCGTGATCGCCGTGGGCGAAGGCGCGAAGGCATCGCTCTCCGCGTTCGATCATCTGATCCGTAATAGTGAAGAAGTGGAAGTGGTTGGAGAAGCTGAGGCTGAGGTAGTGGCCTGATGCGGTTGTGTGAGTAGTGGACGGCGGCCTTTGGGCCGCCGTTTTTGTTTGTGGTTTATGGATCGTGGGCACGCATGCGATGACTTGGCACGACTACCAGTGCTTCGCGCTCTCGCTCTCACTCCACGCGGCAATTGGCGTGTCGATCGACACGGCGCACGAACTCGGCCACAAGACCGATCGCTTCGAGCGATGGCTCGCCAGAATCACGCTGGCGCCGGTCGCTTACGGCCATTTTTTCGTCGAGCACAATCGTGGGCATTACGTGCGGGTGGCGACGCCATCCGATCCAGCGAGTGCGCGCTATGGCGAATCGTTCTGGGCGTTTCTGCCGCGCACTATCGTGGCGACATGGCGCAGTCGAATATCCACCGGACCATTCGCAAGCGCGTTCGCGGGCTAGCGTGAACCGCGCAATACGAGAAAAAAGCCGCGCGGCGTCAACCGGGCGGCTTTCTTTCTGGCGTGCCGTGCAAGACAGCAGATTCAACGCCGGTCGATTGAATACTTCCCGGCGCCCGTCACACCCAACAGCAATAATCCGCCGATGATGCTGATGTTCTTGTAGAAGTGAATCATATTGTCGTACTGCACCGCGCCGGTCATGTTCCAGTAATGATGGCCGATGAACGCGGCGCCGAGCGTATAAACCGCGAGCAGCAAGGCAAGCGGCCGCGTATAGAAACCGACCAGCAGCGCGATGCCCACGACAAACTCCATCACCACGGCGATCACCGCCGACAACTCGGGCACCGGCGCGCCGCTCGACGTCATATAGGCCACGGTGCCGGAAAAGCCGGCGAGCTTCGACCAGCCGAACATGACGAACAGCACCATCAACAGGATGCGGGCGACGAGGATGACCGCGTCTTTCTGATTTTCAAACAGCGTATAGCGCATGATTTTTTCTCAACAAGGTAGGAAGAGGGCGGCTCGCCGGAATGTTCTCCGGCGAGCCCGCACTAAGCTCATTCAACCGCTTAAGCCCACAACTCCGACATTTCGATGTCGCGCAAGTCGAACACCAGGACTTCCGCGCCGTGGCCTTGCGTGAAGGTCAACGCTTCTTCGCCGCGCACACGCGCGCCGTCGCCTTCCTTGAACTCGACGCCGTTCACGCTCACGCTGCCGCGCGCCACGTGGACATACGCATAGCGATTGCTGGCCAGTTCGAGCCGCGCCGTTTCATCGCCGTCGAAGAGACCGGCATAGACCCGCGCGTCTTGCTGCACCACCAGCGAATCGTCCGCGCCGTCCGGCGAGATCACGAGGCGCAATACGCCGCGCTTATGGTCCGCGCCGAAGTGACGCTGCTGATAACGCGGCGCCGTACCCTTTTGCCCCGGCGCGATCCAGATTTGCAGGAAGTGCACCGGGTCGCTCTTCGAATGGTTGTACTCGCTGTGCGCGACGCCGGTTCCCGCGCTCATCAACTGGATGTCGCCAGGCACGATCACCGAACCGGTGCCCATCGTGTCCTTGTGCTCCAGCGCGCCTTCCAGCACGTACGAAAAGATTTCCATGTCGCGGTGCGGATGCTTGCCGAAACCTTGCGCCGGCGCGACACGGTCGTCGTTGATCACGAGCAGGTCGGAAAAGCCATTCTGCTTCGGATCGTGATAGTTAGCGAAGGAAAACGTATGACGCGAGCTGAGCCAGCCGTGCTCCGCGCGGCCGCGTTGATTGGCATGTCTGATTTCAAGCATCTTTTTTCTCCTTGGGTTGTGCGATCCGGCCAGATGTTTGTCCGCGATCCATGAATGAGAGTGTAGGTCAATCCGGATGGGTATAATCGCCATCAAACCGGAAACACTGTCACTGTGGAGTAGACAATACGATGCAACTCGATGACATGCGGATCTTCGTGGCCACGGTCGACGCGCATAACTTCACGGCGGCCGCCAACCGGCTGTCGCTGTCGAAGCAGTTCGTCAGCCGCCGGGTGATGGCGCTGGAGGAAACGCTCGGTGTGCAATTGCTGATCCGCAACACGCGCAAGCTGGCCGTGACCGACCTCGGGCAGGAGTTCTACGAGCGCGCCAAACGCATTCTCGGCGAAGTGGAAGACGCCGAGCAGGCCATGTCGCTGCGCCGTGCCGGGCCGCGCGGGCTGTTACGCGTGAGCGCGCCGATGTCGTTCGGCATGGCGCATCTGTCGCCGCTGGTGGCGATGTTCCTGCGCGAGCACGGCGACGTGCGCTTCGAGATGGAATTGAGCGACCGCACCGTCGACGTGGTCGGCGAGGGCTTCGACATGGCGATCCGCATCGGCACCTTGCCGGATTCCACGCTGATCGGGCAGAAGCTCGTGGATATCCGGATGGTGGCCTGCTGCAGTCCTGGTTATTTGCGGCGTCGTGGCGCGCCTAAGGTGCCCGCTGACCTGGAGCGCCATGCGTGCCTGTTGTATGGCCACGGCGGCGCCGTGAGCTGGGAGTTTGTCGTCGATGGCGCGACGAAGGGCGTCGAGGTCCACGGTCCGTTGCGCGCCAACAATGGCGAACTGGTGCGCGATGCGGCGGTCGCGGGCCTGGGAATTGTTCGGCTTCCTGACTTTATCGTTGCCGACGCGCTCAAAAGCGGTCAGCTCGTGCCGGTGCTCGAAGCATTCCTGCCTACCGCCACGAGCGTCTACGCGGTTTATCCGCAGCACAGGCAGAGCTCCCTCACGATTCGGGCGTTCGTGGAATTCTTAAGGGAGCATCTGAGGAAGCGCCTCGTTTAGCCGTTGCGGAAAATAAAGCTATAGCCGTTCAACGCCGGCACGCCGCCGAGGTGCGCATACAGAACGCGCGAACCTTCGGGGAATTCGCCGTTGCGCACCATCTCGATCATGCCGTGCATGGATTTGCCTTCGTAAACGGGGTCGGTCAATACGCCCTCCAAACGCGCGCATAGGCGGATCGCTTCCAGCGTGCCGTCGTTCGGTAAGCCGTACTCCGGGCCGCCGAAGCGCTCGTCGAGCACCACGTCCTTACTCGTAATATCGCGTCCCAGCCCGACCTGTTCCGCGGTTTGCTTCGCGATGCGGGTGATCTGCTCGCGCGTTTGCGCCGGCTTCGCCGAAGCGTCGATACCGACCACACGCTCAGCGCGGCCGTCATCGGCGAAACCCACCACCATGCCGGCCTGCGTGCTGCCGGTCACAGAACAGACCACGATGTAGTCGAACTTGATGCCCAATTCCGCTTCCTGCTGGCGAACCTCCTCCGCGAAGCCGACGAAACCGAGACCGCCGAGCGGATGGTCGGAGCAGCCGGCCGGAATCGCGTACGGCTTGCCACCGGCGGCCCGCACGCTTTCCAGCGCATCTTCCCAGCTCTTGCGAAAGCCGATGTCGAAGCCGTCGGCGACGAGACGCACGTCGGCGCCGAGAATGCGCGACATCTGGATGTTGCCGACCCGGTCGTAGACCGCGTCCGAGTAGTTCACCCAGTTCTCCTGCACGAGTACGCACTTCATGCCCAGATGCGCCGCCACGGCCGCCACCTGGCGCGTCTGGTTCGACTGGATCCCGCCGATCGACACCAGCGTGTCGCAGCCCTGCGCGAGCGCTTCGGGGATCAGGTATTCGAGCTTGCGCGTCTTGTTGCCACCGAAGGCAAAGCCGCTGTTGCAGTCTTCGCGCTTCGCATACAGATGCACCTTGCCGCCGAGGTGGTCGCTCAGGCGCTTGAGCGGCTGGATCGGCGTCGGCCCAAAGGTCAGCGGGTAACGAGGGAATCGTTGCAGGTTCATGGCAGCTCCGTGGTCGGTAGGTGGGACGCGAACGGCATCCGGTCGCGTTAAGCAGATGGTAGGGAAATCCGCTGGAAATGAGCTTGCGAATAAATTGGGTTCGGCATACTTTTGGAAATTAAAATCCGTAATCAGATCAAGAAAGAAACGTGTAGGAACTCATGAACGCAACAAAATTTCGTCGACCTTCGACAGCGGTGACAACTGCTGCCGCCGTCCCGGCCGATCCGCTGCAGGCGCTCGACCGCATCGATCGCGCGATCCTGCGGCAGTTGCAAACCGACGCGTCGATTTCGAACGTCGCGCTCGCGGCGAAGGTCAAGCTGAGTGCGCCGGCGTGTTTGCGGCGCGTGGAGCGGCTCAAGGAGTCCGGGCTGATCCGCGGAGTCGTCGCGTTGATCGACCCGAAGGCGGCGGGGGCCGGGATGCTGGTGATCATCGGCGTGGTGCTGGATCGCTCCACGCCGGAGTCGTTCGCCGAGTTCGAGAAAGCGGCGCAAAAGGTGGCGGGCTGCATGGAGTGCCACGTGGTGACCGGCGAATTCGACTATTTCATGACGATCCGCACGCGCGACAGCGACAGCTTCAATCGCCTGCACGCGGAGCAACTGCTCTATCTGCCGGGCGTCCGGCAAATCCGCTCATTCATGGTGCTCAAGGAAATCCTCTCGACCACCAAATTTCCGCTGTAATCGCCGCTGCGGCTGCCACCGCCATGCAAAAAGACGCGCATGCTGTCATTTATCCCGCTCTCGTGCGACCAAGCATCGGGACCACTCGCGGGCGGCGCGATCAGCGCCGGAACGGGTGAACGGTACGGACTTTCCGGAGCGATCATCATGGCTTGCAGCAGACGGATTTTCTTCAGGTTGATTGGCGCCATGTCGCTGGCCGGGGGCGCCTCGATGTGGCGCACGGCGCGCGCGGCGCAGCCGGCACAATCGGCACAGGCAGCACAGGCAGCACAGGCAGCAAACGGCAGCGCGGCAGCCGCCTACGAGGTCGTGCACAGCGACGCCGAATGGCGCAAACTGCTGACCGACGCGCAATACCGCGTGCTGCGCGAGGCGGGCACGGAGCGCCCCTTCAGCAGCGCGTTAAACGACGAACACCGCGCGGGTACTTTTGCATGCGCCGGGTGCAAACTGCCGCTGTTCTCGTCGAAGACCAAGTTCGACAGCGGTACCGGCTGGCCGAGTTTCTGGCAGCCGCTCGACCATGCGGTTATCACGCATACCGACAAGTCGTTCGGCATGACGCGCGACGAAGTGCTATGCCGGCGCTGCGGCGGCCATCTCGGCCACGTGTTCGACGACGGCCCCAAGCCGACCGGCCTGCGCTATTGCATGAACGGTCTGGCGATGACATTTACGCCCGCATCGGGCGCGTGAACTGAGCGAATCAGGATGGACCTCATGAACTTCGACAAACGCATTGACGGCAGGCCGGCCCGCTCGCGCATGGCGGCGATTTCACTCTCGGTCGGATTCGGTGCGCTCGCGCTGCTGCTGGCGCAGCGCATGGCGTTCTCATCGGAGGCCGCCGTCGTGATCGCGCCGCCGGCGCTCGACGAACCGGTCGCGGCTTCGACCGCGCACGAAGAAACGGCGGTGTTTGCGGGCGGCTGTTTCTGGGGCGTGCAGGGCGTGTTCCAGCACGTGCGCGGCGTTACCAAGGCGGTCTCGGGGTATTCGGGCGGCCAGCGCGACACCGCGCAGTACGAAACGGTCAGCGGCGGCGAGACGGGGCACGCGGAATCGGTGCAGGTCACGTTCGACCCAACCAAGGTCACTTACGGCCAGTTGCTGCAGGTGTATTTCTCCGTGATTCAGGATCCGACCCAGTTGAACCGCCAGGGGCCGGACAGCGGCACGCAATATCGCTCGGCGGTGTTTCCGCTGAACGACACGCAGAGGCGCGTCGCGCAAAGCTATATCGCGCAACTCGACAAGGCGCACGCCTTCCCTGCGCCGATCGTGACGAAGACGGAGCCGTTCAAAGGCTTCTATCCGGCCGAGTCGTATCACCAGAACTATTTGACGCTGCATCCCAACTCCGCGTATATCGCGATCAACGACATGCCGAAGGTCGCCAACCTGAAGCGCCTGTTCCCGAATCTGTATCGCGACAAGCCGGTGCTGGTCGAAGCGTCGCAGTAGGCCGCGGGCGTGCCGGCGCCGCTCATGCGATGCCGGCCGT
Organism: Paraburkholderia sp. RL17-347-BIC-D; assembly: GCF_046027915.1. Lineage (NCBI taxonomy): Bacteria > Pseudomonadati > Pseudomonadota > Betaproteobacteria > Burkholderiales > Burkholderiaceae > Paraburkholderia > Paraburkholderia sp. RL17-347-BIC-D. The sequence goes on from NZ_JARESS010000011.1 coordinate 63,193, forward strand.
GTCTTTTTTCATCGCATCCGCTTCCATGCGTTTCGTTGCCGTTGTGGCAGCGCGGCGTTTTCGCGTCTTGTTCTTCAGCCAATCGAGCCCGCTCTCCAGCGACCAGGCCCGCATTTTGCACCAGTGCGTCCGTCGGCAAATCTTTCGTACCGGTCTGTTCAGACAAATGCCCAATTGACGGGCTCCCGATCGGAACGAGTCGCGTATTTTGTCGAGCGGCGCGTGGCGTTCGCTGAAAAAATTACATGCCGTAAGTAACGATGCGGCAGTCGCCCGGGTGCTTTTTATCCCCTTGCGGACCCGGGGCGAGAACATAAACCCTCTTCGCGATACGCGAGATCGGAGGCTTCTGGTGTTTAACAGCCGTAGAAAGCGGGGCGGCAAGCTCCGCAATAAACAAACAGGCATCGCGGCAACTTCCCTGGTCGCCGTGACCATCGGCGGCGTCGCCGTCCTACCGGGCTCGGCCTCGGCCCAAACGCCTTCGCCGCTGGGAGAATGGCAATATTCGGTCGGCATTCCGCTGCAGAAGATGTGGCAGCCGAACATTCCGGACTGGCAGGTGCGCGTCGGCGCGGCGACGTCGTTCCAGCCGCGCTACGAGGGCTCCGATCGTTATCACCTGATGGCGGGTCCGAGCGTCGACGTTCGCTACAAGGATCTGTTCTTCCTGTCGAGCGGCGAGGGTTTCGGGGTCAACTTCGCACAAGGGGAGAACTGGCGCGCGAGTCTCGCCGCTGTCTACGACCTCGGACGCCGCGGCCACGACGACCCGCAGGAGTTGGACGGTCTCGGCAACATCAACCCCGCGCCGGGCGTCAAACTGTCCGGTGAGTATGTGGTGTCGAAGGATTTCCCGCTCGTGCTGCGTGCCGACGTCAGGCGCTATTTTGGCGGCTCGAATGGTTGGATCGGCGATTTAGGCGCGTATATGCCGATGCCGGGCAGCACCAAGAAGTTCTTCTGGTTCGCCGGTCCGAACGTGACACTCGCGGACTCCACTTACATGAATAGCTGGTTCGGCGTGAATCAGACTCAGGCGGCGAACTCGAAGTACCCGCAGTATCACGCGAGCGCGGGCTTCAAATCGGTGGGCTTCGGCATCAGCGCAGTGTGGCTGTTCGACAAGCACTGGTTCGCCACCGCGGACGGCGCCTTCGAGCAACTGGTGGGCAGCGCGGGCAATAGCCCGGTCACGCACCGCAAAGCCAATGGCGTAGCGGATATTTCGATCAACTACCGTTTCTGATGGCGCGCTTCGGCGCTTGCATAAGATGGCCGGCGGCGCGCAATCGCGGCGCGCCGCATCGTTCGTCCCGCATGGCTGGTTCATCGGCAATCATATAGTGCGATGGAGCCCGCGCGGGTACAGCGCTTGCTCCCTTGTTTCGGTGCGTCAGACCGGATTTCCCCACCGGCACGCCCCCGAACGCAAGGAGCAGATTCTCATGGCAGGTAAAACGAACACGCCGAAGCCCGCAGCGAAGAACGCGCAGGCGAATATTCCGCAAGCGGATCCGAAATCGAAGGATCTCGAACAGTTTCGAGTCAATCCTGAAGGCCAGGCGCTGAGAACCAATCAGGGCGTCAAGATCTCCGACAATCAGAACAGCCTGCGCGCGGGTCCGCGCGGCCCCTCGTTGCTCGAAGACTTCATCATGCGTGAAAAGATCACGCACTTCGACCACGAACGCATTCCCGAGCGCATCGTGCATGCGCGCGGCTCGGCGGCGCACGGCGTGTTTCAGGTGTACGAGTCGATGAAGGAGTACACCAAGGCCGCGTTCCTGCAGGATCCCGCCGCACAGACGCCGGTTTATGTGCGCTTTTCCACGGTGCAGGGCCCGCGCGGTTCCGCCGACACGGTGCGCGACGTGCGCGGCTTTGCCGTGAAGTTCTATACGCAGGAAGGTAATTACGATCTGGTCGGCAACAATATGCCGGTGTTCTTCATTCAGGACGCCATCAAGTTTCCCGACTTCGTGCATGCGGTCAAACCCGAAGCGCCGAACGAAATGCCGACCGGCGGCTCCGCTCACGACACCTTCTGGGACTTCGTCTCGCTGGTGCCCGAATCCGCGCATATGGTGCTGTGGACCATGTCGGACCGCGCGATTCCGCGCAGTCTGCGCACCATGGAAGGCTTCGGCGTTCACACGTTCCGTTTCGTGAATGCGCAAGGCAAGGGACGCTTCGTCAAATTCCACTGGCGTCCGGTGCTGGGTTCGTACTCGCTGCTGTGGGACGAAGCGCAGAAGCTGGCCGGCAAGGATCCGGATTTCCATCGGCGCGATCTGTGGGAGTCGATAGAACGCGGCGATTTCCCCGAGTTCGAACTCGGCGTGCAGATCATTGAAGAAGCCGACGAGCATAAATTCGATTTCGATCTGCTCGATCCGACCAAGCTGATCCCGGAAGAAATCGTGCCGGTCAAGATCATCGGCAAGATGACGCTCAATCGCAATCCGGACAACTTCTTTGCCGAGACCGAACAGGTGGCGTTCCATCCGGGCCATATCGTGCCGGGTATCGACTTCTCGAACGATCCGCTGTTGCAAGGCCGTTTGTTCTCGTACACGGATACGCAGATCAGCCGGCTGGGCGGCCCGAACTTCCACGAGATTCCGATCAACCGGCCGGTGTGCCCGTTCAATAACAATCAGCGCGACGCGATGCACCGCCAGGCGATCAACGTCGGCCAGGCCTCGTACGAGCCGAATTCGGTGAGTGGCGGCTGGCCGAAGGAAACCGATCCGGCGCCCTCGGATGGCGGCTTCGAAAGTTACCAGGAGCGCGTGGAAGGCACCAAGATCCGCGTGCGCAGCGAATCGTTCGCCGATCATTTTTCGCAGGCGGCGCTGTTCTACAACAGCATGTCCCAGCCGGAGAAAGACCATATCGCCGCAGCCTATCAGTTCGAACTCGGCAAGGTGACGAAGCCGGAAATTCGAGCGCGCGTGGTGAACGAGATTATCGCCAACTTCGACGCGAAGCTCGCCGCGCAGGTGGCTGAAGGTCTGGGTTTGCCGGCGCCTAAGAAAGGCACGGCGAAGCTGACCGGTCCCAAGGAATCGCCCGCGCTGAGTTTGCTCAACCGGGTGCAGCCGGGCATCAAGACCTGCAAGATCGCGTTGCTGGCCGCGCCGGGTTCCGATAGCGCAGCCATCAAGACGCTGCAGCAGGCGCTGCAAGGCGAAGGCGCGGCGCCCATGCTGATCGCGCCGACGCTTGCCGCGATCGACGGCATGGCGCCGGACGCCACGATTGCCGGCTTGCCGTCGATCATGTTCGACGCGGTGATCGTGGTGGGCGGCGACAAGGGCGCGAAGACGCTGGCGGAATCGGGCGACGCGCGGCATTTCGTGCTCGAGGCGTTCAAACATCTGAAGGCGATCGCGGCGATCGGCGCAGGGCGTGATGTGCTGACTGCCGCACATTTGCCGGACCATGCCGACGGCGTCGCAACCGGCGACGACAAGCAGGCCGCCGACGTGCTGAAGGCCTTCATCAAGGCGGTTGAGCAGCATCGCGTGTGGTCGCGTGCGAAGCAGGCTGAGACAGTGCCGGCTTAAAGGTCACAAGAGTCGTTAGAAAAAACCTGGCCGGTTCGCACCGGCCAGGTTTTTTTCATGACGCAGCCTTAAGGATTCACCCGCGTGCCATGCAGCCGATGCGTATTCTTCGGCGCGGCGGCCGCGGAAGCCGCGGCTGCCGACACGCCCGCCGGACCCTCGGGAATATCGCTAGGACGCGAGGCCTGCACCGTCTGCGGATACAGCACGAGCAACGCGCGTAGCACGCCATTGGTCCAGCCGAAACCATCCTGCAGCGGATACTCGCCACCACCCGCCGAAACGCCGGGCGTGGCCGCGTCGATATCGTATTTCTCGACGAGCTTGCCGGTGTGCTGGTAGTACGACACATTGGTCTTGATCCAGCGCGTGGCGATGGTTTGCGCAAGCGCCGCTTCGCTGTAGCGCCGCAAGCCGATCACCGCCAGGTACTGCAATGGCGCCCAGCCGTTCGGCGCGTCCCACTGCTGGCCCGTCGCCGCTTGTGTGGTGGCGAGTCCGCCCGGGCGCAGCAATTCGCGCTGCAGCGTAGCGGCGACCGTTTTCGCCTGCTGACGGCTGGCTATCCCCGTATACAACGGATAGACCGTCGCGGCAGTGAGCCTGTGCGTGAGCGTGTGATGCACGAAGTCGTAGTCGCCGAATGCCTGCAATTGCGGGTCCCACAGCAAGCGGCGAATGGCTTCGGCGCGCGAGGCGGCGCGCTGCTCCATATTTTCCGCATGCGTGACGTCGCCGCGCAGACGATAGGCCTTGGCCAGCGTGCGCTCAAGATCGGCCAGCAGGCAATTCAGATCGACGGGCACGAGTGAAGTCACGTCCACGGTAGCGAGCGTCTTGCCGTCCGCGAACCAGCGCGAGCTGAAATCCCAGCCGGTTTCGCCGCCGGCGCGCAGATTGCGCCAGAGATCCGCGGAATCCCGTTGTGGGGTCTGCTGCGCGGTGAGGACGTCTTCGCGATACGACTCGTCGCGCGGCGTGGCGCGTTCGTCCCAATAGCGGTTGAGCAACGTGCCGTCGGTCATGCGCACCACATGCCGGTTCGCGTGGCCGGCGGCCAGGCCATCGCTGCCGTCCATCCAGTAGGCGTACTCGCGCTGCAACTCGGGCAAATACTGCGCGTAGACGGCGTCACCATCCTTTTCGGCGACGAGCCGCACCATCTGCGCGAAGAACGGCGGCTGCGAGCGGCTCAGGTAGTAGGTGCGATTGCCGTTCGGAATATGGCCGTAGCGGTCGATCAGGGTTGCGAAGTTCTTCAGTTCGTCGACGACCAGCGCATGCTGTCCGCTCTGTTCGAGGCCGAGCATGATGAAATACGAGTCCCAATAGTAGATCTCATCGAAGCGGTCGCCCGGCACGATATACGCGTACGGCAGCGGCAGCAGCGAGGACCATGGGCTTGCGGTCGCATCCGGCTCGCGGCGCAGCACGTTCCAGAGTGTATCGATATGGCCCACCACGTCCTGATTCGGATCGGACACATAGACCTTCGCCGTGCGCGTGGGCAGCGTGAAATTGTGCTTCACGAAGTCGGCGAGATTGAAGTTGGGCTGTTGCCTGGCGGTGCTATACGCAGCCGCGATCTGCGCAGGCGCCGAAAGCGGCACCATGTCCGCGAAAGTTTTGCTGTCGGGATAGAGATGCGCGAGCTGCACATCACGATAGAGCGTCGGATATTGCTCGGACGGCGGGATGGGCACGACCGGCGAAGCTTCCGTGGGCGCCTCGACGTGCACGGTGGCGGCCACGATGCTGCCGTGTGCCGAGGGCGGCTCGGCAACCTGCGCCGCGCCGCTCAACGAGGCATGCCAGATGAACGCGGCGGCGAGGGCGATACGCAAGGGCGCGCGGGAGAAATCGGTGAGGGCGTGAGAAGGCATCGGCTACCGGAAGAGAGTGGACGGCGATCGGTTGATCGAAGAGAGCGGATTTGCATTCCTCGCACGATTGACCCGCGTGAGCGGCGCAAAGTTGCGTGAGTCGGCAACAGGCCCGTCCAGCAAGCCTGAACCGCTGACACGCGCCTCAAAAACAACCCCCATCCTGTATGATTACGCGCGTCGCATCGCGACAAAATGAATCACACGAAATACCCGAAAAATATTCCGAATCGACTCGATTCGCCAAGCCGAAGACAGAAAAAATGACCGCATCCCAGGCCGTCGACCAGAATCGTTTTCGCAGCATCATTCGCCGCAACATTGCCTTGCCTCTGGGTGTCGGCCTGGTCACGATGGCCGTCTTCGTTGGACTGATTGCCTACCTGGTCTCGACCATGAATTGGGCCGAGCATTCCGAGCGCGTGATCGGCCAGGCCAATGAAATGCTGCGCCTCGCGGTCGACCGCGAGACCTCGATGCGAGGCTTCCTGATCACGGGCGACGAGAGCTTCCTCGCGCCTTATGAAGCCGGCGGCCCGCGCTTCAAGACGCAGATCGAGGCCTTGCAGGAGATGGTCGCCGACAACCCGCCGCAAGTCGAGAAGCTCAAGCAGATCGAGGCCATTCAGCAACGCTGGAGCCGTTTCGCGGAAGAGATGATCGACGCACGCCGTCGGAATCAGAATTTCGAGGACGCCTTGGCGAGCGGTCGCGGCAAGACCGAATTCGACGAAACGCGCCGTGAATTTGCAGAGTTTCTCGACGTCGAGTTGCGCTTGCGTCAGGAGCGCAGTGAAGCGACGCGCCGAGTCACCACCACGCTGGTGAGCGTGTTCCTGCTGTTCAGCCTGAGCGTGAGCGGCCTGCTCGCGTGGATGGGCCGGCGCGAACTGATGGGCCTGTCGACCACGTATGACGGCGCGCTGCGCCAGCAGGCCGAACAGACCGAGATGCTGCAAGGGCAAGTGTGGTTGCGCTCGGGGCAGCGCCTGCTTGCGGAAAAGGTGGTCGGTCAGGCGACTTCGCCGCTGGTGGGCCGTGCGATGCTCGACTTTCTCGCGCAATATCTGGACGCCGCCGTGGCCGCGCTCTACGTGCGCGACAGGCAGCACGGCGCGCTACGGCGCATCGCAACTTATGGTTTCAGCCGCGAAAGCGAGCAGGCCAGCGCGCGCAATTTTGCCGAAGGCGAGACGCTTGTCGGCCAGGCGGCTCTCGCGCGCCGCACGCTGATCTTGCGCGACTTGCCGGCGAATTACGTGCAAGTGGTGTCCGCGACCGGCAGCAGCGCGCCGAAGAACCTGCTCGTCATGCCGATCGAAAACGACGGCGAGGTCAATGGCGTCGTCGAACTGGGCTTCATGCGCGAGTTGACCGCGCGTGACCAGGAGTTCATGGAACTGATCGCCAAGGGCATGGGCGACTTCGTCGAAGCCGCGTTGTATCGCGAGCGTCTGCAGGACGCGCTGGCCGAAACGCAACAGTTGAACGAAGAACTGCAGGTGCAGCAGGAGGAATTGCGCGTCTCCAATGAAGGACTCGAAGAGCGCGGCCGCGCGCTGATGGAATCGCAAACACGGCTCGAGGCGCAGCAGGCCGAGCTCGAACAGACCAACGTGCAGCTGGAGGAATACGCGCAACGTCTCGAGCGGCAGAAGTCCGATCTGCTGCGCGCGCAGGACGACCTCGCGGCCAACGCGGCGCGCCTCGAACAGTCGAGCCGCTACAAGTCCGAGTTCCTTGCCAACATGTCGCACGAACTACGTACGCCGCTGAACAGTTCGCTGATTCTCGCGAAGCTGCTGCAGCAGAACCGCACCGGCAATCTGACGGAAGAGCAGGTGCGCTACGCGGAAACGATTCATGCTTCCAACAGCGACTTGCTGGTGCTGATCAACGACATTCTCGATCTGTCGAAGGTCGAAGCCGGCCAGGTCACGGTCGAACTCGAAACGGTGTCGATCGACGCAACCCTGCAGGCGCTGGAGGAACTGTTCAGGCCGATGGCCAGCGCCAAGCATTTGCGTCTCGCGTTCGACCGCTCGCCGGGCACGCCGGATACCTTCATCACCGACGGCCAGCGCGTCACTCAGATTCTGCGCAACCTGCTTTCGAACGCGGTGAAATTCACCGAACGCGGCGAGGTGGCGCTCTCGGTGGCACCGGCCGAAGGCGACATGCTGCGTATCGACGTGCGCGACTCCGGCATCGGCATCGCGGCGGACAAGCTGGACATGATCTTCGAAGCGTTCCAGCAGGCCGACGGTTCCACCAGCCGACAATACGGCGGTAGCGGCTTGGGCTTATCGATTTCGCGCGAGTTTTCGCGCTTGCTGGGCGGCCGGATCACCGTCGCCAGCGAGGTCGGCAAGGGCAGTGTGTTCACGCTGTGGTTGCCGCTCGATGCAGAGGCGGCCTTGAACGCAAGCCAGGGCGCGCAGCCGGCGCCGGCGCCGGCCTTCGCCTCGGCTCAGACGTCAGCCGGCGCGCCGGCCGCGGCCGAATCGACGATGGAACCGCTGCTCGTGCGCCCGTCTTCGGGCGGCAGCCAGCCCACGGTGATCACGCCGGCCAATGGCCTGACGAGCGGCTTCATCAACGGCAACGCGCCCGAAACCACCAACGGCCCGATTGCCGACGACCGCGACAACCGCACGCGCGCCGGCCGTCTGATCGTCGCGGTGGAAGACGATCTCGCCTTCGCCGAAATCCTGCGCGATCTGACGCACGACCTCGACTTCGACTTCGTCCACGCCAGCAGTGCCGCCACCGGTCTCGCCCTCGTGCGCGACATGCGCCCGGCGGCGGTGCTGCTCGACGTCGGCCTGCCGGACCGTTCCGGCCTGACCGTGCTGGAATGGCTGAAGAACGATCCGCTCACGCGTCATATCCCGATCCACATCGTCTCGGCCACCGATCACGCCGACAAGGCGCTGCATCTCGGCGCCATCGGCTATACGCTCAAGCCGACCGCGCGCAGCACGATGGAAGCCGCGATCCGCCGCCTCGAAGCGCGTCTGCAGCAGCGCCTCAAACGCGTGCTGGTGATCGAGGACGACGCGCCGATGCGCGAAAGCATTCGCGCGCTCCTGCAAAGCGAGAACACCGAGATCGTTGCAGTCGCAACCTTGGCCGAAGCGCTGGAGTATCTGGGCAAATTCACCTTCGACTGCGTGGTGACCGATCTCGCGCTGCCCGACGGCACCGGCTACGATCTGCTCGAACGGCTCGCCGCGAACACCGCGCATGCCGCGCTGCCAGTGATCGTCTACACGGGCCGCATGCTGTCCGACGAGGAAGAGCACCGCCTGCGCCGCTATTCGAAATCGATCATCATCAAGGGCGCGAAGTCGCCCGAGCGCCTGCTCGACGAGGTGACTCTGTTCCTGCATAGCGTGGAGTCGTCGCTCGCGCCCGAGCAGCAGCGCATGCTGCGCACGGTGCGGCAGCGCGACAATGCCTTCGAGGGCCGCACGATCCTGCTGGCCGAAGACGACGTCCGCAATATTTTCGCGCTCTCGCACGTGCTGGAGCCGCTCGGTGCGAAACTGCAGATTGCGCGCAACGGCCGCGAAGCGCTCGAAGCGCTGGAAAACGGGCCCGAAGTGCATCTGATCCTGATGGACATCATGATGCCGGAGATGGACGGTTTGACCGCGATGGGCGAGATTCGCCGCAATCCGCGCTTTGCTCATCTGCCGATCATCGCGCTGACGGCAAAGGCCATGGCGAACGACCGCACGCGCTGCCTCGAAGCCGGCGCGGACGACTACGTCTCGAAGCCGATCGACGTGGACAAGCTGGTCGCGCTATGCCGCGTCTGGTTGCGGCAACGGTAGCAGGAACACGGGAACAGAATGAGCCAGTCAGAATTCGACGCGCCGCAACGCATCAGCGACTTCGACATCGAGTTGAAGCTGCTGCTGGAGGCGGTGTATCTCAAGTATCAGCACGACTTCCGGCACTACGCGATGTCGTCGCTGCGGCGCCGCCTGTCGCAGGCGCTCGAGGAATTCGGGCTGAAGACACTGTCGCAGTTGCAGGACCGCATCATGCGCAACGGCGACGAGTTTTCGCGGCTGTTCCAGTACCTCACGGTCCAGGTCAGCGAGATGTTTCGCGACCCGGCGTATTTCCTCGCGCTGCGCGAACACGTGCTGCCGCGCTTGCGCACCTATCCGTCGATCAAGGTGTGGGTAGCGGGATGCAGCACGGGCGAAGAACTCTGGTCGCTGAAAATCCTCTTCGACGAGGAGGGCCTGACCGAGCGCACGCTGTTCTACGCGACCGACATCAACCCGGACGCGCTGGCGCGCGCCGAGTCCGGCATCTACGCGCTGGACCGGATTCAGGGCTTCACGCAGAACTATCTGGCGGCCGGCGGCAAGCGTTCGCTGTCCGACTACTATCATGCTGCCTATGGCGGCGCGCGCTTTGCGGGCTCGCTGAAGGAGCGCGTGGTGTTCGCCGACCACAGCCTGTCCACCGACGAAGTCTTTCTCGAAGCGCATCTGGTGTCGTGCCGCAACGTGCTGATCTATTTCGATCGCGGCTTGCAGGATCGCGCGCTGGGTCTGTTCGAGAACGCGCTCGTGCGGCGTGGTTTTCTGGGCTTGGGCAGCAAGGAAAGTTTGCGTTTTTCCCGTCATTACGAAGCGTTCGACGAATTCCGTCCGAGCGAACGCATTTATCAGAAGCGCTAGCACGCTCACCATGCCACGCTCACCTGTCCAGCCAGCCGTCGATTCCGAACCGCGCGCCGAAGCGGCGCGCGGCTACGAGCTCGTCGTGATCGGCGGGTCGGCGGGCGGCATCGAAGTGCTGAACGTGCTGCTCGGCGCGCTGCCCGCGGACTTCGCGCCGGCCGTTTTGATCGTCACGCACCTGCCGCCCGATCCGCCGAGCTACCTGGTGGATGCGTTCGCGCATCGCTGCGCGTTGCCGGTGCTCGAGCCCGATGCGGGCGAACGCATCATGCCGGGCCGCGTGCACATTGCGCCACCGGGCTACCACATGCTGGTGGAGGTGGACCGCACCGTCGCGCTGTCGACCGACGCCGCCGTGCGCTTTTCGCGTCCCTCGATCGACGTGCTGTTCGAGTCGGCCGCCCCCGTGTATGGCGAACGCCTGCTGGCGCTGCTGCTCTCCGGCGCCAACGACGACGGCGCGCAAGGCCTGAAGCGCGTGCGCGCGTTCGGCGGCACGGCCTGGGTGCAGGCGCCGGACTCCGCTGCTTCCCCCGAGATGCCGCGCGCCGCGATTGAACGCGGCGTGGCGGATTTTATTTACACTCCCGAAACCATGGCCCGGCGGCTTGCCGCATTGCCGGCCTCTTTCTGACCCGATGCCATGACGAACTCACCTGTGAACATTCTGATCGTCGACGACATCGTCCACAACATCACGGCGCTCGAAGCCTTGCTGGCACGGCCGGATCTCGCCGTGCTGGTGGCCGACTCGGGCACGGCGGCGCTCGACCTGCTGCTCAAGCACGAAGTCGCGCTGGCGATTCTCGACGTCAACATGCCCGGCATGAACGGCTTCGAACTGGCCGCGCTGATGCGTGGCAGCCCGCGCACCTCGCACGTGCCGATCATCTTTCTGACGGCAACCGCGCAGGATGCGTCGCGCACGTTCCGCGGCTACGAAGCCGGCGCGGTCGACTTTCTCTACAAACCGTTCGATCCGCGGATTCTGCAATCCAAGGTCGATGTGTTCGTGCAGCTCGAACAGCAGAAGCGCCAGCTCGCGGCGCAACTCGTCACCACGCGGCAGATGCTCGAAGCCAACGAGATGCTGATGGCGGTGCTGAGTCACGACTTGCGCACGCCGCTCGGCGCGGTGCTGGCGTCGGCGGAATATCTGATGCGCACGGCGGCCGACGAACAGTCGGTGACAGTGGCCGCGCGGGTGAAGAACAGTTCGCTGCGCATGGCGCGCATGGTCGACCAGTTGCTCAATCTCGCGCGTTTGCAGGGCGGGCGCCTGCCGTTGCAACCGCGCTCGATCGAACTGGCGACGCTGTGCCGTTCCGTGATCGACGAATTCGCGTCGCGCGAGAACGGCAAGCAGATCGTGTTCGCGAGCCGCGGCAATACATCGGGCGCGTGGGACACGGACCTGGTCTGGCAGGCTGTGTCGAATCTGGTGAGCAACGCGCTGCATCATGGCGCGCCGGGCAGCGATATCGGCGTCGAGGTGGATGGCGAAGCGGTCGAGTCCGTGCGTCTGAAGGTCGCCAATCGCGGCACGATTCCGGCCGAGGTGTTTCCGCATCTGTTCAAGGCGTTTGGCCCGAACAACAGCGGTGCGCGCTCGCGCGAAGGGCTGGGGCTCGGCCTGCATATCGTGCAGGAGATCGCGCGGATGCACGGCGGCAATGTCAGCGTGCATTCCGACGAAGCGATAGGGACGATCTTTACGATCGAGTTGCCGAGAATGGTGACGTTCCAGCGCGGGTCGTTTACGGGCAAGTAAGCGCCCGATGTCACCGGCAGGGTCCGGTAATCAGCGGGCGAGATGCGTCACGGGGGCCGGCTTCACGGTAGGAAATGCCCAGGCCGTCGATCTCGATGCTGCGATAGCGCATGTCCGCGCATGTCGATGTGATGCCAGTGCTCCTTGCTCAGTCAGTGAGATCACGCGTTCTGGACAACTGTAGGCGTTCTTGCAGACCACCGGAAACAGTCCCGCGTTGCGCTGTGCTACGCTTGGCGAACCGAACCCCTTGCACAGCGACCCGACTCTCATCATGCGTTCCTGGCGCATCTCTGCACCGCACCGCAACGAACAGATCAGCACCTCGCGCGCGACCGAGCTCGTCATGTCGATCTCGCACGCGGATGCCGACGCGCTCGCCGCCAGCATCCTCAGAACCGTCGGCGATACGCTGCCTGTCTCGCAGTGCACCATCTTCGCCTATGAATTCGACGCGAGGCCGCGCACCGTGTCAGCCGCCGATCATCGCGGCGGCCGCTTTCTGCGCGACGTCGCCGATCGCTACGCCACGCACTTTTATGCCCTCGACGGCAATCGCGCGATTATCGGCCGTTCGCATGAAAAACCGGCGCGCGACGCGTTGGTGCTGCACCAGCAACAAAGCGAAGAGATCGAAAACGAAGCGTATCGCGCGGCCTGTTACGCGCAGCCGAATGTGTCCGACCGGCTATCGCTGCTCGTGCAGCCGATGGAAAGCGTCTGGCTGTCGATCAATCTGTATCGCGACCGCGCCTATGGCGTGTTTCAGCCGGGCGAGCTGGAACGCGTCGAAAGCCTCGCGCATCTGTTCGCGCACGCGGCGAAGAGTCATTACGCGCTGAATGGACAGCATCAGCAGGGTTCGGCCGCCGCGATGCTGGCGCGGGTCAGACGCGCTTGCCCGGCACTCACGCCGCGCGAACTCGATGTGTTGCGCGGCACGCTCGAAGGCGCCGGCGCCGCGGAAATCGCTGTGCAAATGGGCGTCAAGCCTGCCAGTGTGGTCACCTATCAAAAGCGCGCTTACGCGCGCCTTGGCATCTCTAGCCAGCGCCAGTTGTTCGCGCTGTGCATGGTGCCCGAGCGGGCTTGAGCCGACGCGTTCAGCAGTCGCCTGTCACGCACGCTTAGGCCGCACATCGGCCTGCGTCTCGCGATCCCAGCGCTTCAGCCACGGCATGATGAAATCCGCGAAACCATCGGCGGGCGGCGACAATGCGCGCTCGGTGGAACGATACACGCACACCTCGCGGATCGTTTCGGGATCGACGATGCGCTTCATTACCAGCCCGAAGGTCCGCGCCAGCGGCGCGACATAGGCGGGCGCGAGCGTAACGGCCAGCCCTTGCGAGGCCAGGCCGAACGCCGTGGTGACGTTGTCCACCACGTCCACCGGAATGATGCGCGCCTCCGCCGGCAGATTGGCCAGCATTTGACCGACCGCGCGTTCGTGGTCGCGGCCGGTGGCGACGATCGGCACCTCGCGCAAATGCGGCCACAGCACGCGGCGGCGCGCGTTCAACGGATGGCTCGGCGCGCACCACATCACCCACGGACTCGCGAACGCCGGGTCGCATCGCACGCGTGTGCCGCTTGGCCGGTCGGGGCCGATCGCGAGGTCCACGTCGCCGCTTTCCACGCGTTCCACCAGTTGCTCGACCACGGTGTCGCAAATGCGCACGACCACCTTCGGCTTGTCGCGCGCATATTCGGCGATGGCCGCGGGCAGCGCGGTCGCCGCCAGCACCAGCGGCGCGCCGATCCGCACGATGCCCGCGGCGCGGTTGCGGATATCGTCGGCGGATTGCGCGGCGGCGCGCACGTGGCGCAGCACCGATTCCGCCGACGATAGAAAATCCTGCCCCGCGCTCGACAGATTCACGCGCCGCGTGGTTCGGTCGAAGAGGCGAAAGCCGAGTTCCGCTTCGAGGTCGGCCAGCAACTGGCTGACCGCCGACGAAGTCAGGCCGAGCCGGTCCGCCGCCGCGCCGATGCTATGCAAATCGACGATGGCGAGAAACGCTTCGAACTGACGGATGGTGACGCGCGTGAGTGGCATTCGGCGATTCTAAAGAAAAACTAACGAATCGTGAAAAATCGATTGATTGTGCGCCGTGCGCCATGCGCGGAGACTTCTCCTAATCGACGCACCCAGCCAAACCCGCTTAGACTTCGGTCTCGCTCTGTCGACCAGAGTTGGCGCCTTCGTGCTTACTCCGGTCCCATGCAAGTGAATTGCCGTCTGAGCCAGGCCGGCACGCAAGCCGGTTCACGCCGGGCTGTCGTTACGCCACACCAAGCGTCACACCAAGGCCGCAGCGCGGCCGCATTCAAGGAATTGCCATGTTCGACCACATTCCCGCTTACCCAGGCGACCCGATTCTGAGCCTGAACGAAGACTTTCAACTCGACCCGCGCACCAACAAGGTCAATCTGAGCATCGGCATCTATTTCGACGACGCCGGCAAGCTGCCGGTGATGGACGCCGTGCGCCGCGCCGAAACCGCGCTGCTCGATTCGATCGGCCCGCGCTCGTATCTACCGATGGCTGGCCTGCCGCTCTATCGCGACGCGGCGCAGGCGCTGGTATTCGGCGCGGACAGCGAGGCGCGCAAAGCAGGCCGGATCGCGACGCTGCAAACCATCGGCGGCTCGGGCGCGCTCAAGGTCGGCGCCGATTTCCTGAAGCGCTATTTCCCCAGCTCGCAGATCTGGATCAGCGATCCGAGCTGGGAAAACCATCGCGTCGTGTTCGAAGGCGCGGGGCTGACGGTCAACACCTACCCGTATTACGACGAACACACCGGCGGCTTGCGTTTCGCCGACATGATCGAGACGATCGGCCGCTTGCCTGAACAGAGCGTCGTGCTGCTGCACGCGTGCTGCCACAACCCGACCGGCGTCGATCTGAGCCCGGCGCAATGGGCCGAGCTGGTGCCGGTCTTGCAGCGCCGCAAGCTGATCGCTTTCGTCGATATGGCTTATCAGGGTTTCGGAGCCGGTCTGGAAGAAGACGCCGCCTGCGTGCGTCTGCTGGCCGACGCGGGCATTCCGTTGATCGCCGCGAATTCGTTCTCGAAGAATTTCTCGCTGTACGGCGAGCGCGTCGGCGCGTTGAGCGTGGTTTGCAAGAGCGCGGAAGAGGCCGGCCGCGTGCTCGGCCAATTGATGTCGACGGTGCGCGCGAACTACAGCAATCCGCCGACGCACGGCGCGCGGCTCGTCGCCAACGTGCTCGCGGATGCGTCGTTGCGCGCTTCGTGGGAAGCGGAGCTCGCCACCATGCGCGAGCGGATTCTCGCCATGCGCGGAACGATTCACGCCGGACTCGCGGGCCGTGTGGACGAAGTGATGCGCGCGCGCTATGTCGCGCAGCGCGGCATGTTCACTTATACGGGTTTGAGCGAAAGCCAGGTGGAACGCCTGCGCAGCGAATACGCGGTGTATGTGCTGCGCTCCGGGCGCATGTGCGTGGCCGGTCTGAACGAACGCAATGCGGAGTATGTGGCGGCGTCGATCGCGGCCGTGGTGTCGGGCGCATAAGCGCGTTTTTTCGATCAAGAGAACGATAACAGCAACGATCTTGCATGGGATTGGAGTTGGCGCTAAAGCGCCAACTCTGGTCGACCGCTTTGCATGGGACCAGAGTAAGGCGCTAAAGCGCCAACTCTGGTCGACCGCTTTGCATGGGACCGGAGTAAGCGCTAAAGCGCCAACTCCGGTCGACAAGGGAGACCCAAATGACCACCCTCGACATACAAGCGCCGAGCGCGCCGAAGGCCCACTCGATGCATCCGGACGAATGGCATGCACGCGTGCAGCTTGCGGCGTGCTATCGGATCTTCGACATGCTCGGCTGGACCGAGATGATCTATAACCACATCACGCTGCGCGTCCCCGCCAGCGTGAGCGGCGGCGAGCGGCAGTTCCTGATCAACCCGTTCGGGCTGCACTACAGCGAAGTGACCGCGAGCAACCTCGTGAAGATCGATGCACAGGGACGCGTGCTCGATCACTCGCCGTATCCGGTGAATCCGGCCGGCTTCGTCGTGCATGCGGCGATTCACGAAGGCTTGCCCGACGCGCACTGCGTGATGCACACGCATACCACGGCAGGCGTCGCCGTGGCCTGTCTGGAAGACGGTCTGCAGCAGACCAATTTCTACAGCGCACAATTGCACGACCGCATTGCGTATCACGACTTCGAGGGCATCACGGTTCACGCCGAAGAAGGTCCGCGCCTCCTGAAGCACATCGGTGACAGGCAGGCGGTGATCTTGCGCAATCATGGCCTGCTTGCGTGGGGCCACACCTTGCCGCAAACTTTCGCGGTCCTGTGGACGCTCAACCGCGCCTGCGAAATCCAGATGGCGACATTCGCGATGGGCCGCGCACGGCCGGTGCCGGAAGACGTTGCGATTCGCTGCTCGCGCGACGCGCTGCAGTTCGATCCGCGTCACGGCGCGGGGCAGGACGTGTTCGATGCGTTGGTGCGGCGAGTGGACCGCATCGACGCCAGTTACAAGGATTGAAACGATGAAAGTAGCTATCTACGGCGCAGGCGCGATCGGCGGCTGGATGGGTGTGAAGCTCGCGCAGGCCGGCCATGACGTGAGCGTGGTGGCGCGCGGCGGGACGCTGAACGCGCTGCGCGAGCACGGCCTGCGTCTGATCGAAGGCGGCGTGACGCATGCCGTGAAGGTGATGGCGAGCGACAAGCCCGCGGACCTCGGCGTGCAGGATCTCGTCGTGGTCGCCGTCAAGGGACCGGCGATGGCGTCGGTGGCCGCGCAGATCGCGCCGCTGCTTGGCGCGCAAACGATCGTATTGACCGCGATGAACGGCGTGCCATGGTGGTTCTGCGACGGGCTCGGCGCGGACTTCGCCGGCAGGCGCCTGAAATCGATCGATCCCGACGGCGCGATTGCCGCCGCGATTCCGTCTGCGCAGACCGTGGGCTGCGTGGTGCACGCCAGTTGTCTGGTCGAAGCGCCGGGCGTGATCCGCCATCATCAGGGCAATGGGCTGATTATCGGCGAAGCGTCGGGGCAGTCGAGCGAGCGTGTCGCGGCGCTCATGGCCACGCTTGCGGCGGCGGGCTTCAATGCGTCGGTGTCGGCGCAGATCCAGCGCGACGTCTGGTACAAGCTGTGGGGCAATATGACGATGAATCCGATCAGCGCCATCACCGGCACGACCACCGACCGGATTCTCAGCGACGAGCTGGCGCGCAACTTCGTGACGAGCATCATGCTGGAGGCAAAGGAAATCGGCGCGCGCTTCGGCATTCCGATCGACCAGGAGCCGGCGGATCGCCACGAGGTCACACTGAAACTCGGCGCGATGAAAACCTCGATGCTGCAGGACGTGCAAGCGGGTAAAGCGGTCGAACTCGACGCGCTGGTGGCCGCGGTGCGCGAACTAGGACAACTGACAGGCGTAGCTACGCCATATACAGATGCGTTGCTCGGTCTCGCGCGTCTGCACGCGAGCACGCTGGGTTTGTATCCGAAGCAGTGACACCAGCCTCGATGAAAAGCCGCCGTGCCATGAGAGGCGCGGCGGCTTTTTTACGCCTTATGCCGTCACCGCGGTCGAAGCCGGCAGCCGTGCCGCTTCGATCAACGACAACGCGCGCCGCGGGTTGTCGAGTTCGGTCAGGCACAGCATCGCGAGGCGGGCCAGATACAACGGCGCCTGAGCTTCGCCTTCGTTCGTGAGGGTCTTGCAGAGCGTCGTGTAGACGAGATCGAGATCGCTATCGGTCATGAGGTGGGTCTCCTTTTGTTAAGTCGTCAGCGCCGTGCTGATGGCGCGCTGCGTGGCCGCGGCGCTGCCGTCCCGCCAGCGGGCGAGTACGTGGCCGTCGGGGCGGATCAGATAGACGGTGCCGGGCGTGGCGTCGAGCATGTCGTGCAGACGGCCGGTGTGGTCGATCACGTTTGAGCTCGTAGCGTTTTGCGTGTCGTTCCTGACCAGCATGACGGCTTTGAACGGAATCCCTTGTTCGGCCAGCGTGGTTTGCAATGGCTGCCACGCTGTGTGTTGCGCGGAGTCGTCGTTCGCGTTCGCGTTTGGACCGAAGCACAGCGCGGTGAAGCAAGGCCCGAGCAGATCCGTCAGATGAATATCGACGACCACGCCATCTTCCGTACGTTTGAGCCGGCATTCCGGCAACACCGTGCCGGGCACCGGGCCTTGCTTGAAAGCGTCGGCCACGTCGCCCGCGGCTTCGTTGAGCGGCGACTTCACATAGGCAATCGCATGTGTCTGCCGAGGATTGATCAGCGGACGCACGGCCGCATGATGCTCGGCGAGGCCAAGTACCGCGCGGCGCATCAGATCGAAGGCGAATGAGGGCGGCGCCATGAACTCCGTGCTCTTCATGCCGTAGCTCAGGTTCTCGCGTGCCGCGAACACGCGCTCGTCGCTGTAGCTGTCGAGCAGTCGCGGCGATGCCACGCCGTTCACCACGCAGGCCAGTTTCCAGCCGAGGTTGTCCGCGTCGTCGATACCGGAATTGGCGCCGCGCACGCCGAAAATCGGCACGAGATGCGCGGCGTCGCCCGCGAACAGCACCGCGCCGTGCCGGTAGCGTTCGAGCGTTAGCGCGTTGGCCTTGTAGACGGTGATCCAGATCGGCGACCATGCGCCGGTTTCGCCCATCGAGTCGAGCACGCTCTGCACGCGCGGCATGACGTTCTCGGGCTGCACGGCGGCTTCCGGGTCTTCGTCGTCGCGAAGCTGATAGTCGATGCGCCAGACGTTGTCGGGCTGCTTGTGCACCAGCACCGTCGAGCCGGGGTTGGAGGGCTGATCGAAATACGCGAGACGCTCGGTGGCGCGTGCGCTGTCCAGTTCGATGTCCACGATCACGTAGCGGCCTTCATATGTGGTGCCGGTGAGCTTGAGGCCGAGCGCCTCGCGGATCGTGCTGCGGCCGCCGTCGCAGGCGACCACCCAGTCGGCGTGCATCTGCCACGCGGTGTCGCCGGTGCGCAGCGCGAGCGTCGCCCCGCCCGTGCTTTCCAGGTTCCCGCGGCCGCCTTCCGCCGCGTGCTGTTCGATGCCGGTCACGCGCGTCTGCCAGCGGATCTCGATCAGATCGGCATGCCGTTCCACCTCGTCGAGCAGCAACTGTTCGATCTGGTATTGCGCGATGTTGATCATCGGCGGCAGCGATTGCTCGTCGTCCTGATGCATGGCGAAGCGGAACACTTCGGTGTCGCGGTAGAAGCTGCGGCCGCCCGTCCACGGCAAGCCTTTTTGCAGGAAGCCTTGCACGACGCCGAGTCGCTTGAATATCTCCAGACTGCGCCGCGAGATGCAGATCGCGCGGCTGCCGGTGCACACACCGTCGTCGGCTTCGATCAGCACCGAGCGCACGCCCTGGCGAGCCAGCGCGAGCGCCAGCGTCATGCCGACCGGCCCGCCGCCGACGATCGCCACGGACCGCCTGAGCGGGTCGCGCCCGTCGACGAGCGATGGCACCACGCCCTCATAGTGACGAGGCGAAAACGGATAGGGTTTGAAGGGGCGGCTCATGCGTGTCTCCTGGATCTTCGATGCCGGGAATTGCCCGCCGGGGCTGGTTAGCTCTTCAAGGCGGTGCGAATCGATAACGAAGTATGAAGGAGGGCGCGCGTGCGGCTGTCCTCATTTTGGGTACAAAGAGCGGGGCAAGGCCGCGGCGGCGAAGCAGGCTCTCAGTCCGCTCCGCCCACATGCGAAGGCTGGCGCGCATGCTGCAGGCTCGAGGCCGCCTGGCATTCCTCGATCATCGCGCGGAAGGTGGGGGCCGCGTGCGAAGCGCCGGTCGCGCCCGTCTCCGGCCCGCCTTCCGGCGCGCCGCCGACGCCGACCACCAGCGTCGCCCGCGGCCGCCATTCGCGCGTGCGCCGCAGCATGTTGCGCAGATACGGCGGCGATTCCGGCGCATCGAGCGAGACGATGCAGATGATCGGCGCGTCCTTGAAGCTCGGTTCGTCGGCGCGTGCGCTGCGATAACCCGAGTGCGTGGCCATCATCGGCGCGAGGCCCTGGCGGCCGAGCAACTGCACGGCGATCGCGGTGGTGACTTCGTCGAACGAACCGCGTCCGGGTACGCACAGCACGGACGTTTTTTCGGTTTCACGGCGCATCTGTGGCTGCGCTGAAATGTGGCTATCGTGGCGCTCGGAAAGATCGGCCGAGGCCGAAGCGAGCAGCGCGCTCGCGGTGTCAGCGGGTTCGCTGCGCGCGAGGCGGTCCGGCAAGCCGTCCGCGATTTCCAGGTTTTCGACGATGTCCACCAGCGCGTCGTTGATACGCTGCAACTGGTCCGGCATCAGCACGCCGCGCATCGCGTCGTTGCGGGCGAGCTTGAGGCCTTCGAGCGCGACCTTGTCGTAGTAGTCGATCAGCGACATCTCGCGCAACAGGCGCTCCGCCTGCACGATGGCCTCGTGCGGATCGTCCGCGAGCAGCCGCTGATAGAAGTTCTGCGCGGGCGTGAGCGCGGGCTGATCGCCCAGCAGCACCGTGAGAAAGTTCAGGCGGTCGGCGTAGCGCCCCAGCGTGACCACGCACAACGTGAGCGGCGTCGACAGCACGAGGCCGACCGGCCCCCACAGCCAGCTCCAGAAAATCGCCGCCACCACCACCGCGAGCGGCGACAGGCCGGAGCGGTGGCCATACAGCAGCGGCTCGGCGATCTGCCCCGCCACCACGTCGACGACGATGAACAGGATCAGCGTATAGACCGCCATGGTCCATTGCGGCTGAATCGCGGCCGCGAGGAACACGGCGAGAATCGCGGCGATCCAGATGCCGATATACGGCACGAAGCGCAGCAACGCGGCGATCACCCCGAACAGCAGCGCACCCGGCACACCGATGATGGCCAGACCGATAGCGATCACGCCGCCCGCGCTCAGATTCACACCGAGTTGCGCGACGAAGTAGCGGGAGAGGCGCACGGCGGCGTCGTTGATCGCGGTGGTGGTGCGGTGCAGATCGCGCGAGCCGAACAGACTGATCAAACGGTCGCGCAAATCCTCGCGTTGCAGCAGGATGAAAATCGTCACGACCAGCACGATAAAGGTCGTTTCGATCGGCGCGATGGCCGGCGACAACGCGCGTTGCGCGAGTTGCATCGGCGTGGGCGACGGCTCGTGCACCTCGACCTGCTGCGGCACGGCGGGCGCGTTGCGCGCGGCGCGTCCGGTGGGACGCGGCGGGTTCGGCTTGGGCGGGGCCACGCGCTGCAAGGCGACGGCGGCGCGGCTCATCAGCGAATCGGCGCGGCCGACGGTTTTCTCCTGGACCGTTTCGATTTTCTGCTCGATCGCCTCCTGATACTGCGGCAGATCGGCCGCGAGTTGCACCAGTTGCGCACCGATCAGCGCACCCACCGCGAGCAAGCTGGCCAATGCGAACAGCACGGCGATGAAGATCGACGGCAGTTGCCCCATATGGAAACGCCGCAACATCTGCACGAGCGGAGCGAGCAGGAAGCTGAGCAACACCGAGAGCGTGATCGGGATCAACACCGCGCGGCCGAAGTACAACCCGCACACCACCACCACGCCGGTAATCACCGACGCGAGGCCATGCAGACTGGGCGTGCCCGGCGGGTAAACGCGGTTTGGCCGCCCGTGCGGCGGTAAGGATATTTTCATGAGCACACTTTCCGATTGAGACGCGCTGTCGTTCTTATGCTCGCCGCTAGCGGACACAGAGAGGGAGTCCGGGCCATACGCATGAGCAATTCATATGCCCGGATTGTAGGCGCTTTGACGCAGGACGGCCTATTGCTCAGCCCATGTGCAGACGCAGCAAGCCGAGCAATTGCGAGCTCGCATACAGCAGCAGGCCGATAAAGCCGCCGACAATCGTCCCGTTGATGCGGATGTATTGCAGATCCTTACCAATGTTCAGTTCGATCTGCCGTGACATCTCGTGCGAGTCCCAGTTCTTGACGGTGTCGCTGATATGGCGCGTCAGGAACTGCGCGAAGTCCGGCGCCATCGCGCGTGCGGCTTCCTCAAGGTGGTCATTGAGCGACTGGCGCAACGCCGGATCGTGCGCGAGTTCGCGGCCGACCCATTGGCCCATCGCCACCACGCGCGCATGCAGCGCCGAGTCGCTGCTTTGCAGATCGCGCTTGAGCCACGCGCGCAATTCGCCCCACATGTCTTTCACATACGAACTGAGCGCGTCGCCTTCCACCAGATAGCGTTTCAGCTCCTCGCCTTTTTGCAGGAACGCGGGATCGGTTTTGAGCTTGACGATCAGCTTGTGCGCGGCGTCGTCGAACTTCTGGCGCAACTGATGCGTGGGGTTCTCGCTGATCTGTTCGAGCATGCGGTTCACCGCCTTGGCGATGGCTTCGGCGCCTTTCTCGCCGAGCCACGCCGAAGGCAGAATCTTTTCGATCGTTGGGTACTCGCTTTTCACCCAGTCGACGATCCGTTCGGCGATGAACTCGCGCGCATGCGGTTCGCGCAGCAGCGCCACCACCTGTTCGATGCCGGCGTCGAGCAGTTCCTGATGACGGCCGTCTTTGGTGAGCGTGTCGAGAATCGCGCCCATCGATTGCGACAGATCCACCTTGGCCAGCACGTCGCGCAGCGCGTCCTTGATGAAGACCTGGATACGCACGTCGTCGGTCAATTCCAGAATGCCGCTGGTGAGCTTGACGACGTAGTCGCCCAAACGCGCGGTGTTGGCCGGCTGCGTCAGCCAGCCGGTGATGCTGCGCGCCGGATCGTGCTTCTGGATCAGGCCGACTAGCGAAGGCACATCCAGAAACTTGTCCTGCACGAACACCGCGAGGTTGTCGGCGATCTTGTGCTTGTTCCTCGGAATGATCGCGGTGTGCGCGGAGACGATCGGGATCGGCACGCGGCGAAACAGGGCGACCACCGCGAACCAGTCGGCGAGTGCGCCCACCATCGCGGCCTCGGCGATCGCCTTGATGCCGTCCACCCAGATGCCGCGCGGCATGAACGCGGTCACCACGAAAACGCAGGCGGCGGCGAGCAACAGCAGTAACGGCGTGCGCTTGGCCTTCTTCAGTTCGATTGCTTTGTTCATCGGCGGCAGGGCAGCGGGTCGAGGTCGATTGAAATAATGTGGAGCGCTTGGCTCGCGCGTCCGGAAACGCGAGTGTAGCGCCGCTCGTCAGCACACGGGTCAGGCGCGCTGGCCGTCAAGGACTAGCTTTGCCGCGTGGGCACGGTAACATCTGCGGTTAGACTGCGCCGCCTTGCCCGGCGAGGCAGATTGCAATTGAATGGAAGGGAGGCACAGTGATCAGGTTTCTGCACACCGCGGACTGGCAGATCGGCACGCAATTCGGCCAGTTCGAGCCGGACGAAGCGGCGCATCTTGCCGAGGCGCGCTTCGAGACCGTGCGCCGGATAGCCGGAGAAGCCGCCGCGCGCAAGGTGGATGCGGTGCTCGTGGCCGGCGACGTATTCGATCTGCAAACGGTCTCGGACACGGTGATCCGCCGTCTGTTCGGCGCGCTGCAAGCCTTCACCGGGCCGTGGATCATGCTGCCGGGTAATCACGACGCCGCGCTCGTCGAGAGCGTGTGGACCCGCGCGCAGCGCCTGAACTGCGTCGCGCCGAATGTGCGCCTGGTGCTCGAACCCGGCGTGGTGCTGCTGGACGAGTGCCGCTGCGCGTTGCTATGTGCGCCGCTCACGCAACGCATCACGTATGACGACACCACCGGTTTCTTCGATACGACGGAGACGCCGCCGGGCTATCACCGCATCGGGCTCGCGCACGGCAGCGTGAGCGGGATTCTGCAGGAAGGCATCGACTCGTCGAATCCGCTCGCGCCGTCGCGTGCCGCGAGTGCGCGTCTGGACTATCTGGCGCTCGGCGACTGGCACGGCCATCTGCGTGTCGATGAGCGCATCTGGTATGCCGGCACGCACGAACAGGACCGCTTCCGCGGCAACGATCCCGGTTTCATGCTCGACGTCACGCTGAACGAGCCGGGCGCGTCGCCGGTGGTCGAGCCGGTGCGGGTCGGTCAATATCAATGGCATCGCTGGGACGAAACCATCGCCGTGCCGACCGATGTGGATACGCTGAAGGCGCGCCTCGCCACGCTGGGCAGCCATGACGTGCTGCGCGTGACGGTCGAAGGCACGGCCGCGCTGGCCGACGCCGAAGCGCTTCACGTCGCGGTGGAAGAAGCGCGAGCCCGCGTGCGGGCCTTGCGCGTCGACCTGAGTGGCCTGCAAGTGCTGCCCACCGACGACGACCTCGCCGAACTCGGCGCGCAAAGCGGCTACCTCGCTAAGGTGGTGGCGCGTCTGCGTGGCTTGCAGGAAGACCCACAGTCCGACCCGCAAGAGGTCAAGCGCGCGGCCGAGGCATTGCTGCTTCTGGCGCGTTTTCAACGTGAATTGCCGCGCGAAGCGAGGTCCGCATGAAGCTGCAAAGTATTGCGATTCAGGAATTCAAGCAGTTCACCGGCAAGCTCGTCATCGACGATCTGCAGCCTGGTTTGAATCTCTTTGTCGGTCCGAACGAGGCCGGCAAGAGCACCATTGCCGAAGCCGTACGCGCCGTGTTTCTGGAGCGCTACAAGGCCTCGCATCTGAAAGACCTGTTGCCGTGGGGCAAGGCGAGCGGACAGCCGTCGGTCGAAGTGAGTTTCGATCTGGACGGCACGGCGTGCCGATTGTCGAAGCAGTTCGTCACGCGGCAGCGCTGCGAGTTGAAGATCGGCCAGAGCGCGTTCGGCGAAGATGAAGCCGAAGACAGGCTCGCGGCCTTGCTCGGTTTTTCACGCGCCGCGCGTGGGCCGTTGAAGGCCGAGAACGCGGGCGTTCCCGGTTTGTTGTGGGTGCAGCAAGGCAGCACGCAGGAGATGCGCGATTCCACCGGTCACGCGGCGCAGTATCTGCGCGATGCGCTGTCGCAACTCTCGGGCAGCCGCGAATCGGCGGGCGAAGATGCGCTGATCGCCGCCGTGCAGCGTGAGCTTCGGCAACTGCTCACCGCGCGTACGCAGAAGCCGACTGGGCCGCTGGCGGAGGCGGAGCAGACGCTGGCCAGGTTGATCGAAGAGCGTGGGGATCTTGAACAGCAGCGTCAACAGTTCGAGGCGAACATTGCGAGTCTCGCCGCGCAGCAGCAAGCTTTCGACGATACCCAGCGCAAGCGTCCGTGGGAGCTTCACGAGCAGAAGGCCTTGCAGGCGCAGCTACGCGCCGACGCCGTCGTGCAACTCGCGGGCAGCCTGCGAGGACTTGAGCAGTCGCTGAAGGCGAGCGAAGCCGAACTGGCGCTGCCGTTGCAACAGGAGCAGAACGCGCTCGAACTGGAAGCGGCCGTCGCGCGCGAGCGCCAGCAACTCGACGCACTGCGGGCGAGCGTGGCGGCGGTCCAGGCCGAGCACGGGCAAGCAGTCTCCAGCGTGACGCAATTCGAGCAGGCTTTCGCCGATGCCAACCGCGCGCTCGAACTGGCCAACGCGGCAGTGACCGCAGCCGATCTGCGTAGCCAGATCGGACTCTATCGCGCTGAGAGCGAGCGGCTCGAAGCATCGATCGCCGCCGCCAGCAAAGCGAACGACGCCGTGCTCGAAGCCGCGCGCGAGGCGGCCACGCTCGAAATCGACGAGGCGAAACTGAAGCGGCTTGCCTCGCTCGGCAGCGAGTTGAGCGTGCTGCGCGCCCGCACCGAAGCCGCCATGACGCGCATCGAATACCGCTTGAACGGCGCGATCACGGTCAACGATGAGCCGCTGAGCGGCGCAGGCGTGCTGCGTCTGGACGAGGAGAAGCGGATCAGTCTCGGCACGTTAGGCGACTTGCAGGTGATTCCGGGCGTCTCCGATCTGCCGGCGCGCTTGTCCGAACTCGCGTCGCTCGAAGCCCAGCATGCGCAGTTGTTGCAGGCGCTCGGCGTCGCCTCGCTCGCCGAGGGCGAGTCGAGGCACGAGCGTTGGAAGGCTGCGGTCGCGCAGCAGAAAAGCCAGGCGAAGATTCTCGACGTGCACGCGCCGCAAGGCATCGAGGTGTTGCGCGCGGCGTCGGCAACGGCCGCGGCGCGCATGCAGGCCGCCAACGAGCGGCTCGCGGGTCTGCCCGACGTGTCGGCTGCGCCGCCGCTCGACGAAGCGCGCCGCAACGCCGAGATCGCGCGCGACGCGTTGGAGGCCGCGCGCAAAGTGCTGATCCAGGCGGCCGATAAAAAATCGACCGGCATGGCGAATGAGGAATCACTCGCGGCTCAGTTGCAGCGCAAGGAAGCGCAGTTGAACGACGAAGCGTTCCGCCGCAATCGCGCGCAGTGGCAGACGAAAATCGTCGAGCAACGCGTGCAGGTCGAGGCATTGCGCAAGCAGCGCGAAGGGCGCGAGCGCGAGCTGGAAGCGGCGCGCCTCGACGATCCGGCGGCCGAGGCGAAGCGCTATCGCGCGTCGGCGGAACTTGCGCGCGGCGAGCAGAACGATCGGCAAGTGAAGATCGCGGGATTGCGCAGTCAACTGGAGACGGTCGGCGCGTCCGGTCTCGGCGAGCGTCTGGCGGCGGTCGAGGCCAAGGTGGAGCAGGCCACGCGGCGCAAGGACGAACTTGGCTTGCGCGCGAGCGCGCTGAGTCTGCTCGACGAAGTGCTGGTCGACGAACGCGATGCCGCGGTGGCGCAATTGCGCGCGCCGTTGACCGAACGGCTGGGGCATTATCTGAAGCGGATTTTTCCGCAGTCGACGATCGCGCTCGGCGACGATCTGAGTCCCGCCACGCTGGACCGTTTCGGCCGCGCGGACACGCTCGATGCGCTGAGCTTCGGCACGCGCGAACAACTCGGCATTCTGACGCGGCTCGCGTATGCGGATCTGCTGAAGGCGTCGGGCCGGCCGACCTTGCTCATGCTCGACGATGCCGCCGTGCATACCGATGCCGCGCGGCGCGATGCGATCAAGCGCGCGCTGATCGACGCGGCCACGCGGCATCAGATTCTTGTGTTCACGTGCCACCCGGAGCTGTGGGACGATCTCGGCGTGAGGCAGCGGTCGATTGAGGATTTAAAGGTGGCTGCTTGGGCGCCGGGCCAGGCGAGCACGGTGTCGGGATGAACAGGCCAGACCGCATGAATCGTGGCATGCGGCCGATGAATTTACGTAAATCCACGCACATTTGCAGAAAGATCGCATCTCCGTCAGTTGTCATTTCCCCCGACACTACTGATTCGAGTCTTCGCTGCGGTCTGCGCCTTTTGCCAACAGTAGTCAAATCTGCTTGTGTCGAATGCTTATGCCTGTCCGCGTGACGACCGTCTGAACAGTCGCAAATGTCACGGGGGTGGTCAATGGCTCAAGACACGTTCATCAAGATTAACGGCTGCGACGGCGAATCGCAGGACGCCTCGCATCTGAACGAAATCGACGTAATCGGTTGGCGCTGGAAGGTTTCACAGGATGCAACCATGATGTCGGGCTCCGGCGGTGGCGCGGGCAAGGCCACCGTTTCAGATCTGGAGTTCACGCACAAGCTGGACCGCGCGAGTCCGAATCTAGCCAGATATTGCTTCACCGGCAAGCATATTGACCAGGTGAAACTGACCGTGCGCAAGGCCGGGGGAGTGCCGTTCGAATACCTGATGATCACGATGTACGACGTGGTCATTACCCAGGTCGAGCCGATCGGCGGCGGCGACGAATGCCACGAAGATGTTCATCTGTCTTTTTCTACGATGAAGCATGAGTACTTCGTGCAAAACGCCCAGGGAGGAAGCGGCGGTGCGGTGACCGCGACGCTGTATATCAAGAACAACACTACGAACTGACCGGGCGGGGGAAGAGGAGATGCCGGTTAAATGTACTTTTGTTCTTATGGGCAGACGGATTCGGTCCTTTTGTGCGAGGGAAGCATCCCCGTTGCTGCCTTCTCGGGAACCGGTCACGGCCGGGATAACCCAGCTGATACTGCGATAGAAAACGTTGGACCGATTCCGAAGGGAACCTACTTTCTCGTTGATCGTCAGTCAGGGGGCTTAATGGGTTTTCTGTACGATTGGTTGTATGCGACCGACTCCGTCACTACCGACCGTCGAAAGTGGTTCACGCTCTGGAATCCAGCAACGGGAGACACGACCAATATCAATGGCATCAAGCGCGGTAACTTCCGACTGCATCCAATGGGGCACTTGAGGTTGAGTCACGGATGTATCACCGTCGTGAACCCTCAGGAATTCGATCGACTTCAGAAATTCATTCGTTCGAGGGGACAGACTGTGCCAGTGCCAGGCACAGCTTTACGAGCTTACGGAACGATCGACGTGAAATGAAAAAACGATTCGCAATCCGTCTTTCGATTTACACCGTTTTGACCGTGATATCGGGGATTGCTGGTTGGTACGCAGTGCATCTTCTCGACATACTTCCGGTCGAAATGTCCAGCAGCGAGGAAGCATTTTTCCTATTCTGGCTACGCTGCACGAACACGGAATATCTGGCAAATCCTGATGACATCAACGTGCTTGCGTGGCTGCTCTACTGGCTAGTTTCTACGTTATTGATTGCTTTAGCTCTGGCGAAATTCAAAGGATGGCTGCCTCGCTATCTCGTTGCAAGAAAGAGTGGCAAGAAGACTCCCAGGATGCCTTTTTCCGTAACCCTCATTGCATCTTTACTTGCACTTCTCGCCATTAGTGATCTTGGATGGTACCTGTCGAGTCCGTACACAACATACCCGTTGCATGTCCCGTCATCTGTCAGTGCGATAGTCAGACTCTGGCTGTCAGTCACGGGCGAAGGCAGTAAGGCAGATAACGAGGGCGATATGTTGTCGTATGTCATGAACCTTTATTGGGCCGTGGCTACGCTACTTATCGGCACACCTGTGCTCGTCTGCTGCCTCGCGATACGCCGGTTCATACACAGAAAAACACCATAACCACCGCCTGCCCACTCACTCATACCACCGAGGCGTATAAACCCACTCACGACCTTCTGCCACGTTGCCAAACCGCCGCGTCGTCGACGACCCCACGATCACCATCGTGCGCATATCCACATCGGACGAGCGCAGTTCGCCTAGCGTGATCGTCCTCAGCGTGCTGCCGGGTCGACCGATGTCTCGGCCCAGCACAACCTGAGTTTGCGCCGCACGATACTCCCGTACGATGTCCAGCGCTTTATCCAGTTGCCATGGCCGTGCGCGCGAAATCGGGTTATAGAACGCCATCACCAGATCCGCTTCGGCGGCATGCCTCAGACGCTTTTCGATAATCGTCCAAGGCTTCAGATTGTCGGACAGCGACAGCATGCAGAAGTCGTGACCCAACGGCGCACCTGCTTGCGCCGCCGTTGCCATCGCCGCCGATACACCAGGCACGATCTTTAGTTCGACCGCCGCCCAATCCGCGTTATCCGACGACTCCAGCGCTTCGAGTGCCGCCGCCGCCATCGCGAACACCCCCGGATCGCCCGAGGACACCATGACCACCGCGCGTCCCTCGCTCGCCAGTTCGAACGCATGCCGCGCGCGTTGCATTTCCTCGCGATTGTCCGTGCCGTGAACGCGCTGGTCGGCGCGCAACGGGCCGGCCATCTTTACGTAGGTGTCGTAGCCGAGAATATCGGTGGCAACGTTGAGCGCCGTGCGAGCGGCCGGCACCATCAGATCGGCGCTGCCGGGCCCGAGACCGATCACGCTCAGGCGGCCACGCTTGCGGCCGATCGTGTCCGCATCGATGGCGAGCGGCGCCAACGCCAGCGCGACGCCTGCAACTGCATCGTTGTGCAACGTCTCGTAGGGAATGCGCAGCGCGGCGTGCAGCAGGTTGGCAGGCGGCTCGCCATCTTCGGGGCGTGCCAGCGCGAAACGCAACGGCACGTCCAGGTTCGCCGCGGCTTCGGCAAGTGCCGGGTCCGCCATGCGATCAGACGGTGCCAGCAAGGCCGCGAGCGACAGCGGCGCGAGACCATGCGAGTCCAGTGCCTCGCGCACGCGCGCCACGATGCCGCCATCCACGCCCGTCACCGCCGCGACCACGCTGCGTGGATGAATCACCAGTTCATCCTCGCGTCCGTCCCATGCTCGCGGCGTCACGCGAATCGCAAGACGCGCCGAGGCGGAGCGGGGTAGTTGCGCGTCGTCGAGCCACGGCGCTTCGCCTTCGATGCGCGTGCTTTCGCCGGCCAGCAGGTCCGACACGAAGCGCTTGCCTTGGCCGATGTCGGCGAGCGTATAGCCGTCGGGCGGATTGAGCAGGCAGGTGCCGAAACGCAATTCGCCACTCGTCGTGATGGCGGCCGGCACGGCCAGCATCGCGGCAATTTCGCGCGCCATCAGGTTGACGCCGGCGAGGCCGCCGAGCAGCGGCACGACCGCGCTGCCGTCTTCGGCAACGGCCAGCACCGGCGGCTCGACGCCCTTGTTCGACAACGATGGCGCGAGGCAACGAATCACGATCCCTGTCGCGCACAACGCGACGATCGGCGTGCCGCGCGCATACAGTTCCCGCAGATGCGCGCCGAGTTCGTTATACGACACGTCCGCTTCGACGCGTCCTTGCAACGCATGCACCTGGCTGCCGGCATACAACGCCTGAATGCGCCGCGCCGTCGCCAACGCGCCCGTGCCGAGAATCACGATCGCGGGCGCGCTCATCCTTGCCATTTTTCCCCCGGCACCACGAGCAGCGAGAAATACGGCGACGCCATCGGATCCACTTCGGCGAGCGGCACGATGCGTTGATTGCCCATCGTCGCGCGTTCGACGTAGAGCGCGCGGTCCGCGAGACCGAGTTCGCCGAGCACGCGCCGCACCTTGTCGAAGTTGCGGCCGAGTTTCATCACGACGGCGGCGTCGGCGTCGGCGAGACGCCGGCGCAGTTCGTCTTCCGGCAACACGCCCGAGAGTACCGACAGGCTCTGATTGCGATACACCAGCGGCGCGCCGAGCACGGCGGCGCCGCCGAGCATCGAGCAGACGCCGGGCACCACTTCGCTTTCGTAGCGCGCCGCAAGGCGATCGTGCAGATACATGTACGAGCCGTAGAAGAACGGATCGCCCTCGCAGATCACCGCGACGTCGCGGCCCGCATCGAGGTGAGCGGCGACGACTTCCGCGGCGGTGTCGTAGAAGTCGGCGATGATCGCTTCATACGAAAGCGGCGGTTCGAGCGCCTCCGTCGTGACGGGATACACCAGCGGCAGATGCTGTTGCGCGTCGTGCAAATGCGCCTCGATGATGCTGAACGCGTTGCCTTTCTTGCCCTTGGCGACGAAGTACGCGACCACCGGCGACGCCTTCAGCAAACGCAGCGCTTTCAGTGTGATGAGTTCCGGGTCGCCGGGGCCGACGCCGAGTCCGAACAAACGTCCTTGCGCCGTCATTTATTCGACCTCCGTGGCCAGCGCGTTCACCGCGGCTGCCGCCATCGCGCTGCCGCCGCGCCGGCCATGCACCACCACGTAGGGCACGCCGCGGCTGTCGTCCGCGAGCATGGCTTTGGATTCGGCCGCGCCGACAAAACCCACTGGAAAGCCGAGAATCAGCGCGGGTTTGGGCGCACCGGCGTCGAGCATATCGAGCAGATGAAAGAGGGCGGTCGGCGCATTGCCGATCACCACGACGCTGCCCGCCAGATGTGGCCGCCACAATTCGAGCGCCGCCGCCGAGCGTGTATTGCCGAGTTCGCGTGCGAGCGACGGCACGTCCGGATGCGCGAGCGTACAGATGACTTCGTTGTGCGCCGGCAGCCGCGCACGCGTGATGCCTTGCGCGACCATGCCGGCATCGCACAGGATCGGCGCGCCTTGCGCGAGCGCCGCGCGGCCCGCTGCGCCCGCGCCTGCGGACGATTGCAGATCGTCGATCACGTCGACCATGCCGCACGCGTGGATCACGCGCACCGCGAGTTTCTCGAGGTCGGCGGGAATGCGCGACAAGTCGGCCTCCGCGCGAATCGTCGCGAAGGATTGGCGATAGATCTCCTGACCGTCGCGAATGTAATCAAGCATCGGTGTCACTCCGGGCGAGGCGTTCGAGCATGTCGGCGGCCTGGCCGATCGTCAGTTGGCGCGCGACGCACTGGCCGAAACCGGGCTGGCCGTCGCGTCGATAAAGGTCATAGAGGCCGGGCGCGGCTCCGAGCAGCGTGTACGGTGCGCAATGCGCGGCGGCGCACGAGCGCGAGCAGCCGCTCAGATGCACGTCGACGTCCGCAGGCAGGCGGGCCGCGAGGCGCAGCGCGTCGGACTTGGTGTCGGCGAGGCCCTTCACGCAGCCGCTCGATCCGGCGCACGCGATCAGGCGCGTGATGGCTTGCGCGGAATCGCAGGCGAGACCGAGCGTGTTCAGACCGGACAGCACTGTCGGGACGGCGTGCGTGGCGATGTCGGGTAGCAGCACGCTTTGCCAGGGTGTTAGGCGAAGCGTGCCGTTGCCGTGCTGTTGCGAAAGTGTCGCGAGGCCGTTAAGGGTGTCGGCGTCGAGGCGTCCGAGCGACGGCTGGCCGCCGACGTGCCAGGTTTCGGCCACGCGTTGAGCGTGGGCGCCGAGGCGGAGGCTGGCGTCGGCCGGTGCAACGCGATGCCACTTGGCCAGCTTCGCGTTTTGCGTCAGTGGGAAGTCGAGATATCGCTGAGCGTGACGCAGTACAGCATTGACGGAATGCGCGGCTAGCAGATGGCGCATGCGCGTGGCGTCGGCGGAAGCGAGGTCGAGGAATGTGAGGAGCAGCGCGCGGACTAGTGCGGTGACTTGCGAAGGAAGTATCGCGGCTAATGCGCCTGTGCCGTCTGCGCGGGGCTTGTCCGGCGCGATGCGCTCGCTGTGTGCTAAAAAGCCAGCAGACTCGCTAACAGGCGGACAACCCGCCAACCCGAACACGAACCGCACGCCATCCGCCTCTTGCGATGCCGCCAGCCACACATCGTGCGGATGATCCACTCTCGCGAGCCGCTCGCCGCCGTCCAGCAGCAGCGCGAATTTCGGCGATAGCGCCGCGAAACGCGCTTCGCTTTGCAGCATCGTGAGCAACTCGGCGCTTAGCGGGCGCGTGTCGAACAGGGCGAACGGATCGCGTCCGGCAGCGGGGCTGATCATTACGTTGCGCACGTCGTCGGCTGCGGCTGCGGCGAGTGCGTCCGCAGCGTTCCCCGCGCCGGTCGCCGGCATCGGCCCGAGACCCGCATCGACCAAAGCCGCAATCAACGCCGCCTCGTCACCGCGCTTCACCCCACGCACCTGCACATTCGCCCGATTGGTCAGCTCGATCACCCCGGCCGCGTACCGTGCGCTGGCCTGCGCGACCGCCCGAGCCTGCGCCGCGCTCAATTCACCGCCGGGCAACTTGATCCGGCAAATCCCGCCGTCGCGCGCGGCGACGATGCGCAGCAGCCCCGGACACGCCGAGGGCCGCAGCGTGAGAGCCGCGTCGGATAAAACGGTGAAAGGCGAAGCTTGATTCAAGACGGACACCGGGTTTAGCGTCGCGCGACGGCCCGAGCAAGCCGCGAGGCGGGCATTGCTACGGCATCGGTACACCCCGCCCGATGTTGGCTGGCACGAACAGTCTCGCCGGCAGGTCTCCTGGCTGGCAGGTCGTGGTCCGCCGCGGCCTTCCCGGTCGAACCAGTGGCGTGGAGCGCAGGCGGACTCGCTGCATACAGTTGCGGGGGCAGCCACAGCGGCACTGTGTTCCCTCTTCGGCCCCGAAGGGCACCGGCGGCTGTATTATGCCTTTTTTCGAACAGCACAACGAGGCTGGACGCTTTGATCGGCGTGGCACAGCGCATTATTTGAAGACACAGAACGAGGATGGATGCATGCCGGCGTGGCTGACGGTGGTGGGCATAGGCGACGACGGCTTCGCCGGTTTGGGAAGGCCCGCGCGGCGTGCTTTGCTGGAAGCATCAGTGGTGTACGGCGGCGAACGCCATCTGGCGATGCTGCCCGCGCGCCTCACTGCGCGCCGTGCCGCGTGGCCGCGTCCGTTCGATCTCGCACCGCTGCTCGCCGAGCGCGGTGGCGCCGTGTGCGTGCTGGCGAGCGGCGACCCGATGCTGTTCGGCGTCGGCGCGACGCTCGCGCGGCAATTGCCGGCGGGGGAGTTGCGGGTGCTGCCCGCGCCCTCGTCGTTGTCGCTCGCGGCCGCGCGCCTCGGCTGGCCGTTGCAGGACATCGCGACGGTGTCGCTGGTGGGCCGGCCGTTGTCCACGCTGAACGCGCATCTGCACGACGGCGCGCGCGTGTTCGTGCTGAGCGCGGACGGCCGCACGCCCGCGGCGCTCGCAGAACTACTGAATGCACGCGGTTTCGGGGCGACACGCATGAGCGTGCTGGAACACCTGGGCGGCGAGTTGGAACGGCGCATCGACGGCCGCGCGGATCAGTGGTCCGCGGGCGAGGTGGCCGCGCTGAACCTGATCGCGCTCGACTGCCGTGCCACTGAAGGCGCGCCGCGTCTGCCGCTGACCTGCGGTTTGCCCGACGACGCCTTTCGCCACGACGGCCAGTTGACCAAGCGTGACGTGCGCGCGATCACGCTCGCGCGCCTCGCGCCGACGCCGGGCGAATTGCTGTGGGACGTGGGCGCGGGCAGCGGCTCGATCGGCATCGAATGGATGCGCGCGCATGCCACCTGCCGCGCGATCGCGATTGAAGGACACGCGGAGCGGCAACGCTTTATCGAACACAATCGCGATGCGCTGGGTGTGCCGGGCCTGCAACTCGTGGCGGGCCGCGCACCTGAAGCGCTGCAGGGGTTGCCGGTGCCGGACGCCGTGTTCATCGGCGGCGGCGTGACGGCGCCGGGCGTGCTGGAGGCTTGCTGGGCCAGTCTGCGCGAAGGCGGCCGGTTGGTCGCCAATGCGGTCACGTTGCAAGGCGAGGCGGCGTTGGCGGCATGGCGCGAGCGGCATGGCGGGACGTTGACGCGGATCGCGTTGGCGGATGCGCAACCGCTCGGCGGTTTCGATACGTGGCGGCAGGCGTTGCCGATTACGCTGTTGGAGGCGACGAAGCCGGTCGGGGGCGGGGACGTGAACGCCGCTGGAACCGCTAACGCGATTGACGCCGCGACTGCCGAGAGTTTCACGAACGCTACCAACGTTAAGACCGGCACGAACGCCAAGAACGACGCGAACGCCAAGAGTGCCACGAACGCCGTGAGCTCCACGAGTGTCACGAACGAAGCGAAAGCTACGAAAGGCACAAGCACCACCAACACCGACTTACCGCAAAAACCCTGATGCGCGAAGAAACGCCCGAACACCCCGCGCCGCTGCGTAGCGGCTACACGACCGGCAGTTGCGCCACCGCGACGTCGCTGGCGGCGGCGCGTCTGTTGCTCGCGGGTGTCGTCAGCGAGGTCGCCGAGATCGTGTTGCCGAAGGGCCAGCATGTGCCAATGCCGCTGGTGTTCTGCCGCCTGATCGACAACGGCAGCGGCGGCGCCGAAGCCGGCACCGTCAAGGACGCCGGCGACGATCCCGACGTCACGCACGGCGCGGTCGTCTTCGCTCGCGTGCGCCTCGTCGCCGAACCGGGCGTGATATTTCGCGCGGGGCCGGGCGTCGGCACGGTGACGCGCGCGGGATTGACGCTGCCGGTCGGCGAACCCGCCATCAACCCGGTGCCGCGCAGAATGATGACCGAGCATCTCGCCGAACTCGCAGCGGAGCATGCGTATGGCGGCGGCTTCGAAGTGACGATCGGCGTGGAAGGCGGCGAAGCGCTCGCGCTGAAAACGATGAACCCGCGCCTCGGCATTCTCGGCGGGTTGTCGATCCTCGGCACCACCGGTATCGTGCGGCCCTTCTCGTGCTCGGCGTATATCGCGTCGATCCATCAGGGCATCGACGTCGCGCGCGCGAACGGCTACACGCATCTCGCCGCCTGCACCGGCAACGCGAGCGAGGACGCAATGCGCGCGCATTACGGCCTGCCGGATATCGCATTGATCGAAATGGGCGACTTCGTCGGCGCGGTGCTCAAGCATATGAAGCGCGCGCCCGTCGAGCGCCTGAGCGTGTGCGGCGGCTTCGGCAAGCTCAGCAAGCTGGCGGCGGGGCATCTCGACCTGCATAGCCGCAATTCGAGCATCGACCTCGAACGGCTCGCGCAATGGGCCGCCGAACAGGGTGCCGACGACGCGCTTCAGGCTGCGATCCGTGCGGCCAACACAAGTCAGCAGGCGGTTGCGCTGGCGCGCGCGCAGCAGGTGCCGCTCGGCGATATCGTCTGCCGGCATGCGCTGGCGGTGGCGCGCGAGATCGTGCCGCCGCAGGTCAACGTCGAAATGTTCGCGATCGATCGCCAGGGCAAGCTGATCGGAGCCGCGCAATGAAGCGGATTCTGCTACTCGGCGGTACCGGCGACGCGCTGCGGATCGCGCGGCAACTCGGCGCTGAGCACGTGTATAGTCTCGCCGGCCTCGGCAAGGTGCCGGACGATCTGGCGTGCACGGTGCGCGTGGGCGGCTTCGGCGGCAGCGAAGGCATGGCACGCTACATCGAAAGCGAAGGCATTGGTCTCGTGATCGACGCGACACATCCCTATGCCGCGCAAATTAGCGCAAATGCGGCGCAGGCGAGCCGCGCCATGCGCGTGCCATATTGGGCGCTACGCCGCCCGGCCTGGCAGCCGCAAGCCGGCGACGACTGGCGCATGGTCGGCAACTGGAACGAGCTCACGGATGCGCTCGCGCCGTTCAGAAAGCCGCTCTTCACGCTCGGCCGCGAGCCGCTCGCGCATCTCGACGAGATTCCCCCGCATCAGTTCTGGATCGTGCGTTGTCTCGAAGCACACGCAGACACGCCGCGTGCGCGGATACTCGCGGCGCGCGGTCCGTTCACGCCCGAAGGCGAGCGCGCGTTGTTCGCGCTGCAAGCATTCGACGTGGTCGTCAGTAAAAACAGCGGCGGCAACGCAACCGAGGCGAAACTCGAAGTCGCGCGTGAACGCGGTTTGCCAGTCGTGATGCTGCGCCGTCCCGAGTTACCGGCGGCGGAGCGGGAATTCGAAAGCGTTTCAGGTCTGCTCGACGCGCTGCAAGCCGCAGCCTGAATCGTGCATGCATGCCATGCGGCCTCAACGAATCATGGAGTAGTGAATGACGGTGTTTTTTATCGGTGCGGGTCCCGGCGACCCGGAACTGATCACGGTAAAAGGGCAGCGCCTCGTGCGCAGCTGTCCGGTGATCCTGTACGCGGGTTCGCTCGTGCCGGCCGCGGTGCTCGAAGGTCACGCGGCGCAGCAGGTCGTCAACACCGCCGAGCTCGACCTCGATCAGATCATCGCGTTGCTCGCGGCCGCGCATGCCAAAGGCCAGGATGTGGCGCGCGTGCATTCCGGCGATCCGTCCTTGTACGGCGCGATCGGCGAACAGATCCGCAGACTGCGCGAACTGAAGATTCCCTACGAGATCGTGCCGGGTGTCACCGCTACGGCGGCAAGCGCGGCGGCGCTCGGTTGCGAACTCACGCTGCCCGACGTTTCGCAGACGCTGATCCTCACGCGCTTCGCAAGCAAAACCAGCATGCCCGAAGGCGAACAACTGGCCGACCTCGCCCGCCATCGCGCGACGATGGCGATTCACCTCGGCGTGCGGCACCTTGCACGCATCGTCGACGAATTGCGGCCGCATTACGGCGGCGCATGTCCGATCGCGGTGATCTATCGCGCGAGCTGGCCGGACGAGGAGAAGATCACCGGCACGCTCGACGACATCGTCAGCAAGGTGCAGTCGACATCCATCGAGCGGACCGCGTTGATTCTGGTCGGACAGGTGCTCGCCGCGGAAGGCTTCGCGGACTCGACGCTGTACGCGAAAGACTGAACCTGTCTACGTGAAAAAACCCATCCGCGCGACACGAAACAACGCACGGATGGGCGACCAACGCCAGATCAACGGCTGATCCTCTTAAGCCGTCAATGCATCCGGCTGCCTCGCCGCCAGCTTCGCACGCAATGCCTTGGCGGCCCGAACCATATTCGTCAGCGCCGCTTCCGTTTCCGGCCAGCCGCGCGTCTTCAGCCCGCAATCCGGATTGACCCACAGGCGTTCGGCCGGAATCACTTCGCACGCGCGTTCCAGCAGACGTTGCATGGCTTGCGCGTCCGGCACGCGCGGCGAGTGGATATCGTAGACACCCGGGCCGATTTCGTTCGGATACGCGAAGGCGCCGAAGCCGTCGAGCAGTTCCATCGCCGAGCGCGAGGTTTCGATGGTGATCACGTCGGCATCCATCGCGGCTATCGACGGCAGTATGTCGTTGAACTCCGAATAGCACATATGCGTATGAATCTGCGTTTGATCGGCGACGCCCGCTGCGGAAATGCGGAACACACGCGTGGCCCATTCCAGATAGGCGGCCCAATCGGCTCGACGCAACGGCAAGCCTTCGCGGAAAGCCGGTTCGTCGATCTGGATGATGCGAATGCCGGCCTTTTCCAGATCCACGACCTCGTCGCGGATCGCGAGCGCGAGTTGCAGTGCGGTGCTCGAGCGCGGCTGGTCGTCACGCACGAACGACCATTGCAGCATCGTCACCGGGCCGGTCAGCATGCCTTTCATCAGACGCTGCGTGAGCGATTGCGCGTAACGCGTGGTCTCGACCGTCATCGGTTCGGGACGGTAGACATCGCCGTAGATGATCGGCGGTTTCACGCAGCGCGAGCCGTAGCTCTGCACCCAGCCGTTTTCCGTGAACGCATAGCCCCACAACTGTTCGCCGAAATATTCGACCATGTCGTTGCGTTCGGCTTCGCCATGCACCAGCACGTCGAGACCTAACTCTTCCTGTTTGCGAACGGCGATCTCGATCTCGGCGCGCATGCGCTGCAGATAGTCGAGCGCGCGCAGTTCGCCGCGTTTGTAAGCGGCACGCGCCTGGCGGATCGCCGGCGTTTGCGGGAACGAGCCGATCGTGGTGGTCGGCAGGAGCGGCAGACCGAGCGCTTCGCGCTGCAGACGAATGCGTTCGGCAAACGGGCTTTGCCGGTCGGCCATCGCACTGCTCACCGCGGCCACGCGTTTTTGCACGAACGCGTTGACCACCGCGCTGGAGTGGCGGCGCGCTTCGAGCGCGCGGTCAGTGGCGGCGAGCGTCGCTTCGGCTGCCGCGGGATCGCGCAAGGCGAGGGCGAGCGTGGCGACTTCGTCGAGTTTCTCGGTGGCGAAGGCGAGCCAGGATTTCAGATCGGCGTCGAGTTTCTTTTCCGCGTCGAGCGAGACCGGCACATGCAGCAACGAGCACGACGACGAAACCCACAGCCGTTCGCCAAATTCCGCATGCAATGCCTGCAACGATTCGACGATCTCGCCGAGATCCGCGCGCCAGATATTGCGGCCATCGATCACACCGGCCGACAACACCGCGTGCGCGGGCAAGGCCGCGCGCCACGCGTCGAGTTGCTGCGGGGCGCGCACCAGGTCGAGATGCACGCCGGCGACCGGCAGCGCGGCCACACGCGGCGCGTGCTCCGCGGCGCTTTCGAAGTACGTGGCCAGCAGCACTTTCACACCCGACGTGCCGAGCACGTCATAGGCGGCGGAAAACGCGTCGAGCCATTCAGCGGGCAGATCGACGCACAAGGCCGGCTCGTCCAACTGCACCCATTCGA
The DNA here is from genome assembly GCF_046027915.1 of Paraburkholderia sp. RL17-347-BIC-D. NCBI lineage: Bacteria > Pseudomonadati > Pseudomonadota > Betaproteobacteria > Burkholderiales > Burkholderiaceae > Paraburkholderia > Paraburkholderia sp. RL17-347-BIC-D. Next base: position 102,715 of record NZ_JARESS010000011.1, read on the forward strand.
TGCCGCGCTGCTTGAGCTTGTCCAGCAGACGGCTGTAGCGGATCACGAGCTTCGGCAGCAACGACAAACGGTCGAAACCGGCGACATGGCTCTTCGACAGCCACAGGTAAGTGATCGGCCCGATCAGCACCGGCTTGACCGGCAGATTCAGCGCGAGCGCTTCATCGATCTCCTCGAACAGCCACTCGACGCCGCCGTCGAAACTCGTCTGCGGGCCCAGTTCGGGGACGAGGTAGTGGTAGTTCGTGTCGAACCATTTGGTCATTTCCATCGCCGGTTGCGCGGCGTTGCCGCGCGCGAGCTCGTAGTACTGCGCGAGCGACAGCGCCTTCGGATCGAAGCCGAACCGCTGCGGCAATGCGCCGAGCAGCGCGCTCAGATTGAGCATCTGGTCGTAGTAGGCGAAGTCGCCGACGGTGACGAAATCCAGCCTGGCATCCTGCTGCAATTGCCAATGACGGGCGCGCAGTTCGCGCGCGACGCCACGCAGATACTGTTCGTCGGATTCGCCGCGCCAGAACGATTCCTGCGCGAATTTCAGTTCGCGCTGCGCGCCGATGCGGGGAAAGCCGGGAATATGCGTGCGGGCCATGTGAAGTCCTGTTGTACGTTGTGTGAATTGGCGCCCAGTGTGAAAGTCACGCTATGATTCATCAAGCGACATGTTTTCACCAATGTATGAGCCAGATTCATATCCAACCTGATTCGTTTAACGCGGAGCCATCCCATGCTTGAGCTTCGCCACTTGCGTTCGCTGATTGCCATTGCCGATTCGGGCAAGCTGGTGGCGGCCGCCGAGCGCGTGCATCTGAGCCAGTCGGCGCTGTCACATCAGATTCGCGATATCGAGGCGCACTACGAGGTGTCGCTGTTCGAGCGCACCAAACAGGGCTTGCGCTTTACCGCCGCCGGCGAGCGGCTGCTGGCGCTCGGCCGCGAGACGATCGCGGCGGTGAGTGCGGCGGAGCGCGATCTCGTGCGTCTGAAGGGCGACACGCGCGGCGAGTTGCGCATCGTGCTGGAATGCCACACCTGCTTCGACTGGCTGATGCCGGTGATGGACGAGTTCCGCCGGCGCTGGCCGGAAGTCGAAGTGGATCTGGTCGCCGGCTTCCACGCTGACCCGTTGCGCTTGCTGAGCGACGGCAAGGCCGATGTGGTGATCGGCTCGAAACCGGCCACGCGGCGCAGCCTGCATATCGCGCCGCTATTCCGCTTCGAGATCCTGGTGGTGATGGCCAACGAGCATCGGCTGCGCAACAAGCGTCGCGTGGTGTCGGACGATCTGCGCGACGAGACGTTGATTACCTATCCGGTGCCCGAGGCGCGCATCGATCTGATTCGCCAGGTGCTGGAGCCGGCCGGTATCAAACTCGAACGACGCACGGCGGAGCTGACCATCGCCATCATGCAACTGGTAGCGAGCCGCCGCGGGATCGCGGCGCTGCCGAACTGGGGCGTGAAAAATTACGTCGACCACGATTACGTGCTGGCCAAACGCGTGGGCACACAGGGACTGTGGAGCGAGCTGTACGCGGTGGCCGCGAAAGGCTTCGCGAGCCGGCCTTATTTCGATGATTTCGTCACGATCGTGCGCGATACCTGCGCGGCGCAACTCGACGGCATCGAGTTGCTAACGGCGGAAGGCCAGCCGGCCTGACGGCCGCCCGGTTACTTCAGCGGTACATCACGAACCCGATTTCAGCTGCGCCCACAAGCGGCCTTCCAGACGCTTGATCTGCGCGGGCAAGGGCTTGAGCAGAAACAACGTTTTCAGCACGGGCTCAGGCGGATACACGGTCGGGTCGTTGAGAATTTCCGGCCGCACGAATTTGCGCGCGGCGGCATCCGCGTTCGGATAGAACACGGTGTTGGTAATGTCGGCGTGCACTTCGGGGCGCTCGATATAGTTGATCCAGTCGAGCGCCGCTTCGGGGTGCGGCGCATCTTTCGGGATCGCCATCATGTCGAACCAGACCGGCGCGCCGCCTTGCGGAATGAAGTACTTGACCTCGTAACTCTTGCCGGCTTCGCGCGCGCGATGGCTCGCCATCGAAACATCGCCCGACCAGCTCAGTGCGAAGCAGACGTCGTCGCCGGCCAGGTCGTTGATGTAGCTCGTCGCGTTGAACTGCGTGATATACGGGCGAATCCTTTTCAGCGCGTCGTACGCGGCCTGATAGTCGGCGGGATTCTCGCTGTTCGGGTCGCGGCCGAGATAGTGCAGCGTGACCGCGAACACATCGGACGGCGCATCGAGCACAGAGACGCCGCAACTCTTCAGCTTGCTCAGGTACTCGGGCTTGAACAGGATGTCCCAGTTATCGAGCGGCAGCTCGCTGCCGAGAATCTTTTTCACGCGGGTGACGTTGTAGCCGAGCCCCGTTGTGCCCCACGCCCACGGCACCGCGTACTGATTGCCGGGGTCCGCGTCGGCGACGAGCTTCAGCAGGTTGCGGTCGAGGTTCGTCAGATTCGGCAGCTTCGATTTGTCGAGCTTCTGATAGATGCCGGCTTCGATCTGCTTCGCGAGAAAGTTCGAGGTCGGCACCACGACGTCATAGCCGGTGGATCCGGTCAGCAGTTTGGCCTGCAGGGTTTCGTCGCCGTCGTACACGTCGTAACGCACATGAATGCCCGACTCTTTCTCGAAGTTCGGCACGGTGTCTTTCGCGATGTAGTCCGCCCAGTTGTACAGGTTGAGCTGTTTTTCGTCGGCGTGCGAGGCGGCGCTGAATGCACCGAGCAGCAAGGCGGCCAGAAGCGGTTTCATCGTGGTGCGGGGCATGGTGGGTCATCTCATCCGGAAAGGGTTCAACGGGGCGAGGGCGCGCCTATTGACGCGCGAGGCGTTGCAGCTTCTGATTGCGCATCAGGCACAGCATGTCCGCGGCGAGATGCGCCGCGGCGAGCGCGGTCACGTCGCTGTGGTCGTACGGCGGCGACACTTCCACCACGTCCGCGCCGATCAGATTCACGGCGCCCAGGGCGCGCACGATCTCCAGCGCCTGCGCCGAACTCAGGCCACCTGCCACCGGTGTACCCGTGCCGGGCGCGAAGGCGGGATCGAGACAGTCGATGTCGAAGGTGAGGTAAGTGGGCGCACTGCCGACGACGGACAGCACTTCGTCGATCGTCGCTTGCGTGCCGTTGCGATGGACCCACGGCGCGTCGAGAATGCGCACGCCCATGAAGTCGTCGTTCCAGGTGCGAATGCCGATCTGCACCGAACGCGCGGGATCGATCAGCCCTTCGCGGATCGCTTTGTAGAACATCGTGCCGTGGTTCAGCGAATCGGGGTTGTCGTCCGGCCAGGTGTCGCAATGCGCATCGAAATGGATCAGGCTCAGCGGCTTGCCGTATTTCTCGGCGTGCGCGACCAGCAGCGGATACGTGATGTAGTGGTCGCCGCCGAACGTCAGCATGCGCGTGCCGGTGGCGAGAATGCCGCGGGCGTGCGCGATGATCGCGTCGCGAATGCCCAACGGGTTGTGCGCGTCGAACCAGCAGTCGCCGTAGTCGACCACGTTCAAATGGTCGAAAGGATCGACGCCCCACGGAAATGCGCCGAGTTCCGCCAGTTGTACGGAGGCGGCGCGCACGCCCGCCGGACCGAAGCGCGTGCCGGGGCGGAAGGTCGTGGCGAGATCGAGCGGAATGCCCGACACGGCCACGTCCACGCCGCTGAGGTCGCGCGAGTAGGGGCGGCGCATGAAGGACAGCACGCCCGCGTAGGTTGGAGCGGCAGGCTGGCCGCCGTCCTGGCCGGGGCTTTTCAGATACGGGTGCGGCGCGTTCAGATTCAAGGTCATGCGGAGTAATCCAATCGGTTTTATGGGGTGCCCATCACACCAATATTTTTCATATCTGCAGAACCGCAATTACGAGGGATGGGCAACTGGGTCTATGATTGCGGGGAAAAATTCCGCCGAAAAGCGAAGAATCTTGCTGGAAGTATCGAAATATCTAATATCTGACCCTGACCGAACGATGCGCAGACTTCCGCCCTTGCAAGCCTTGCTCGCCTTCGACGCCGCCGCGCGGCTCGGCAGCTTCACGCGCGCCGCGCAGGAACTGGCGCTGACGCAATCGGCGATCAGCCATCAGATCCAGCAACTCGAGGAGTGGACCGGGCAGCCGCTGTTTCGCCGGATCGGCCGCGGCGTGGCGCTGACGGCCGCCGGCACGCTGTACGCGCAAACCGTGGCGACGGCGCTCGCCACGCTTGCCGACGGGCGCGATCGCATCGAGCCGTACGGCAATCCGGATTCGGTGATTCTGGTGTGCGCGCCACAATTCGCTTCAGGCTGGCTGATGCCGCGCATGGGCGCGTTCGCCGAGGCCTTGCCCAATCTGGAGCTCTGGCTCGTGACCGGCGAGGAAGTCAACGAGATCGATCGTGTGGATGTCGACCTGGTGGTGTCGGCGAAGGCGATCCGTACGCCCGAAGTCGTGTGCGAGCCGTTGCTCGAAGAAGCGGCCGTGGCGATCTGCGGACCGATGACGGCGCGCCGTCTGCGCGACGCGCCGTTTCCCGGGGTGCTGACGCAGGCGCCGTTGCTGGTTCACGAGGCGCATCCCGAATGGGCGCCGTGGCTGCCCGAACTGAAGCGCGGCGGCTTGCGCACACGCCGGGCGATGACGGTCAGCGATCCACGTTTTCTCGTAGCCGCTGCGGAACAGGAAGCGGGCATCGCGATGGTGTCGCGACTCGACGCGGGCGACGCGCTGACAAGCGGCCGCGTCGAAGTCCTGCCGCAAGTGCCGGGCTTCGCGCTCGCGCCGCTCTTTTTGATGCGCTCCGCGCAGCCGGCGCGCTCGGCCGCGGTGGATGCGGTTCATGCGTGGATGATGGCGCAATGCCGCGCCGGAGCTTGACCGAACGGGCTGCCGACCCGAACGGGAATGAGTGTGAAACATCACATGGCACGCGCCGCCTAAAATTTCGCAAGCTCTGCACCGTCTTGCGGCAGCGACGCCGCTATCCTAGCGCCATGATGAAGCCCAGCACCGAACGTGACTACCGCCGACGGATCGCCCGCGTGGTCGAGGCGATTCTGCTCGAACCCGGCGCGCACCACACGCTGGAGAGCCTCGCCGCGGTGGCGCATCTGTCGCCGTTTCATTTTCATCGCGTCTACCGCGCGCTGACGGGCGAAAGCGTCGTGGAGACCGTGCAACGCCTGCGGCTTGCGCAAGCGGCGCAACGGTTGACCGATGCCGCCGCGTCGGTCACCACGGTCGCGCACGATGCCGGCTACAACAGCCCGCAGGCTTTCGCGCGGGCGTTTCGCGGCTTCACCGGTGTTTCGCCGAGCGAGTTCAAGGCGCGCCAGAAACGTCTGGCGGCGCCATGCACGGGCAGGTCGGCGGACGCACCGCTCGCCGCGTCACGGAGCAACGTCCCGGTTCCGGCGTTGCCTGCCGTCGAACTCACGGAGATCGCGCCGTTCGACGTGCTCAGTCTTCGGCATGACGGGCCGGTCGCGACCATCGGCCAGACCTTTCGCTCGCTCATGACGATGCTGCATTGCGACGAAAACGCGGCGATGGATCAGCGCGTGGGCATCTGCGTGCGCGATCCCGCGGTAAAGGACAGCTTCAGCTATCGCGCGGCGATTCTCACGGGGCCGCATGCCGTGGCCGTCGAGATGGACGACGCCGTCGAACCCTTGCGGCTCGAAGGCGGACTGTATGCGGTGCATCGGCTGATCGGCCCGTATGCGCTGATCTCACCGACCTTTCGCGCACTTTACGGCGGCTGGCTGCCGCAAAGCGGCTTTCTGCGCGACCGGCGTCCCGCGCTCGAGTTGTATCGCAGTCCACTGGTCGCCGGTTTGCAGCAGACGTGCGTGACCGACCTGATGATTCCAATCCGCAAGGACTGACCATGTTTCGTGTGAGTTGTGCCGTCATCGCCAGGCTGGCGTGTGCGGCGGCGTTGTGCTGGGCGGGTGCCGCGTCGGCGGATCAGGTCGACTTGCATGTGGGCGAGACCACGCGGGTGTTTCATCCCGCCGTAGCCCGCAATTGGCGCGGGGCGAAGACCGAGGCGCTGGTGACGCGCATCTGGTATCCGGTCGATACGTCGGTGCCGCAGACGCCGCGCGAGATCGGCGCGCCCGGTCATCCGATCTTTCGCGGCCACGCCGCCGCCGACGATGCGCCGCTCTCCACCGCGCGCACAAGCTACCCGTTGCTGGTGCTCTCGCACGGCACGGGCGGCACCGCGGACAGTCTCGACTGGCTGGCCGCGGCGCTCGCCGCGCAAGGCTATATCGTGGCGGGCGCCAATCATCCGGGTAACACCGCGGCGGCGCCGCTGACCCGCGACGGCTTCATGCTCTGGTGGGAGCGCGCCACCGACGCGAGCGAAGTGCTCGACGGCGTGCTCGCCGATCCGATGCTCGGCCGGCATGTGGACCGCGAGCGGATCGGCGCGGTGGGGTTCTCGCTGGGCGGTTACACGGTGCTCGAACTGGCGGGCGCGCGGACCAATCTGCAGGCGTTCGAGCGCTTCTGCACGTCACCCCAGGCCGACGCCATCTGCCATCCACCAGAGGCGGCGCGGATCAGCGACGCATCGGGCGCGGCGCCCTTGACGCTCGACGATCTTTCGCCGGAAACCAAGGCGTCGCGCGCACGGTCCGGCGCATCGTATCGCGATCCACGCGTTAAAGCCGTGTTCGCCATTGCGCCCGCGCTCGGTGAAGCCTTCGACAGCGCCACGTTCGCCGACGTGACGATTCCAGTCTCGCTGCTCGCGGGCGAGGCCGACGTCACCGCGCCCGTGGCCACCAACATTCACCGCATCGCGGGCTTGATGCCCAAAGCGCATGTCGAGATGGTGCCGGGCGCGTCGCACTACACATTCTTGGATACGTGTCTCGCCGATGTGGTCGCGCATCTCGCGGGCATCTGCGAGGACGGGCCGGGCGTCGATCGTGATGCGGTGCATGCGCTGGCTGCTGATCGGGCGATCCGCTTTTTCGCGGCGACGTTGCCCGCGCGCTGACGCTAGCAACAGCGCCGCCGCGCTATCGAACCGAGCGTGGCAGCGCGCAGTGCGGCGCCGTGCTCACCACGCATGTCAATCCTCTAGCGGCGACAACGCCTCGAGCGGCATCTTCTTCTCCGCCCCGATGCTGATCGACGGCACGAACAACAGCAGCGCGACCACGAAGATCGCGATGACGAAGAGCGAGATGAACGTGAGGTGCAGCGACTGATGCAGTACCGCGCGGATCATGTCGCTCTCGCCGAGATTGACGGCCTGATTCTGCAGCAGCGCCCTCAACTGATCCGAGGTGACCGCGGCCGCGCCATTCGAATGACTGAGCCCGAAGTTGAGCACCGCGCCGAACAGCGTCGCGCCCAACGTGCTGCCGAGATTACGCGAGAAGAGGTTCGACGCGGTGGCGCTGCCGCGCTCGCCCATGCCGACGATCTCCTGAATCAGCACCAGCGAACTGACGCTCGACGTGCCCATGCCGAAGCCCATGATGAGCGAACCGAACGCGGCGACGAGCGGCGAGCCGCCGGGCGACAGGAACAGCAGCAGCACCGCGCCGAGCGGAATGAACGTGCTGCCGCCGATCAGAATGCGCCGCAAGCCGAGGCGATGAAACGACTTCGCTGCGAACGTGGCGCCGGTCGGCCAGCCCACCATCATCATCGTCAACGCGAGGCCGGCGATCACCGGCGAGCGATGCAGCACGCCCTGCACGTACATTGGCAGGAACGTGGTGGCGCCCATCAGGATCATGCCGGACAGCAAGGTCGAGCCGTTGCAGGCGGCGATCGGCCGGCGGCTCCACAGCGCGAAGGAGATCATCGGTTCAGCCGCGCGGCGCTCCTGCCACACGAACAGCAGCACGCACAGCACGAAGGCTCCGCCCGCCATCGAGGCTTGCGCGACCTGGTCGTCGCCGGCGTAAGTGAGCGCCATCATGAGCGCGGCGATTGCCGCCATGAACAGCGCCGCGCCGCCGAAATCGATCGAAGGGCGCGCATGCCGTTCCGATTCGCGCAGGAACGCGATGAAGCCGGCCGCGGAGGCGAGTCCGATCGGCACGTTCATCCAGAAGATCCAGGCCCACGACATGTTGTGGATGATGAAGCCGCCGACCATCGGACCCACCACCGCCGAAATCGCCCAGACGCTCGCGAGATAGCCTTGCACCTTGCCGCGTTCGCGCGCGGGATAGAGGTCGGCGACGATGGTCAGCGTGACCGGCTGGATCGCGCCCGCGCCGACGCCCTGAATCAGACGGAACGCGATCATCGCCGGCATCGACCAGGCAAAGCCGGCCAGCACCGAGCCGATCAGAAAGATCGCGATGCCGGCCAGCACGATCGGCTTGCGGCCATACAGGTCGGCGAGTTTGCCGAAGACCACGGTCATCGCGGTCTGGGTGAGCAGGAACGACGAGAAGACCCAGCTGTACAGATGCAGATCGCCGAGTTGCGCGACGATCTGAGGCATGGCGGTGGAAACGATGGTGGCTTCGATGGCGACCATCGCCATGGACGCCATCACGGCGGCAATGACGAGAGGACGCGACGATTGCGGGTTGCGGGACATGGGCCAGGAGTTAGTATTAGGATATAAGGCACGTCGGGCGGCGTGGCCAAAAGCGGGCACACCGTGACGCATCAGCACGACCGTACGAGGACGGCCGGTGTCGAGTATGCACCCTGCTGAGAATGTGCGCTGACCCTGGGCGGCCTTGCGGACCACGCCGCCTTGGCACAGCGTTTGCGCGTTCGAAGCTTTCTTTCGACAAATGGAGGGTCATCATGAGGATCGAATTCACCGGACGCCGTGAAGTCGTAGCAGCGGCACGCGTCGCCTTCGAAGCCAATGTCGACGGGGCCGACGTCTGGTGTAGCGTGTCGCTGGATGCGCTGAACGACCATTTCGGCAACGACGGCCCATCGGCCCACAACCTTGTCAATACCTTCGAGGCGAATCGCACGCGGATTGAAAACGCTACACGCCGGGTCCTCGAAAAAAACGGGGGACAGTCCGTGGAACTCGAGACTGGCGATTTCAACAGGGCCTGAGCGGCCCGGTTTCTGATTGACGATGAGTCCGGCGCGCGCGCCGGGCTCGCAAGCCACTCGACGGTTGTTGTTCACACGCAACCCGTTCACTTCGCGCACACCCATCGTCGCGCGTCTTTACCTTCCAAAACACCTCGTCAAAGCGCAGCGCATCGCGATTGCTGCGTTTAGATGACCGATTCTTCCAGATTCCATAAAGGACTGCTCCAGGCCACGGGCATTCGTTTTCGATGCCCGCGTTTCTATACTCGCGTCGCTGTTCAACCTGACATTTCAGCTACGCAGGAGCATTGACGTGAAAAAGATTTCCGCCGCGGTCGCGGCGTTCGCAGGACTCGCCGCCGCCACCGCGCATGCGCAAAGTTCGGTCACGCTGTACGGCCTCATCGACGCCGGCGTGATGTACACCAACAACGTGAAGAAGGGCAACTCGCAGGGTCCGCTGGTTCAGGCGACGAGCGGCAACATCAACGGCAGCCGCTTCGGCTTGCGCGGCGCCGAGGATCTCGGCGGCGGAATGCAGGCGATCTTCGTGCTGGAGAACGGCTACAACGTGCAGAACGGAAAGCTCGGCCAGAATAACCGGCTGTTCGGCCGTCAGGCATTCGTCGGCTTGAGCAGCAAGCAGTACGGCACGTTCACGCTCGGCCGCCAGTACGACTCGCTGGTCGACTTCGTCGCGCCGCTCTCGGGCACGGCGGGCACCTTCGGCGATACCGGGTTCGCGCATCCGTTCGACAACGACAATCTGAACCACTCTGTGCGCATGAGCAACGCCGTGAAATACACGAGCGCGAATTATGCCGGTCTGAAGTTCGGCGGGATGTATGCGTTTTCGAACAACACGGACTTTGCGGTCAATCGTGCCTATAGCGCCGGCGTGAGCTATGCCAACGGTCCGTTCAAGGCGGCTGCAGGCTATTTGCAGATCAACGGTTCGAACTCGACTACCAATACGGCCGGCGCGATCGATCTCGGCGAATCCGCGGCCAACGGCACGGGCGGCTTCCAGCTCGGCGCCGATGTGCAACGCACTGCCGGTGCTGCGTTGAGCTATGGCTTCGGTCCCGTGACGGCCGGCTTCGTCTATACGCATAGCCAGTTCCAGAACACCGCGTCGTTCGGCGCCACGCATGGTTCGATGCGCTTCGACAACTACGAGGTGAACGGCAAGTACACCGTGACGCCGGCGCTGAGTCTCGGCGTGGCCTACACGTATACGAACGCGCATGTGAGCGGCACGTCGAGCTTCGGCTCCGATCCGAAATGGAATCAGGTGAACCTGCAGGCCGTCTATGCGCTGTCGCTGCGCACCGACGTGTATGCCGAAGCGATGTACCAGCACGTGAGCGGCAAGGGCTACACCGCGTTTATCAACACGGCGGGCGGCGCGTCGTCGACGGGCAATCAGGTGGTCGGCACGGTGGGGATCCGCACGCGCTTCTAAGCGTGATTTCTCCAGATTCAGGAACAATCCCTTCGACGGGCGGCAATTATTCTCTGAGGAATCGGCGCCTATATTGAGTTCACTGGTTGCACGGAGAGTGATTCGAAGTGTCGCTGACCATCAATTCCCGGAGGTTGTTTCCATCATGAAGTCCCTGATCAAGGCCGTCGTTATCGTTGCATCGCTGGCTGCTTCGGCCACCGTATTCGCCCAATCGAATTCCCGCATCACGCGCGAGCAGGTGCGCGCGGAACTGGTTCAACTGCAACAGGCCGGCTATCACGTCGGCGACGGCGATCAGACGCGTTATCCGGAAGCGATTCAGGCCGCGCAAGCGCGCGTCGCCGCGCGCAACGGCGAGACCAGCGGTTATGGCGGCAGCGTGGTGGGTTCGTCGCAAAGTGGCCGCCCGGCTGTGTCCGCAGCGGACTGGAACGCAATGTATAGCCGTTGATTCGACGGGCCCGACGTAGTGTGTGTTGGGCCACGTTGGAAAGGACTCTTCCAGCGCGGCGTATAGATAGGCTTCGTCGGTATCGGTAAAGTAGTCATGCACGCACGGTTTCCGGTGTGCGAGCGAGAGAGTTGGCCCCGGCTGGTAACAGCCGGGGCTTTTTTTTGTTGCGCTTCAGTGAGGCATGAAGATGTCGTGATGAAGGCGCCTCGTTGCTGCTCGCGCCTGCAGGTTCGTCGAGTTCGTGGTTGCGGCTGCGGTATAGTCGCGCGAATAGATCGCCTGCGTGCTCCCGGCTTTCGTATTGTCGCGGGCACCGCAGGCTCATTCTTTGATTTATCTGGAGAACAACCGTGCAGGAAATCATCGAAGGCTTCATCCGCTTTCAACGAGAAGTCTTTCCGCAGCAGAGCGCATTGTTCAAGCGTTTGTCGATGGCGCAAAGTCCCAGTACGCTTTTCGTGACGTGCTCGGACAGCCGTGTCGTGCCGGAGCTGCTGACGCAGACCGAGCCGGGTTCGCTGTTCGTGATCCGCAATGCGGGCAACATCGTGCCGTCTTATGGTCCGGAGCCGGGCGGCGTGTCGGCGACCGTCGAGTACGCGGTGGCTGTATTGGGTGTTCGCGATATCGTGATTTGCGGCCACTCGAATTGCGGCGCGATGACGGCGATCTCGACGTGCAAAAACCTCGACCATCTGCCGGCGGTGGCGGGTTGGCTGCGTCACGCGGATGCGGCCAAGGCCATCAACGCATCACGCACTTACCATTCGGACGCGGAGTGTCTCGAAGCCCTGGTCAAAGACAACGTGATTGCGCAACTTGCGAACATTCGCACGCATCCGTCGGTGGCAGTCGGGCTCGCGAACAAAACGCTGCGGCTGCACGGCTGGATCTTCGATATCGAAAGCGGTGCGATGCTCGCGCTCGACGGATCTACCGGCAAGTTTTTGCCGCTGGCGGACAACCCGGACATTTACGCCGTCTAACTTGATTGATGTTTGAACGTGAGAGGCGCACGATGAGGCGTCGCGTGCGCGACCAACTTTCACGGCTCATGCCCGTTCGAACGGCACCGCTGGGGCGTTGCTCATGACATAGGAGGCGAGCCATGTGGGGCCGTCATCTGTCTTCCCCCATGCGGCGCAATCTGCTGCTGGCTGGTGCGTCGTCGATCACGCTGGCGGGTTTGTCGCGGCACGTTGCCGTGGCGGCGCAGCCCGCGTCCGGCAATGCGCCGAATTCGATTCCACCTGCTGAAGCGCTCGACCGCCTGATGCAGGGCAACGCCCGCTACGCCGCGAATACCCCTTCAAACAAGGACTATTCCGCTGACCGCGCGGCGCGTGTCTCGGCGCAGTATCCGATTGCCGCCATCGTCGGCTGCGCGGATTCGCGGGTCGCGCCGGAGCTCGCCTTCGATCAGGGGCCGGGCGATCTGTTCGTGGTGCGCGTGGCAGGCAATTTCGTCAACGACGATATTCTCGCGAGCCTCGAGTATGGCGTCGAGATTCTCGGCGTGCCGCTTATCATGGTGCTCGGGCACACGCAGTGTGGCGCGGTAACCGCCACGGTCAAGGCGCTGAAGGACGGAACGCGTTTGCCCGGCCATCTGCCGGAACTGGTCCGTGCGCTCAAACCCGCCGTGCAATTGGCGAAAGTGGGCCACGGCGAGGATCTCGTCGAGCAAGCCACGATCGAAAACGTCAAGTTGAATACCAACCGGCTGATCGTATCCAGACCGCTCATCGGGCCATACGTGAAGAGCGGCAGGGTCAAGATTGTCGGCGGCGTTTACGATCTGGCGACGGGCAAGGTCACGCTGCTCTGACTCGCTTCTCGCTCGTCAGCCGCTGAAGCATCGAAACGCGAGGCTGATGCGCGGCTCCGTCATGCCCGCAAGTTTGGGAATGCCGTGCTCATGGGTAAATTGCGACGCGTAGCTCATGACAAGACAACTGCCGGGCTCCAGTTCGACATGCACGATTCGTCCGGCACCGGCGCCAGCCTTGGGCCGGATCGACATGCGCCGGGTCGCGCCGAGCGAGACGATGGCAATCGGCTGGGCGGGCACCAGCTTCTCTGTCTTGTCGCTGTGAAGCGCGACGCTGTCGCTGCCGTCGCGATAGAGATTGAGACCGACGCGATTGAACGGCGCGCCCACGAGCGCGCGCACGGCTTCGAATGCTTCGCCCAACGGCGCGGGCAGATCGTCTGCTTCGCGCGCGAAGGTGGCGAGCAGACGCGGCACGGCGACCTCGCGCTCGTACATCATGCGCTGCTGACTGAGCCAGCCGACATTGCGCAGCGCCGCCTCGAACCACGCCTGGGCCGTGTCGGCCGGGATCGACTCGGGTAGATAGCGGATGCCGCCTTCCTCGTCATGGAGGAGAGCGACGGGCTCGGGCGCGAAGAGGGCTTGCTGGGACACCATGATTCCGACGTGGGCTGGGCGCCGCCGGTCAGAAAACGAAGGGCGGCTCGGGCAAATCATTATACTGTGTTTTTATACAGTATTCATGACCTGCCACGACCGCACGACCGCCCTTCGTGCAGCTTCACTCGCCTGGGCTATACAGGTCGAGCAGCTTGAGCGTCACGCCATTGGTCCAGCCGAAGCCATCCTGCAACGGATATTCGCCACCGCCGCCGCCGCCCGTTCCCGCGCCTTCCACCACGTATTTCTCGACCAGTTTCTGATCGGACGCATAGACGCCTTTGACGTCGGTGAGAAAGCGCGTGCCGATCTGTTGGGCGAGCGCGTCCTGGCCATAACGCTTCAAGCCCTGAAGCGCCGCCCAGTGCAGCGGCGCCCAGCCGTTCGGCGCGTCCCATTGCTGCGTCGTGTTGTAGGTCGTCGTGACGAGGCCGCCGGGTTGCAGCAAGGTCGACTGCACCTGTTTCGCCGTCTTCAGCGCGCGATCCGGCCACGCCGCGCCGACGAACAGCGGAAACACCATCGCCGCGGTCTTGTTGTCGCGCGGTTTGGCGAGCTGCCAGTCATAGTCGCCGTAATAGCCGTTGGGATTCCACAGATAGCGGTTGATGCCGAGCGCACGCTTCGCGGCGCGTTGCGCGAATTCGCCGACGCAGCGGAAATCCCGCGTCTCGCCGCAACCCTTGGCGATGGTGATCTCGAGGTGGAACATCAGGCTGTTCAGGTCGACCGGAATGATCGACGTGGTGCGCACCGTCGCGAGCGTCATGTTGTCGCCGAACCAGCGCGAGCTGAAATCCCAGCCGCTTTCGGCGGTCGCCCGCAATTCGCGGTAGACATCGTTCGGATTGCGGCCGCTCGCCTGTTTCGCGGTCTGGATGTCCTCCAGATATGATTCGTCGCGCGGCGTGTCGAGCTCATCCCAGTAGCGGTTGAGCACCGTGCGATCCGGCATCACGACGACATTGCGCGTGGCCGAGCCGGGTTGCGTGGTGTTCTCGCCCTGCATCCAGTACGCGTATTCCTTGCGCAACGCGGGCAGGTACTTCTGGTAGACGCCGTGGCCTTCCACCTTCGCGGCGAGTTCCACCATGTGCGAGAAAAACGGCGGCTGTGAACGGTCGAGGTAGTACGTGCGATTGCCGTTTGGAATGTGGCCGAAGGTTTTGATCTCGTACGCGAAGTTGTCGAGCATGTCGTCGACGAGATTTTCGTTGCCTGATTCCTGCAGCCCCAGCATCGTGAAATAGGTATCCCAGTAGTAGCCTTCGCGGAACCGGCCGCCCGGCACCACATACGGTTTCGGCAACGGGATCAACGAGCTGTTGGGTGGCGCGCTCGTGGTGGTGCGGGTCAGTGCGGGCCATAGCCAGTTGATGTGTTCACGCAGCGTCTGGTTGGCGGGCGGCGTGATGACCGGCTCGCTCGGCGGCGTGAAGTACTGGTTGACGAAGTTCGCCAGCGAAAAACCGGCAGTGTTCTTCTGTTGCTCGTACAACTGCACGATCGTGGCGGGATCGGCGTTCGGCGTTGCATCGACGAAGGTCTTCTGGTCCGGATAGATCTGCGCGGTTTGCACGGCCACGAAGAGGTCGCCGTAGAGTTTGTCGGGCGCGGGCGGAAGCGTGCCGCCGACCTGGGTGTCGGCGTGGCAGACGCCGGCGAGACTGATCAGGAAAACGAAGCTTGAAGCGGCCGCTATGCGGTGCAGCCTGATGGATTCAGTGGTGCGGAAAGAGGTGCGAGATGCGATGTCGGCGCGCCCGAAGCTGCGCAATTGCGATGACTCAATCATGTCTCCTCCAGAGGAATGGACAACAGGATTGGTCTGCCTCGCGCCCACGGTTTCTTCTTGGGATGACCAGGGCGTGGCTAGCATCGCACAAATTACAGGGCGTTACAAACGGCTATGCAAACGGCATGCGCGAGATGCGCATGCCGCTGCACTGCACAACCAGCCGCGCCGGCGGTTTTACTTTTGCTGCCGGCCCGCTGAGTTCGACTTCCTCTAGTTCGACGTCACGAGCGAATCGGACGGCACGATCCGCAGCGTGTTCGGATTGCTCGCCGCCGGGTTCGACCACAGCAGATGCATGCTGGCCGCACCGGTGCCGTGCACATACTCGACCTTGATCGACGCGCGTTGCTTCGCGGCGAGCCAGGTCTTGCCGCTTACGGTGGATTGCGTCGAGGTCTTTTTGTCGATGATCTTAACGCCGTTGATCCACAGGCGCGCAACGTTGTCGCTGTCGATCGAGAACGTATAGAGGCCGTCCTGCGCCGCCTGGATCGCCCCGGTCCAGCGCACACCGTAGTGAGTCGCGTTGATGCCCGCGGAGGCGTCAGGCGAATCGGTGCCGCGCTCGGTGTTCAGATCGAAGTCGATCAACGGCGTAATCGAAGTCTTGACGGGCGCGCTCGCGAACGTCGGATCGTTGTAGTACCCGACTTGCAGCACCGGCAGCTTCACGTTGAAGCCACCCGTCAGCGCCTGCGTCTCCGAGGTCTGCCACGGATGGCCGTCCGGATAGATCGTCCCCTGGAAGGGCGTCGCCGGTTCGATCGTGGCGGGCGCGCCCGGCACCTGGCCCCAGTGGAAGCGCGTGTTGGTGCGGCCGATCATCAGCTCCCACACGATGAACCCCGTCGTGCCGCCGTAGTTCGACACGATGCCCGGCATGGTTTGACCCGTGGTGCCGGGGAAGCCGCGTTGCAGCGTTTCGGAATTCAGCGCGCTGACATTGCTGCCGTTCGCCGGACCCGTGTACGGGTTGCCGTACGGATGGAACGCATAGAAGTCGGAGAAGTACGTGCCTTCGTCCTCCTGCACTTGCGGCGCGTTGATCGGCTGCGTCGCGCCCGCGTTCAGGATGGCGATGCGCGCATCGTTCATCAGCGCCGCGCGGGTTTCCTGCAATGCACCATTGCCGCTGCAACCGGGTTCGTTCATCGTTTCCCAGAAGATGATGCGCGGGTCCTTGCGGTGTGGCGCGACGAAGTCGGTGATGTAGCTCGCGAGACTCGCCTTATACGTGATGGCGGAATTGGACGCGGTCGGCTGGAAATACGCCTGTTCCACCGGCGTACCCGGCGACTGCACCCACCGGCTGTTGTGCACGCCCCAGACCGGCGCCGGCTGCGGGCCGAATTGCGGCGTCGGGTTCCAGCAGTCGTCGTAGAAGATCGGCGAGACCTTGATGCCGTGGCGCGCGGCGATTTTCAGCAGGTTCTCGAACTTGCTCAGGAATGCCACACGATCGTTCGCCCACACCAGGTAATGCAGATAGACCGCGATTGTGTTCATGCCGTAGGTCTGCGCGTACGTCAGTTCGCGATTGACGATCTCCGGATCGTAGTTCTCCCAGAAGTCGATCGCGTTCACCGCGTTGGAAGGCGTGTAGACCGCGCCGACCACCTTCGAGAAATCGTAGCTCGGCGATGTCACGGTCGGATACGTGCGGATCGTGATGTTGCTGAAGGTCGCGCCGACGCCGAAGCGCCGCAGCCCGAAGCTGCCCGACTGGAAGGCGGCGGGCAGGGCGTTGGTGGCGTCGTTCACGCTGATCACGCGCTGCTGGTCGAGGTCGACGGTGATGGCCGTGCCGCTCGTCGTGACCTTCAGATGGTGCGTGCTGCCGCCGACGATCGTGCTGACCGGATACGAGATGAAGTTGGTCCAACTGTTGTTCTGACGGCCGACCACCAACGAATGCGTACCCGTGTCGAGGCCGATGAAGTAGCCGGTCAGGCTGTCGGGGCCGCCGGCCGTCGGGTTCGTGACGCGCACGATAAAGCCCGCGTTCGCGGCGCCGCTGCCGACCGGCGCGCTGACCGTCACGTCCGCTTCATACGACGCGCTCGCGTAGGTGCTGGCGAGCGCCACCGTTTTGTCGCCCGCGCCGGTGCCGTTGGTGGCCGGTGCGGGAATGGTGATGGTGGAATTGGTGGCGCCCGGCGCCCAGCCCTGGGTCGATCCCGGCGCGAGGTAGTTCGTGAGGTCGCCGAACGAAAGGGTGGTAGTGGAGACCGGCGCGGGGGGCGCCGGCGGTGTGTAGGGCGGAAGGTTGAGGGTGGGGTCGGCGATCACGAGCGGCGGGGTCGTCGTCTTCATGCCGACCGGAATGGCCTTCGCGGCCTTGAATTCGCTTTCGACGTTGGCCGTGTCGGCCGCCGAGGCCGCCAAAGCTGCCGAAGCGGCAGAGGAATCGACTGCGGCCACCTGCTTGTCCGCCGACGCTGACGCGTTCGGCGAACCGTCATTGCCACCGCAAGCGCCCAGCATGGCGAGCGCCGCAAGCACAAGGTAATTGCGCACCTGTATCTCCTGATGTCCCCGCTTAATTGATGGTCATAATTATTATTAATTCTGCATAGGGCTAGAGGCAGTGAGTCGTAGCCTTATGAATATGGAAATAGATATGAATAATATTATTAGTTTGACGGACCTGTATCCGTACTTACCCCGAATTGTTGAACGGCAAAGATTGCGCTAGGCGAAGTGGAAACCGGTGGCGAATGCGAGGCGGACCGGGTCAATGTCTTGCGCGCCCGTCGATCCTTCACGGAGCCGCAGGCATAATCCGTTTTTCCAACATTGCGAGCCGCGTAGCCGGCACGCAAAACCGGGGCGAAGCGTCGTTTTGCTCGCTCCCAGGACACTCCATGCCGCCCATCACCGCTGTCCGCACGAGCGCCGCGCCCTTGCGCAGCGTTGCGCTGATCCTCGTGTCGATGTTCTGTTTCGCGCTGGTCGATGCGCTCGCCAAATCCGTGGCGCTTGCTTATCCGGCTAACGAGGTGACGTTCTTCCGCATGCTGTTTGGCCTGCTGCCCGCCGTGGCGGTGTGCCTGCGCGGCAAGCCGATCGTCGAGCGGATCAGGCATATGGACGTGCGCGGGCAGACCATTCGCGCGCTGACGTTGCTCGGCGCCTCGGGTCTCTTCTTCGCCGGTTTGCCGTACATGCCGCTTAGCGAAGCGGTGGCGATCGTCTACTCGGAAACTTTGCTGGTGATCGTGCTCGCGCCGCTGTTGCTGAAGGAGGCGCTGAAGCCGCGCGATGCCGTGGCCGCGGCAGTCGGCTTTGTCGGCGTGCTGTTCGTGGTGCGCCCCGACGGCTCGCATTCGAGCTGGCTCGGTCCGGTCCTGCTGATGTCGAGCGCCTTCTTCGGCGCGCTATCGATCATTCAGATCAAGCGCATTCGCGCCTCCGACGATTCGGGCACCACGGTGCTGTATTTCACGGTGATCGGCACGATCGTCACCGGCGCGTCGCTGTTTTTCGCATGGCGCACGCCTTCGCTCCATGCGCTTGCGGTGATGGCCTTGCTGGGTGGCTTCGCCACCGCCGGACAATTGCTGATGACCATGGCGTTTCGCCAGGCCGACGCCGGCGCGCTCGCGCCGTACAACTACACGAGCATCGTGTGGGCGGCACTGTTCGGCTATGTGGCATGGGGCGAGACGATCGGCGCCATGTCGCTGCTCGGCATTGCGTTGATTGTCGGCAGTTCGATTGCCGTTGCGATGCGTGGGAAGCAGGAAGAGGGGCCGCTCGTCTAGGCGTGCGCGCTGCGCTCCGGCACTGCTTCGCAGTTCCAAATAGTCGCCAACGGAAAGCGTGCCTCGGAGCTGGCTTTTTCGGCCAACGAGGCAGGCACAATCGGACGATTCGACGCCTGAAGAATATAAATAGAAAATGGGCGCATCCAGTTCGCGTGCGACATCGTACGTGACTTGATTCCGCGGACGCGCACGTACCACGGCTGGAAGGGGGAGACGTCATGCATAGCGAACCCAGGAAGATCGTTCTCACGGGCCTCGTCGTCAGTGCTGTTGCAATCGCCGCGTATGTTTCGCACGCCAGCAAACCCTGGACGTCGACGGACGAATTCGGCTCGGCGCGCGGTGACACGCCGGCTTACCGCACGCGCGGCGACACCATCAGCGGTGCGGTCATATCCGGTCCGGTCACCGCTCGCAGCGATTCGAGCAGTGCGATGGCCGGCAGCCTGCAGGCGGCGCGCAATAGCCTGCAACGCAACGATCTTGCCGCCGCACAGGCGCAATTGGACGCGGTCCATTCGGCCCATCAGGATGACGATCAGGTTCGCGCGCTGCAAAAGGAAGTGCAGACGCGCACGGATAACGAGCAGCGTGCAGTGAACGCGGCGCAAGTCGAGAAGACGCCGCAACCTGCCGCGAAGCCAGCACGGATGTCTTCGACGAAACATGCGCGGTCGCGTGAGGGCCGCGAGCGCACGCACCGTTCATCGAGTTATGCGAAGAGTCAGGCGGCGTTGGACAAGCTGGTGGCACGCCTCGACAGCAATAGCGTGCCGGACGTGAGAACGCCAGCTACCGGTGGACCTGCTATGGCAAGTCAACCGGCGTCGATTCAGACCGGGCTCAAGGTGATGCAGAGCACGAGCAGCGCGCCCGTCGGCGTGCCGGCACCGCCGGTCCAACAGCGGGAGCAAAAACCGCCAGCGGTATCAATAGTGCCAGCGCTGCCGCAAGCCGACCTGACCACGCAAGCCACGCTGCCGTCACCGCCGTTGGTTCAGTCCACGCCGTCCGCCGCCACGGGGGTGAAAACGGACGACGGCCCGAAGACACGCTCGCAGGTGCGCGCGGAGCTCGCCCGCGCCCGGGAGACCGGCGGCCTTCCCGCGTTCGGCAATCCCGATCCCGCGGGGCCAGGCGGGGCGCCGAGCCTCACCGGCGCGCCGCGTCCGTGAGGCTGCGCAAACTGGCGATCGGCAAAGGCTGACCAGAGGCTTAACTCAGCGAAGCCGCGAGCCGCGCGAAGGTAGGTTCGTCGGTGCGATCGAAGGCGAGCGGCGTGACTGACACGCGCCCCGAAGCCACCACGGCTGTTTCGCTATCGGGATCGTTCGCGCGTGTGCCGCGTTGAAAGCGCAACCAGTGATAGGCCATGCCGCGCGGATCGACTTGCGGCAACACGTCGATATCTTCGACGAGTCCAACGCCCTGGCGGGTCGGCGTGAGCGGACCGGCAAGCGCCGCATCGACATTGGGAAAGTTGATGTTCAGACAGGTGGGCGCGGCACGCTCGATGGCGAGCAACTGGCGGATCACGCCCGGCGCGAGCGCACGCGCGGTGTCCCAGCGCACGTTGTCGCGGTTGCTGAAAGTCTGGCTCAGCGCGAACGACGGCAAGCCGAGCAACAGGCCCGTCATGGCGGCGCCGACGGTGCCCGAAAACATCGTTTCCACGCCGAGATTGCCGCCGCGATTGATGCCGGAAAGAATCAGCGTGGGCGGCGTGTCGCGCATCAGGTGGCGCACGCCCATCACGACGCAATCGCCGGGCGTGCCGGCCACGCCGAAACGCCGCTCGCCCTGGCGGCTCACGCGCAGCGGCGAATGCAGGCTGATCGAATGCGACGTGCCGCTCTGATCGTGCTCGGGCGCGACCACCCAGACTTCGTGCGCGAGCTCGGCGGCAACGGCTTCGAGCACGGCGAGGCCGGGCGCGTCGATACCGTCGTCGTTCGTCAACAGTACGCGCGGCACTTTGGATTCATAGGCAGACATCGCGGCAAACTCCTCTCGGTGGGTAAGGGAAGGGAAGCCTCATTATCCAGTCATCGGCTCTCGCGTGCCTCGATGCAATCAGAGCAGCGCCTTTCAGGCCGGAATCAATTTGCTTTGCGCGCTGCGCGGCTCGGAAGGATCCGGGCAGCGGACTGAAGGCGATCTTCGTCCTCGAGAACGGCTTCAACCTCTCGACCGGCAAGCTGGGTCAGAACAGCCGCGAGTTCGGCCGCCAGGCATTCGTCGGCCTGTCGAACGACCAGTAAGGCGCGGTCACGCTCGGCCGCCAGTACGACAGCGTGGTCGACTATCTCGGCCCGCTCGCGCTGAACGGCACGCAATACGGCGGCACGCTCGCCTCGTATCCGTACGACAACGACAACCTGAACAACTCGGTGCGTATCAACAACGCCGTCAAGTTCCAGACCGTCGATTACGGCGGCTTCAAGGTCGGCGCGCTGTATGGCTTCTCGAATGCGGCGGGGAGCTTCGCGGACAGTCGCGCGTATAGCATCGGCGCATCGTATGTGTTCGGCGGCCTGAAGGTCGCGGTCGCGGCAGGCTACCTGCAGATGAACGGCGGCGGTTCGAGCACCAACAGCAGCGGCGCGGTCGCGAGCGGCGACTCCACCTTCAACGCGGCACGTCAACGCACCTATGGCGCGGGCGTCAACTACCGCGCCGAATACACCGTCGAAATGACGAGCACGGCGGTCAAGCATGGAATGCCGCCAATCTCGGAAGCGAGCGCCATCGCGATCGGCGGGTCGCCGATCTGGGTGCGAGCGACGCTATCGTTTGATGCGATGCGCCGCAGCGGGCAGCGCAGCGAGCGCTTGAAGCATGGCGGTCTCCAGAACGCGGAACAGAAAATGCGCCGTTGTGTACCATGCGGATTGCCTTGTGCTTGCTCGCTGCCTGAGCTAAGCGTGGACTTTGCCGTTAGAGGTAGCTGCGCACGTCAACCAACACCCCGTACCGGACAAGTTGCCATGCAGACACAACCGTTCCAGATTGCAATTGCCGATCACGATATCGATGATCTTCGCCGCCGTATTCGCGCGACCCGCTGGGCGCCGGCGACGCCGTCGCCGGCCTGGCAACAGGGCGCCGATTCCGCGTGGCTGCGCGAGTTGGCGTCGTATTGGGCCGAACATTTCGACTGGCGCGCGGCCGAGCGCGGCTTGAATCAGCAGCCGCAATTTCTCGCCGATGTACAGGGGCAGCGCGTGCATTTCGTCCATCGGCGTGGCGTAGGCCCAGCGCCTTATCCGCTCGTGATCACGCATGGCTGGCCCGGATCGTTCTTCGAGTTCCACGCTTTGCTGGACCGCTTGTGCGACCCGGCCGCATCCGGTGGCGATCCAACCGATGCGTTCGATGTCGTCGTGCCGTCGCTGCCTGGCTTCGCGTTTTCGCAGGCGCCCACGCAGCCAGGCATGTCCGCGTTTCAGGTGGCGGATCTTTGGGCCTCGCTGATGCAAGGGCTCGGTTATCAGCGCTTCGGCGCGCAAGGCGGCGACCTCGGCGCCGGTGTGTCGATCGCGCTCGCCGCGCGGCATCCGCAAGCCGTGGACGGCATTCATCTCAACTTCCTGCCGAGCTCGTATGAGCCGGCCATCGGCGCGGCGCAGAAACCGCTCACGCCGGCCGAGGAAAATTTCCTGCGGGAGAAGAACGAGTGGGCCGCGCTCGAAGGCGGTTATGCGCACATGCACACCACCAAGCCGCAGACGCTCGCGGCGTCGCTCAACGATTCGCCGGTGGGATTGGCTGCATGGATCGGCGAGAAATTTCGGGCGTGGAGCGATTGCGAAGGCGACGTGGAGCGTGTGTTTTCGAAAGACGAACTGCTCACCAACATTTCGCTCTACTGGTACACGCAGTGCATTGGCCCAGCGATCCAGATGTACTGGGAAAACCGCTTGCAACCGATGCGTTTTGCCGAAGGACAACGCGTCGCGCCGCCCGTCGGCTTCGCGCACTTCCCGAAGGAGATCAATCACCCGCCGCGCAGTTGGCTCGAAAGAACCTTTGATGTCTTGCAATGGACCGACATGCCGTCCGGTGGACATTTTGCCGCGATGGAAAAGCCCGATCTGCTCGCCGCCGAAATTCGCCAGTTCTTTCGGCCGCTGCGGCAGCCGCGGCGCTAGTTCAACGCGGCCACGACGCTGCCGTGACGTTTGGCGTCGGGAATCTAGTCGATGGCGCGACGCTCGGCGAGTCCGCGTGTCGCCATGAGACAAGACATTGCATTGTTCGTCATCTCGATCAACCATTAAATTTGGTCAGGCCGTGTTTTCAGCTTCGCGTCAGCACGTATGATTGGGCGGTGGCACGGATCACCCGCACAACAAGCGTCGAGGCGCTCTTCGCCATACGGTTCAGGGCAGGTGCTGAGGGACAAGCAAAAAAGACGATGCAGAAAACGAAGGCCATTACGCGGCGCGTCATCTATCTCACACGCGATCCCGTGCCGGGATTGCTGGCGAGCTTTCGGGAACGCGAGTGGGACGTCGAGGTCATCGGTTCGGTGCGCGAGGTTCGGCAAATCGCGCATGACGGCTCGCTGGCCGGCGGTCTCGTCGATCTGTCGAGCGTGTTCGAACCACGTCAGCTTGTCGCGCTGCAAGCGTGTCTCGCCATGCCGAACATCGGCTGGGTGGCGATGGCGGCCGCCCCGTACCTCGACGACGCAAGCACGCGCCGGCTGGTGCGCGACTACTGTTTCGACTACGTGACGCTCCCCGCTGCGAATGAGCGGATCGTCGACACCGTGGGCCACGCCTGCGGCATGATTTCGCTCGGCGAGCCGGCCTTTGTCGACACGTCCACCGCTGAAGGCGAGATGATTGGCACGTGCGACGCGATGTTCGCGCTGTACCGCTCGATCCGCAAAGTTGCGACGAACAACGCGCCGGTTTTCATCTCCGGCGAATCCGGCACCGGCAAGGAACTGACCGCGGCGGCGATCCACGCGCGTTCGCCGCGCCGTGACGCACCGTTCGTCGCCATCAATTGCGGCGCGATTCCGGCGCAGTTGTTGCAGTCCGAGTTGTTCGGCTACGAGCGCGGCGCATTCACCGGCGCGAATCAACGCCGGGTCGGTCGCGTCGAAGCGGCGAATGGCGGCACGCTGTTTCTCGACGAAATCGGCGATCTGCCGTTCGAGAGTCAGTCGAGCCTGCTGCGGTTTCTGCAGGAGAGCACCATCAATCGTTTGGGCGGCAGTGGCTCGATCGACGTGGACGTACGCATCATCTCCGCAACTCACGTGGATATGGAAGCGGCGATCGAAGACGGCCGCTTTCGCGCGGACCTGTACCACCGCCTGTGCGTACTGAGGATCGACGAGCCGCCGCTACGCGCGCGCGGCAAGGACATCGAATTGCTCGCGCTATACACGCTCGACCGTTACCGCAAGGACGCGACCCGCCGCGTCTACGGCTTTGCACCGGACGCGATCACGGCGATGCATCGCTATGACTGGCCTGGCAACGTGCGGGAACTGATCAACCGGGTTCGGCGCGCCGTCGTGATGTCGGAGGCACGCACCATTACGGCGGACGACCTGGAACTGTCGAGCTATACCACGGCCGTACCCGTGACGCTCGCTCAGGCACGCGAAACCGCCGAGCGGCAGGCGATCGAACTCGCACTGCTACGTCATCGCGGCCGCCCCGGCGATGCCGCGCGCGAACTCAGCATCTCACGCACCACGCTTTACCGTCTGCTCACATCACATGGCATGCGTTACGGAGATGAACCGGATGCGGCGGAATAACGCTGTCGTCTGTCGTAAAGTTGCGAGCGCCCGGGTACGCAAATGACGTGTCTGCCAATCGTCAGCACATCGACGGAATCGCTCACAAGTAAGTTCTTCGCTGCCTTAATAACGCATCCGCAATTATTGCGCGATGCCGATGGTCCACATGAACCTGCGACACTCACCACGTCATGTCTCTCTGCGTTTTGGCGGAAAGGCAATGCAAGGACGTGAAACGATAGACCATACCTGATGCCTGCGCCCCGGTTCATCCGACTCCATCGCCGCAGATCAGCGTGCCCGGCTCGAATGTGACGCCACGATGGCACGAGTCGCAATTTCAAATGCCGCGCACCTTGTGGGGGCTTCCGAGCCCCAGGCAAGAACATGTGGATCCACCTCCGACAGTAACGGCAGCGCTCAAAAGGCGATCTGTCGCTCACGCGTGCCGAGGAGCAATGTGAATCTTTTTCCGTGCACTCTCGTTTATGTCGATGTCGATGCGAAACCGGGGCCCAACTCGACGAGTCGCGATCCGCTCTCGTATGTGAGCCAGGCGATCTGCCTGAATAACAGCTTGCGGCGCGTGGGCATGCCGACCTTGACCATCATGACTAACGCGCCGGACCTGGTCGGGCGCCGGCTCACGGGCATGCCGACCGAGCATCGTCCGGCAGTGACGCCTCTCGCCGCAACGATCGAGTTGCCGAAGAACACGCCGTTCTACGCCGCGCATTTCAAACTCGATCTGATGGACCAGGTGGCGGAGACCTTGCCCGCCGACACGACGATGTTGTTGCTCGACGCCGATATGGTGGCGCTGCTGCCGCTCGATCACGATCTGATCGAACGATGCGCGCAAGCCGGCCTCGGCGTATTCGATATTTCGGATCAGGTGTTTCCGGCCTACGGCAGCGAACGCGTGGTCGCGGATCTGGAGATCGTTGCGGACCAGCGCTTGATGAATCCGCGCTGGTACGGCGGCGAATTTCTACTCGCGACACCCGCTTCGCTGCGCCGTCTGGTGCCGCGCGCGCGAGCCAGTTACGCGCGCTATCTCAGCGAAAGCGAGCACCTGAGGCATCACGGCGACGAAGCGTTCATCTCGGCCGCGCTCAATGCGCTCAGCGACGAAGGACAGGTGCTGATCGAAGTCGGCGCGTATCAGGCGGTAGGGCGCCATTGGCCCGGCAACAACTATCGCGACTTGCGCTGGTTCCGCTGCTGTTCGTTCGTTCATTTGCCTGGCGGCAAGGCACTGCTCGAAAGAGAAGCGCGTTTCGACGATTTCGCGCCGGATCGTTTCTGGCGCCACATGCGCGTGGCGCACCTGCGTGGGCGCGTGCGCCACGCGGTCAAGCGGATCGCGAGGATGCTGAGCGCGGAGCGGCTCGCGATGCTGTCCGCGTGTGCGCTGCGCGGCGTGAAGAGCTAGCCGCGTCAGTCACATACGCATTACGGTGAGCGCCGCACCGCGCCTCCGCTCGTCACATTTTCACGTCGATACGACCATAGACGCCGTTCGCTTCGTCATTCGGCCCTGCGGCGAAAAACAGCGTGTTCACCGGCTGATTGCTGAGTCCATTGCCGAACGCGATCCCCCACAGGCCGTCCTGCACGAACGAAGTGTTGTCGGGCAGATTGATGGCGCCGAGCGACTGGCCGCTCGCCGGATCGAAGGCGTTGATCGTGCCGTCACCGAAGTTGCCGATCAGCACGTCGCCGCTGAACCGTCCAAAATTGGCCGGCGCCTGCGTGACGCCCCACGGCGCATTCAGCACGCCCCCCGAGGCAAAACGCTGCAGGAGGTTGCCCGCGGTATCGAAGACATCGACGAAGCCGAGGCCGGCGCCGTCGACGTTGTCGTGCGCCTCCGCATCCTGTTTCGCGTAGGTCACGAAGAGCTTCGCGCCGATTGCCTGAATGCCGAACGGCGCAAAGCCTGCCGGAAGCGACGTGTCCTGAAACTTGCCCGGTGTTGAAACCTTCGCGAAGTTCTTGTCGAAGACGTCGACTCTGTTGTTGTGAAAGTCGGTGGCGTAGAGGAAGTTGGCGCCGCCGTTGCTGGCCAGCGCAAGGCCCTTGTAGACCGCGGCGCTGCTGCCGCTGTCGAATACGACGAAGGCGGTGGTGGGCGCAACGGCCGGCGCCCACGCGGTAATCGTGCCGCCTTCGCCGGCAAAGATGAATGCGCCTACGCCCGATTTGCCGCCTTGGGTCACGACGAAGTCCGTCGTGCCGTTGAACACGATGCCGGTCGGATTCGCCGGCCCGTTGACTCCATTCGGAATGCTGACGACAAGCGATTGTGGCGTGCCGTTGCCGTCATAGAGTGTCGCCAGCGAGGTGGCGTTGTCCGCTACCCAGACGAAACCCTTCGGATTGAACGCAACGCCCCACGCGTTTTTCAGATTCGGGTCCGTATGCGCCGCCGCGACCGCGCCGTCCGATACGAGTGCCGTCGACGTAAACGATTGGTTATTGACCGAATCGGAACCGCCGCACGCTGCGATAAGACCCACCAATGCTGCGCCGCCCACGACGATGCCCAATGACTTAAGCACAGATTTCATGGCCGCACCTCTCTGAGAGACCAATGATCATTGCGCCTATTGAACGCGTGGCGTGGCGGCTTTATTCCTTCGGCAAAGATGTTTTTTCGACCCGTGTCGGGCGGTCAGTTGGGCGGCGCGTCATATCGTGCCGAACAGCGCGCGCGGACGATCCTTGAGCGTGCCGGTCAACAGCCGCAGCGCGCTCACGAGCTGATCGCGGCTGGTCGCACAGGCGAGGTTGATCCGCACCCCGTGCTCGATCTCCGACCGGTCCACGGCAAACGCCGACGACGGCATCACCACGACGCCACGCGCCTTCGCATTGGCCGCGAAGTCGTCAGCGCGCCACGGCGGCGGCAACTTGAGCCACACGAACATGCAGGCCGGATCGGTCTGCAGCAACTCCTGCGGCAACAGCTCGCGCGCGAGGTCCTGGCGCGCGCGAATCTCGGCGAGCTGCGCGTCCATGATGTGGCGCGCGGTGCCGTCCTCGATCCAGATCGACGCGATCAGCATCGACATCGGCGCGGGCATCCATGCCGTCGTGCGGACGGCTTCCGCGCATAGCGCGGCGCTGTCCGGCGGGCTCAGCAGATAGCCGAGCCGCAGGCCGGGGGCGAGGATTTTCGAGGTCGCCGCGAGGTGGAAGGTGAGTTCCGGACACAGGCTCGCGATCGTCGGCAGACGTTGCGAGACGAGCGGACCGTACACGTCGTCCTCGATGATCGCCACGCTGTGCCGGCGTGCAATATCGACGAGCGCCATGCGGCGTTCGAGACTCATGGTCGTGACAGTCGGGTTCTGCAGATTCGGCACCGTGAAAATCGCCTTCACCGGCATGCGCCGGCAGGCGCGTTCCACTTCGTCGGTCAGCAGCCCGTCGCGATCGCTAGGAATACCGACGATCTCGAACTGGAACACCGGCGCCAGCGCCTTGAGGCCGTAGTAAGTGAGCTGATCGGCGAGAATCACGCCGTCGGTGCCGATCAGGCTGTTCAGCACCGCATACAAGCCATGCTGCGCGCCGCTCGTGACGACCACGTGATCGGCCGACGGCAGAAACCCGGGCGCGGCCATCCAGCGCGCGCCGGCCACGCGTGCCCACGCGGGCCCTTGCGGCGGCTGGTACTCCTGCAATTGCGGGTAGCGCGGATCGCGCGGCAATTCGGCCAGCGTGCGAGCGAGGCAGTTCAGGAACTCGCCCGTGGCCGGACGGTTGACGGTCAGATCGATCGCCGCGTTGCTCATGGCCTGCGCCGGCTCCACGCTCGGCATCGCGCCGCCGGTCACGAGCGAGCCGCGCCGTTTGCTGCCGATCACCAGCCCGCGCAGCTGCAGCTCCTTGTACGCCCGCGAAACCGTCGACACGTTGATGCCCAGTTCGGTGGCGAGTTGCCGCTGCGGCGGCAGGCGGCTGCCGGGCGGATAGATACCGCTGCGAATCTCGTTCTCGATCGAACTGGACACCTCGATATAGGTGGAGCGTTTCGCCTGCTCCGGGGCGCCAGAGGCGGAGCGGGCGGCGTCTTTGTCAGAAGCCATAAGATCAGGTGTCTCCATACAAAACCGGCTTTGTCCGCAATTGTGCGGAGGTTTGCCGATTCTATACCAGACATGCCTGACTGCAAGCCTTCAACCGATTACTCACGCGGCCGCGGGGCGCTGGCAAAGAGCAGACCCGCGGCAATCCAGGGAAAGTGCCAGGGCCACACAATGTGCGTTTTAATTGCACACAAAAAAATATTGTGTGATTCTAGATGTCATGTTTTGTCTGGTGGCGTGAATCAGGAGACGTCGCCGGACTGTGTCCAGCAATCTGTCAGCAGGAGTTGTCCGATGAGCTTTCCCCAGTCCTCCGCACCCGACACCACGCCGAAACTCGGCGCCGCGCTGCGTCAGCGGCACGTCACGATGATCGCGCTCGGCGGCATTATCGGCGCGGGCCTTTTCGTCGGCAGCAGCGCGACGCTCGCCACCGTCGGACCCGCCGCGTGCGTGTCGTATCTCGTGGCCGGCATCGTCGTGCTGATGGTCATGCGCATGCTCGGCGAAATGGCGCTGGCGGTGCCCGGCGTCGGCTCGTTCACCGAATACGCGCGCATCGGCCTCGGCAATTGGGCAGGTTTCACCAGCGGCTGGCTGTACTGGTACTTCTGGGTGATCGTCGTCGCGGTCGAGGCCGTGGCGGGCGCGGCGATCCTGCAGCGGTGGATTCCCGCACCGGTGTGGATGATCGGCCTCGTGCTGCTCTCGGTGATGACGTTGATCAATCTGCTGTCGGTGAAATCGTATGGCGAATTCGAGTTCTGGTTCGCATCGATCAAGGTCGCGGCGATCATCGTCTTTATCGCCATCGGCGCGGCCTATGTGTTCGGCTTCGGCCATGCCGGCAGCGCCGTGGCGAACCTGAGCAGCAATCGCGGCTTCATGCCGTTTGGCGCCATGTCGATTTTCGCGGCCGTGCCGACCGTGATTTTCGCGGTGGGCGGCGCGGAGATCGCCACCATCGCCGCCGCCGAATCGGATGATCCGGCCAAAAGCGTTGCGGCCATGACGCGCTCGGTGATTCTGCGAGTCATCACGTTCTATGTCGGGTCGATGTTCCTGATTGCATGCATCGTGCCGTGGGGCAGCATCGTCACCGGACACTCGCCGTTCGTCGCCGCGCTCGAAACGATGCGGATTCCCGGCTCGGCGGACATCATGAACGCCATCGTGCTGGTTGCCGTGCTCTCGGCGCTGAATTCGGGCTTGTATGTATCGTCGCGGATTCTGTTCCGGCTCGCCGAACGGGGCGACGCGCCGAAGTCGCTGCTGAAGCTGACCCCGCACAAAGTGCCGCGCCTCGCCGTGCTGCTGAGCAGTGTCGTCGGCTATGTGGCGATCGTTGCGGCCATTGTGTCGCCGCAGGGCGTGTTCCTGTTCCTCGTGAACGCGTCGGGCGCCGTGATGCTGTTCGTCTATCTCGCGACGGCGCTTGCGCAAATCCGCATCCGCCGGCGCATCGAGGCCACCGAACCGCAACGGCTCACGCTGAAGATGTGGCTGTTTCCGGGGCTCTCGTATGCGGTGGTGGCGGCGATCGTCGGCGTGCTCGTCGCGATGGGCTCCGATCCGTCGCTGCGCCCGCAATTGATGGCGAGCGCGGCGAGTCTCGCGGTGGCGTCGGCGGCTTATATGCTGGTAGCGAAACGCCAGCAGAGCGGCGGCACCGCGACGGGCTATCGGTCGCAGATCGGCCAGGAAGCATTTGAAGGGCGCAAATGATGCCGGAGATTGCCATCATCGGTGCGGGATTCATCGGCCTCGCGAGCGCTGCGTCCTTGATGCGCGACGGCCATCGGGTCACGCTGTTCGATCCGGCCGGCGTGGGGCAGGGCGCGTCGTTCGGCAATGCCGGCACCTTCGCGCACTATGCGTGCATTCCGGTCAACAACCCGACCGTGTTTCGAGACTTACCGCGTTTTCTGCTGTCGAACCAAAGTCCGTTCAGATTGCGTTGGGGATATTTGCCGCATCTCGCGCCGTGGCTCGTGCGCTTCATGATGAGCTCCCTGCCGCGCCGCTACGAAACGAGCGCGGGTGCGCTCGCCGCGCTGCTGGATTGCGCGCAGGACGGCTACGCGCCGCTGCTTGCCAATGCGGAGCTGGCACGTTTCGTCCGGCCGCGCGAGTGTCTCTATCTGTATTCGAACGCGGCTTCGTTCGATGCCGCGCGTCCCGCGCTCGATCTGCGGAAAAAACTGGGCGTGGCTTTCGATGTGCTCGACGGCGCCGCTATTCGCGCCCTTGAACCGGGACTGGCGCCGATCTTCGAGCGCGGCGTGCTGTTCAGCAATAGCTGGCACTTTTCCGACCCGCAAGGCTTTCTGCAGACGCTTTACGAGCAACTCGCCGCGCAGGGGCTGAAGCTCGAACGCTCGACTGTCGATGCGGTGCAACCCGGCGCGGACGGCGCGAGCCTGAGCGTCGGCGGTGTGGCGCGGCGTTTCGATCACGTGGTGGTGGCGACCGGCGCGCGTTCGGCCCATTTCGCCAGCCAGTGCGGCGACCCGGTTCCGCTCGACACGGAGCGCGGCTATCACGTGCGCTTTCCCGGCGCGCAGCACCTGGTGTCGCGGCCGGTCGGCTGGGCCGAGCGCGGTTTCTACATGACGCCGATGAGCGACGGCTTGCGCGTGGCGGGCACGGTCGAACTCGCCGGCTTCGGCGACACGCGCAACCGCTCGCTGCTCGACCTGCTGACGTTTTCATCGAAACGGGCGTTGCCCGCACTCGACACACCGGATAGCAACTGGCTCGGCTTTCGCCCCACATTGCCCGACGGCGTGCCGGTGCTCGCACGCTCACGCGCGAGCGAGCGCGTGATCTACGCATTCGGCCATCAGCATCTGGGTTTGACGCTGGCGGGCGTGAGCGGACGCATCGTCGCCGATCTGATCGCACGGCGTGTGCCGCCGCTCGATCTCGCGCCCTACGCGGCCACGCGCTTTTGATTGCCGCAGAGGACAGGTTCGGAGTCGTTTTATTCAGGCTTTACAGCAAGCATCGCAGAGCGGTTTCGACGCGTCGCGCATCGGATCGGCCCACCTGCACACACACGCGCGACGTCACATCTCGCAAGGAGCGCATCATGAATCGCCGCTATTGGCTGTTGAGTGCCACTGTCTGTGCACTCGCCACGTATATGCCGTTTTCGTGGGCCGCCGACCCCCAGATCGTCAAGATCGGTTTCGTCGGACCGTTGACGGGGCCGGTTGCCCGCGTCGGCAAGGACTTGCAGTACGGCGCGCAGCTTGCGCTCGATGAAGAGAACGCAAAGAACCCGGTGATCGGCGGCAAGCCGGTCAAGTTCGTGCTCGACGTGCAGGACGATCAGGCCGATCCGCGCGTGGCGATTCAGGTCGCGCAGAAGCTGGTCGACGACGGCGTGGTCGGCGTGATCGGCCATTACAACTCGGGCTGCAGCATTCCGGCGTCGACGGTGTATCACCAGGCGAACGTGGCGATGATCACGCCGGGCTCGACCAATCCGCAATTGACCAAGCAAGGCTTCAAGAACGTGTTTCGTACGATGGGCCACGACGGCATAGGCGGCGTCGTGGCGGGGCATTTCGTGGTGGAGCAGATGAAGGCGAAGCGCATTGCCATCATCGACGATCGCACCGCTTTCGGGCAAGGGCTGGCCGATGCGTTCGAGAAGGGCGTCAAGGAAGCGAACGGCAACATCGTCGATCGGGAATTCACCAACGACAAAGCGATCGATTTTCGCGCCATTCTGACCACGCTCAAGAGCAAGAACGTCGACCTGATTTTCTTCGGCGGACTGGATGAGCAAGGCGCGATGCTGGTCAAGCAGATGCGCTCGCTTGGCATGTCCGCGCAGCTGTTCGGTGCCGGCGCGCTGAAGAGCAACGCGTTCCTGCAGATCGCCGGCACGGCGGGCAACGGGACGCAGGACCTCGAACCGGGCCCGGCGCTCGACAAGCTGCCTGCCGCGCAGGCGTTCGGCAAGCGCTACAAGGCGCGCTTCAATCAGGATGTCGAACTGTACGCGCCGTTTTCCTATGACGCCGCGCTCGCCATGCTGAAAGCGATTCACGCCGCCGACTCGCTCGATCGCGCGAAGATCGTCGACAGTCTCGCCAAGGTCACGGTCACGGGCGTCACCGGCAATATCACCTTCGATCCGTATGGCGATCTGATCAAGCCGCCGTACACCTTGTTCCAGGTCGAGCAAGGCCAATGGAAAAGCGTCAAGACGGTGGGCGGCAGCGGCGCATGATGGCAGGTCTGGAAGCAAGCCATATTTCACCGCTTGGCTGAGGTCTGAGAAAAAACCGTGACGCCGGCTGTTGCCGGCAGTCGCGGTTTTGTCGAGGCACAATGGAAACAGGCAACCGTTCGGCGTCATCGCGCCGCGCGGTTGCTTCATTTCTGAAAGCTTTCGACGCGAGGCCGACAGCATGACCGCATCCATCACGCTGGTTCTGTTCGACATGGAAGGTGTTCTGACCCATTACGACCGCGCCGCACGGGTCGATCATCTGGCGGCCACCGCGGGGTGCTCGCCAGACATCGTGCGTCACGCGATCTGGGGATCGGGCCTCGAAGCGCGTGCGGACGCAGGCCAGATCAGCGATGACGAGTATCTGCGCGAGTTGGGCATGCTACTGAACTACCCGGTCAGCCGCGACGACTGGTTGGCCGCGCGCCACGCGTCGATTACGCCGAACCAGGAAGCGCTCGCGCTTGCCGCCAAAGTCGCCGAGCGGCACCGTATCGCGGTGCTGACGAACAATTGCCGCTTGTTGACCGATCACATCGCTTATCTGAATCCGCCTGTCGCGCGGCTGTTCGGCACGCACGTTTACTCGTCGGCGGCGTTTGGTGCCGCGAAACCGGCGGCGCAAACCTATCTGCGCTGTCTGGAGCAACTCGGCGTGCCCGCAGCCCAAACGCTTTTCGTCGACGATACGGTGGCCAACGTGAACGGCGCGGTCGATGCAGGACTGCAAGGGCACCTGTTCGTCAGCGTCGCCGCTTTGTCGGACGAATTGCAGCGTCGCGGGGTGACTTAGCGGCTGTGGCGGTTTTCAAGTCGCTAATCGCTGAAGTCCGGATTCTGCTGCACCAGTTCGTGCACCCACTCGCTGAACACCCGCACGGACATGCTCAAACGACGGTGCGGATAAAGAATCGAGAGCGGCAACGGCGCGCAATGGCAGTCGCGCAAAATCTCACGCAGCGCGCCGGATTCGAGCGCCTTCGCCACCATGAAGCGCGGCGTCTGGATCAGGCCCAAGCCTTCCACTGCCGACGCAACATAGACCAGGCCTTCGTTGACCGCGAGTTTGCCCTCGATCGGTCTTTTGATGAGGATGCCGTCCGCTTCGAACTCCATCGGATAGACGCGCCCCGTGCGCGCGGAAAAATAATTCACGGCGTGATGCCGGTCGAGATCGTCGGGCGTGGCCGGCTCGCCCATCTGCTCGAGATAGGCGGGCGCGGCGCAAATCGTCATGCGCACGCTGCCGAGCGAGCGTGCCACTAGGTTCGAATCGTCGAGCACGCCGATGCGGATCACGCAATCCACGCCTTCTTGCACGAGATCCACGTTGCGGTCCGCCAATCCCAGCTTCACCGTGATGTCGGGATAGCGCGCGTTGAAATCGCGCATCACCGGAACCAGCACGTGAGCCGCGAATGTGGCGGAGGTGTCGACGCGGACCGTGCCGCGCGGACTCTGGCGTTTGCTCGATAACGCCGACTCGGCGTCGGAGACCTCGGCGAGAATGCGTGCGCAGTATTCGTAGTAGAGCGCGCCGTCGTCGGTGACCTGCACGCGGCGCGTCGTGCGGTTCAGCAGCCGCGCGCCCAGGTGGCTCTCCAGATTCTGCACGACCGTCGACACGGAGGCGCGTGGCATTTCCAGCGAATCGGCCGCTTTCGAGAAACTGGACGCGTCGACGACGCGCTTGAACACTGCCATGCCTTGAAGAAGGTCCATACGGTGCTGTCCTCTGGAAGCTGAGCGAAGACCTACTCGCGAATCGTTGGAATGATAGCCGCGGCGCGTTGATGTCGGACAGTGCAAACCGGCCTACGGGTTCACGGAGTCGGCCGCAAAAAACCTTGACTCCCGGAACTCACGGCCTATAGTTCACCATATGGCAAAGTCTCCAGTCAGTCAACTCGATCGCACGTTTTCCGCCCTCGTGGATCCCACGCGGCGGGCCATCCTCGCGCGTCTGGAGCGTGAGCCTGGTCTGTCGGTCACGGAAATCGCGCGTCCGTTGCCGCTCAAACTGCCCGCCGTCATGAAGCACCTCGACGTGCTGAGCGACGCGGGTCTCGTGGCGCGCACGAAAAGCGGCCGAACCGTCTCGGTCGAACTGGTTGCCGGCCCGATGGAAGAAGCGATGGCGTGGTTGCGACGCTACGAACGCTTCTGGTCCGCGAGTCTCGACCGGCTCGCCGATTTTGTTGAGAGGAACGACGAATGAACGAAAAGCCCAGCCTGACCATCGTGCGGCGCATCAAGGCGCCACCTGCAAGAGTCTACGCAGCATGGACGCGGCCCGAGTGGATGGCGCGCTGGTGGGGACCGGACGCCGGGCCGGTCCTGAGCGCCGAAGCCGATCCGCGCGTGGGCGGCCGCTTTCGTGTGGTGTTTCAGACACTGGATGGCGAAACGCACGACTGCCGCGGCGAGTACCAGGAGGTCGAAGCGGAGCGCAAGCTCGTCTTCACGTGGGAGTGGGTCACGCTGCCGGAGCGCCGGTCGCTGGTGACGATCCGGTTTCGTCCGATCGAGGAGGGCACCGAACTGCATTTCAATCACGCGCAGTTCTTCGACGAAGCTGCACGCGATGGTCATCAAAGCGGCTGGACTGGTGCATTCGAGAAGCTGGACGCACTGCTTGCCGAGCTGGAAAACGAAGCCGAATGAAGCACATTCCACCGAAGTCAACGCATACCGAGGTCGACCATGAAGCTTTACTATGCTGAAACGCTGTCTCCCAGAAAATCCTGTGCGCTAGCCAAATATTTAGGCTTGCCAATCGACTACGCCTTTGTCGATCTGGGCAAAGGCGAGCAAACCCGGCCGGACTATCTGGCGATCAATCCGAACGGCAAGGTGCCTTGTCTCGTCGACGGCGAGAAGATCATCTGGGAGGCCGACGCGATCCTGTGCCATCTCGCGCAGCGCGCGGAATCCCCGCTTTGGCCGCGGGGCGCGCAGCAGCAGATCGAAATCGTGCGCTGGTTCAGCTGGGATAGCCAGCATCTGCTCCGGCATGCCGGGGCGCTTTACTTCGAGTACCTGATCAAACCGTGGGTCGGACTCGGCGAGCCCGACCCCGCGAAGGTCGCCGAAGCGCAAGGTTTTTTCCGCAAGCATGCTGCCGTGCTCAACCAGCATCTGAATGGGCGCAAGTGGCTGCTGGGTGACGAGATGTCGGTGGCGGATTTCTCGGTCGGCATCGCGCTGCCGTATGCGAAAAGCGCGGCAATGCCGGTTGAAGAGTTTCCGGAAGTGGTGCGCTGGCACGATCAGTTGAACGCGATCGACGCATGGCGCGACCCGTTTCCCGCGCGGCAGGAACGCGCCACGGCGAACGCCTGAGGAGGAGCCATGTGCTGCGCGATAGTTGCACTATCGATGACCTTGCTGGCCAGTTGGCGCGGCGTGTCGGGCTCGCTCGTCGGCCGCACCGGGCGGCTGCGCGGGATCGCGATCGCGGTTATCGCGATCGGCGCGGCGGCGGGGTCCGCGACGGCTGCGGATCAGTTCGCGGCGGCGGGTGGCGGACAACAATCGTCGTTGATCGCGCGGCTGGCCAGCATGCCGATTTGCGGGCACTTTATCCGCTAATGGCGCGTGACGTGTGATCGTCGAAGCAGGGCGCTCTGGGTGGCTTCAACGTGCTGTGCCGATTTGCCGTATCGTACGGAGTCACTGTACTGCGCGCGAATCGAGGGCACGTCATGGCACTTTCGTGGAAAACCGCTGTAGGGCTTTCCGGCAGACGCCGTTTTCTGCGCACGGCACGCGGCACCGCAATCGGCTTGTCAGCGTCGCTCGCTTTGCCGCGATTGGCGGCCGGTCAAACCCCAACACCGTCTCAGTCGCAAACCGAATCCGCCAGCACGCCGCTGCCGCGCATGGCGCAACGCGTGATTCCCGCCACGGGCGAACGCTTGCCCGTGGTCGGCTGCGGCACCTGGCGGACCTTCGATGTCGGCAACGATCCCTCCGGCCGCGCGCAACTCGCCGACGTGCTGCGCATCCTGTTCGAAGCCGGTGGTTCGGTGATCGATTCATCGCCGATGTACGGCTCGTCGGAAGCCGTCGCTGGCGCGCTGCTCACGCAACTGAACGCGCACAACAAGGCCTTCGTCGCCACCAAGGTCTGGACCGACGGACGCGAGGCGGGCATCGCGCAGATGGAAGAATCGCTGCGCCGCTTTCAGCAGCCGCGTATCGATCTGATGCAGGTTCACAACCTGCTCGACTGGCGCACGCAACTCGCCACGCTGCGCGACTGGAAAGCGCGCGGCCGGATTCGCTATATCGGCATCACGCACTACACGTCGAGTGCTTTCGATGAAGTCGCCGCCGTCATGCGCAGCGACAAGCCGGACTTCGTGCAGGTCAA
Organism: Paraburkholderia sp. RL17-347-BIC-D; assembly: GCF_046027915.1. Taxonomy (NCBI): domain Bacteria; kingdom Pseudomonadati; phylum Pseudomonadota; class Betaproteobacteria; order Burkholderiales; family Burkholderiaceae; genus Paraburkholderia; species Paraburkholderia sp. RL17-347-BIC-D. The sequence goes on from NZ_JARESS010000011.1 coordinate 140,166, forward strand.
CTACGCAGCCGACGACCGCGCCGCCGAGTCGCGCATCTTGCCGCTCGCGGCGGAGTTGGGCATCGGCGTCGTGATCAACCAGCCCTTCGGCGGCGGCGGCCTGCTGGCACGCGTCGGCAAAACACCGCTGCCTGCGTGGGCTGCGGAAATCGGCTGCACGAGTTGGGCGCAGATTCTTTTGAAGTTCGTGCTCGCGCAGCCGGCGGTGACGGTGGTGATTCCAGGCACGGGGCGTCCGCAATACATGGCGGACAACGTTCGGGCCGGTTCTGGCCCATTACCCGACAAGGCGATGTGCGCACGAATCGTGGCAGCGGTGAATGGCTAGCCGATCATTTGCGTATTAATCGCGCTAATTGCTTTGTGAACTCTCCAGCTAGTTCAAATTAATACCTCGCTCGCGGTTATTCGCTCGCGCCATTGCGCTATAGCACAATACTGCGCAAAGAAAAATAAAGTTTCCCGTAGTCGAGAACGATATTGCGATTTCTAGAGGATTAACTCAGTCCCATTACTGAAGCCATTCGGTTTGCATACGCAAAACACAAGTCAAAGAAAGATTGTGAAAGGAAGTTGACACGGGAACGTTTGCCAAACTAGGCTACGCACTGTCGTCAAAAACTGACCTCGGTTTAATCCACCTGCCCGGAGACGCAGGTAAGCCGCCGCTTTGCCGGTCAGCCGGACGATCGAATGAAGGCCGGAAAATATGGCCCAAGCTGTCGTTGTGAAAGCATTGTAATAAATGTGTGTCGCAATTCTAAAATCAGCCACAAGTGCTGAGGCGCCAACACGTCCCTATATTCTCGCTAGCAATTCGGTGCTAGTGCGGGAGACCTTTTTCGCTGAAAAAAAGAGAAAACCAGCATAAGCACTCAACGCACTTTCTTTTGCCGATATTGTCAGTCGAGGATTAATCATGCGTATAAATTTCCGATTGCAGATGCAGTGCCTCGCACTAGCCGGAATTGCGGTTCTGGCGGGATGCGGCGGCAGCGACGGCTCGTCGTCCTTGACGAGCAAATCCGGGCAGGCGCCTGCGGCCGCACCGGCCGCCTCCGAAGTGGCGCTGGCCCCGCCCGCCGCGCCGGTCGTGGCGGACACATCGATCAACAAGACGGTACCGCCGGTCGAGTTGCCCGACACGGTCACACCGGTCAACTACAAGCTATGGTTCCGGCCGAACCCCGCGCTGTCTTCGTTCGACGGCCGCGCCGACGTGCAGATCAAGGTGCAGAAAGCCGTCAACGCGATCACGATCGCCGGGCACCGGGTCAAGTTCACCAACGGCACGATTACGCTTCAGCCGGGCAATATCCCGCTGATCGCCACGCCGCAGGACGACGGCGACTTCTATCAACTGCGCCCCGTGAGCGGGCAGATCGCCGCCGGCAACTACTCGCTGCACATGGAGTGGAGCGGCATCATCAACTTCAAGACCTATGACGATCCGGTCGCCAAGACCGGCGGTAGTTGCGGCGACGATCCCTATCCGGGCTGCTCCGCGGCCGAAGGGGTGTTCCGCGTCGATCTGAAGTCGACCGACGGCACGACCAGCGGCGCAATCCTCACGCAAGGCGAATCGAACCTGGCGCGTCAATGGTTCCCGGGCTGGGACGAGCCGGCTTTCCGGCCCACCTACGAGGTGAGTGCGGAAGTCCCGCAGAACTGGAACGTCGTCTCGAACGCGGCCGAGAAACCGGCGGTGAACGTGGATAGCGGCTACAAGCTCGTGTCGTTCGAGAAGACGCCGCCCATGCCGTCGTATCTGCTGTTCTTCGGCGGCGGTCAGTTCGACATTCTCGAAGACGACTTTTCGAGCCCTCTGCCCGACGGAAAAGGGCTGCATCTGCGCATCTTCACGCCGCCCGGCATGCGTGACTGGGCCAAGCCGGCCATGCAACAGACCAAGCAGGCGCTCGATTACTACTACCGCTACACCGGCATTCCGTTGCCGCTCACCAAGTTCGACACCATCGCGGCCAACGACGCGTTCAAGGAGCAGAAGGACCTGAACTTCGGCGGCATGGAGAACTGGGGCGCGATTCTCGAATTCGCCGACGACATTCTGCCGGCGCCCGGCACGACCATGTCCGACTACGGCGTGACGGTGCTCACGCACGAAGCCGCGCACCAATGGTTCGGCGATCTCGTCACGCTCGACTGGTGGGACGACGTCTGGCTGAACGAGTCGTTTGCGACGTTCTTCGAGAACAAGACCAAGGTGCGCTTCTTCCCGGACCGCTTCAGCTGGGTCGACGACGTGAAGAACAAGTACGCCGTGATCAATGCGGACCTGAAGTCCACCTCGTTCCCGGTGCAGCCGAACTTCAACGGCTGGGCGTCGAACGACTTCGTGCTGAGCGCGAGCGCCTTCACGTACGACAAGGGAGGTCACGTGCTCAAGATGCTGGAGAACTACCTCGGCGAAGAAGTGATGCGCAAGGGTCTGCAGTCGTATCTCGCCGACTATTCGTTCGGCAACGTAACGCCCAAGCGTCTGTGGGACGAACTGGCGAAGGCGAGCGGCCAGCCGATGGTGGCGATCGGCGACAGTTTCGTGCGGCAAACAGGCGTGCCGCTGATCTCGCTCGACACGCAGTGCGATCTGACGACCAATCAGACCGTGGTCACCCTGAAACAGTCGCCGTTCCCGAACCAGAATCAGTACCCGGGCACGCAGTGGACCATTCCGTTGACGCTCGCGTACGGCGACGGTCTGACTTCACGCAAGACGCTGGCGATGAAGGACACGCAAACGCAGGTGCGTCTGAACGGCTGTTCCGCGGTGCTCGCCGATCCGAGCGGTCTCGACTACTACGTGACCAACTACAGCAACAACGCGTGGAGCCAGTTGCTCGCGCAGGGTAACGCACTGAAGGATCCGGTTCTGCTGACCAGTCTGCAACTCGAGGCGAAGCTCTTGGTGAACAACGGTCTCGCGGACCCGTCGCGCGTCACCAGCATCGGCTCGCTGAGTCCGGCGGCCACACCGCTTGCGCGTCAGTTGCTGACGACGGCGCCGACGACGCAATCGCAGCGTCCGACGATCCGCTACCAGGGTAAGTTCAAAGCGAAGCCGCAGGCGCAGCAAGGCCAATAAGCGGCAGTGTTGGGTATTGGGTAGTTCAGCGGCCCGCATCGTGATGCAGTGATGCGGGCCGCTGTTTCAATGGCACTTCACGTGCCGCAGTGGAGCGAGGCGTCGCAATCAGCCGGCGGTCTTGCCGCCGTCGACGGTCACGATCTGCCCCGTGACGAACGACGCCGCATCCGATGCCAGGAACACGATGGCGCGCGCCACGTCGTCCGGCTTGCCGATACGGCCGAGCGGCACTTTCGCGGCGAGCGCGGCCTTGTTCTCCGGCGTGCCGGTGAAGCGGTCGAGCATGCCGGTGTCGGTCGGCCCCGGCGCAACGGCGTTGACCCGCACGCCGTTGGACGCCACTTCGAGCGCCGCCGACTTGGTCATGCCTTCCACCGCATGCTTGCTGCCCGCGTACACGGACGCGAAGGCCGCGCCTTCATGACCGTAAGTCGACGAAACGTTCACCACGCTGCCGCTCTTTTGCGCCGACATCACGCGCAGTTCGTGCTTCATGCTGAGCAGCGTGCCGAGCACGTTGGTGTCGAACGTCGCGGTGTAGCTCTCGACGGTCTGGCTGGTGATGGCGCCGGGTTGGCCTTCGGTGCCGGCGTTGTTCACGGCGGCGTCGATGCGGCCGAAGCGCGCGACCGTCTGGTCGACGAGGCTCGCGACTTCCTCGTCGCGGCGCACGTCGGCCAGGATGAAGTGTGCGTCCGCGCCGAGTTCGCGCAATTCTTTTTCGAGCGCCTTGCCTTCGGCTTCGCGACGGCCGGAGACGACGAGACGGGCGCCCGTTTCGGCGAAAGCAAGGGCCGTGGCGCGGCCGATCCCGGTGAGTGCGCCGGTGATCAGAATGACGGGGTGGCTCATATTTAACTCCTGGGGGGGTATGTATTTGCGGTATGAGAGCGAAGCAGGCGGCGTACAGTTAAACGGGTTGCGATCTGCTTCAAATCATTGCCTTGAGTGCAATTTAGTGGCTTCCCGGTCGGAGTAAAAAGACTTTATAAGCTGGCTGGCATGCCTGACGGGCATGGAGAAGCATTTGACAATGCAGGCGCTCGACGCAGGCTGCCCGTTCGGCGGCAGCGACCTGAGTCCCTCTGCCGATCCGCCAACGTCCCAAGACAATTCATCTGCCGATTGATCGAAGCTGGAATAAAACCGGCGCCGGCTCAGTCATGCCTGACGAACCGACTCGCGAGGGCCGCCGGATGATCCACGGCTCGGCTGCGACTCTTTATCGTGAGGTCAACATGTCGTCACATCAATCATTCGACGCGTCGCGGCGCGGCGCACTGAAGTGTCTTGCATTCGGTGGCTTGGGCACCGTGTTCGTTCTCGCCGGCGGCATTCTCACGCCGGTGGAGCTGGCACTCGCCGCCGACCCGAAACCATCCGCTGCTACGGGCGGTGTGCCGCTTTTCCTGCAAATCAGCGACACGCATATCGGCTTTAACAAGGAAGCCAATCCGGACGTGGCGGGCACGCTGAAGCAGACCATCGAGTACGTCAATGCGATGCCGGTCAAGCCCGCGCTGACTATCCATACCGGCGATATCACGCATCTGTCCAAGCCCGCGGAGTTCGATCTCGCGGCCCAGTTGATGTCCGGCCTGAACATCACGGAACTGCACACCGTTCCCGGCGAGCACGACGTGACAGACGGTCCCGGAACCGAATACTTCAGCCGCTTCGGCAAGGCCTCGGACAACAAGGGCTATTACAGCTTCGACCATCAGGGCGTGCATTTCGTCGGCCTGGTCAACGTGATGCATTTCAAGCCGAACGGCCTGGGCGGTCTCGGCGACGAACAGCTCGAGTGGCTCGAAAACGATTTGAAAGGGCGCTCGTCCAGCACGCCGATCGTCGTGTTCGCGCACATGCCGATGTGGACGATCTACGAGCCGTGGGGCTGGGGCACCGGAGACGCGGGCCAGGCAATGAGCTACCTGAAACGCTTCGGTTCGGTGACGGTACTGAACGGCCACATTCATCAGATCGTGTCGAAAGTGGAGGGCAACATCACCTTCCACACGGCGCGTTCGACGGCTTATCCGCAGCCGACCGCCGGCAACGGCACGGGCCCCGGACCGTTGACGGTGGCGAGCGACCAGCTGCCGAAAATGCTTGGCGTGACCAGCATCAAGATCGCGCGGCATCCGCTGAAAGCCACGCTCAACGACACGACGCTCGTCTGATAGTCAGAACTTTTTCATCGCAGGAGATCAGTTATGCAAACTAAAAATATTCGCCGCGTATGGTTGGCATTGGCCGCAAGTTCGGCGTTGCTCGCGGCATCGTCCGGGTTTTCCGTGGCGCGGGCGGAGACGCCGAACGCGGTCGTCATCAAGAACTTCATGTTCTCGCCTATGGAGCTCACGGTCAAAGCCGGCTCGACCGTGACCTGGAAGAATCTGGACGGCGAACCGCACACCGTCGTGAACGACGCGGGCATGTTTCGCTCCGCGGCACTCGATCAGAACGACACGTACCAGTTCAAGTTCGACAAGCCGGGCGTGTACAAGGTGTTTTGCGGCATCCACCCGAATATGAAGGAGACCATTACCGTGCAGTGAGCGTTGTAGGAGACCAATGTATAGAGTGCGGCCAGGGCGCTCACGCATTGCATGCAGCATCGCTGCGTGTCTTGCCTGTGGCGCCTTCGGCGCACGCAACACGGAGTTGATGCCGGGACGTTTGATCGGCAGCGCCCCCCCGGCGGCATGGCGGCGACGCTCGACGCCATGCGTTTATAGACGTCGCTGCGTGCCGCCGAAATCGACGGCTAGCGCGCAAGCCGGAGTATGGCCGATCCGGCCAGAGAAACGGCGGTTCTGGACAGCCGGGCGGGGCGATAAAATAAGCCACACGTATGCTGCTATGCGCTGCGCGATTCGCCCGGCGCACAGCGCGCTTCCAGGGCAACCGCACCGCCGCCAGGGCGGTGACCAGGAACGCCACTTGCGTTTAAAACGCGGCCCCGAGCACAGAAAAACCTGCTGTGCTCGGGCGTGGTTGTTGCATGACTGACGGCCACCTGCAGCCACTTGCGCGATACCCGCTGCTCACGCCCTGTACGGCTCGTCCCGTTGCGCTGCGAAGCTTTCCCGCATAGCGCGCGACTACACGCGGCGTGGAACGTTTTACCTGTTTCTTCCGCGCAAAACTGCCTCGCAAAGACGACGTTTAAAGCGCAGCATTGCCGTGTTGTGGTTGTTCGCGCGATGAGCGGGTTTCAGTCTTCGAACGGCTTTGCATGGACCTGCAAAATCGTGTGAATAAAGTCGGCGCGCAGGGCAGACGTAAGGATTCCGGAGAGTATTGCGATGTACGACGATACGGACTCGCCCAAATCGGTGCTCGATGGCCAGGATGCCGGTGGCCAGACGAGCGGTCTGTCATTTTCCGCCACGCCGCCGAGGTTCGGACGCCTCGCCATGTGCGTGGCCGCGGCCAGCGCGCTCGCCATCGGCGTGATGGGTACGGTGGCGTATAGCGTCTGGTTCAATCACGATCAGCAGGCTTACGCCGAAGCCATGGCCGGCGCGCGGCGAGCGCTCGGCAACAGCGCGTCGGCGAGTGCTGCCGCGATGGCGAAAAGCGCGGGCGTGACGGCGTTGCCGGCAGCGGCCGTGCTGGCAAAGTCGCCGCAACCGTCGCCAGCAACGTCCGCGAGCGGCGTGACGGTCGCTGCATCGGCAGCCGGCGCGGATCCGGAAGCGGGCGGGCAGTTCGCGTCCTGGGCAGGCCAGGTCAAGGCATCGAAGGCGCGGCCTGACGTCGTTGCGGATGCGGCACCCGACACGCCCGCATCTGCCGCTACGCCGCCTACTTCGGGCCACCGTTCGGCAGGCTCAACCGCTCCGCCGACTCAGCAACTCGCCGCGTCGCGTCCGGGTAAAGATGCCCGGGCGGCGCCGCCGGAGCGCCGCGGCGCCTCCGAGACCGCGCGGCATAAGAACAGTCTGTTCGCCCGCATGGGGCTCTTCTTTCGTCGTGTGAGTTACCGGCAGCATGGCAACGCAAATCGGCAAGACCTCTACTCCCATCCGTGAGCGGCGCCGAGCCGGGCGTGCCGGTTCAAAAGGCGCCTTCATGAGCCGCTTCAGGCGGGTTCCCGCCATGCTGGCGAGCGCGTCATTGCTGTGTCTGCTGGTCGGCCTTCTCTATCTCGCCTTGCAGATCAGGACGATCTTCTCCGATCAGTTGAAGCAGGAATACGCCGGACTCGTGCTCGAAGCGGCGGAGCGCGCGGAAAGTGCTCGCGCGATGGTCGGCGTGTGGCAGCTACACGCCGACGACGGTCAAGCGCAAACGCAGGGTTACCGCCATGCACGCATCGAACTCGCCGATCGTCTGAACTCGCTCGCGGCATTGGTGAATGCCAGTCCGTCCGCTGCGCCGCGGGTGCCGGCGTCGGCATTGACGCCGGATGCCAGCCTGACTGGAACCGATGCGTTGCTTGCCACGATCCCGCCGTATTGGCGCGCCCAGCGCGATGCCGACGGCGCCGACGTGCGCCTGCGGATTGCCCATGTCGCGAACGTCTTGATCGCGCTGGCCGCGCTGCTGTTCGGCATGCTGCTCACCGCGCTCGGCATGTACGCGAAACGCAATCGTCAACTGGCGGGCGAGTCGCACGAGTTCGAGTACGCCGCGTTGCACGATCCGATGACCGGCTTGCCGAACCGGCGCAAGCTGTTCGCCACGCTCGACGAGGCGGCGGCGAATCTGCAAGCCGGTCCCACGGATCGCAACATCGCCGTGCTGTATGTGGATCTGGACGGCTTCAAGCAGGTCAACGACACGCTCGGCCACCGCGTCGGCGACGAATTCCTGATTGCGGTGTCGCACGCATTTCGCGAGTCGGTGCGTAAGGTGGATGTTGTCGCGCGCATCGGCGGCGACGAATTTGCGGTGCTGGTTCGAGAGTATTCGACGGCGTATGAACTCGCCGAGATTGCTCAGCGGCTCATCGCGTGTGTGGTCGAGACCGACGAGCAGATGGGTGTCGGCGTGGTGCGCGCGAGCATCGGCATTGCCAGCTATCCGGATCTCGTCAGCGATTACCAGCGCCTCGTCGCCGCGGCGGACGACGCGATGTATCGCGTCAAGCGCGGCGGCAAGAACGGTTACGCGTTTGCGGTGCAGGCTGATTGAGCGGAGCGCTCAGGACGTTTGTGTCTCTTGTGCCGCTTGCATCGCTTGCGCTTGCGTTTCTATTCTCAGCATCACTTCCCGACCTGGCCGTTCATTGATGACCGCGAGACGCACGTCATCGCTCATGGTCTTCCAACCGCGAATTTCGTCGCGCGTACGCAGGCAGCCGAGGCAGAAGCCGGTTTTGCCGTCGAGTTTGCAAATGTCGATGCAGGGTGACTGGATTGTCATGTTCAGACCAGCGCTTCCGTTGGATTGACTTCGACGGTGATGTGCGAGAGTCGGTTAAAAAATGCTGCAGCATTGTAGGGGAGAAGTGCGCTTCGCGGATCGAAGCTCGCGCACTGTCGCGCACGCTGAACTTTGTTTCGTGTTACAAAATCGAGGCTTGCCAGTAAGCGCTGTTTCATGCGCCGGCACAGCGGCCGTCATTCCGGGTTCATCCACAGCGGAAAGATTCATGTCCAGATATTCGTTGATGCGCGCCGTCGGGCGCTTGAGCCAGCCTGAGTGGATCGTCGCCTTCGTGGCTGCGGCACTGGCCGCGTGTGCGCCGGTGCCGCCGGCCAGCAGTCAGGTGGCCGTTCCGCCTGCCGTAATTCAGCCCGCTGTTCAGCCCGCCAGCCGCGCCGACGCCCAAGCCACCGGACGCCCAGCGGACGGCCCGCTGCCGGTGCCGCCGAACCTCGTCGCATTGGCGCAGCCGGCCGGTCAGAAACGGCTGACGAGCTCCGCGTCCAACCAGTCGTACTGGCCCCTCTCGCAGTATTTCGAAACCCAGCGCAACGAAGCCTATTGCTCCGTCGCGACCTCGGTCATGGCGCTCAACGCATTGGGCATTCGCCGGCCCGAGTCGACGCAGTACCCCGACTTCCCGTTCTTCTCGCAGGAAGATTTCTTTCACGGCATCGATCCGCAGGTGGCCAACGCCGCGCGGGTCTCGCACGAGGGCATGACGCTCGACCAGCTCAGCACGGCGCTGAATGCCTTTCCGGTCGATGTCAGGAAATACCACGCCGCGGACCTGTCGCTCGGCCAGTTTCGCGACCTCGTGCGCGCGACCACGGGCCACAGCGACCGCTTCGTGCTGTTGAATTTCAGGCGGGTGGAAATCGGCGAGACGGGCGGCGGACACTGGTCGCCGCTCGCCGCTTACGACTCGGCGAGCGACAGCGCGTTGCTGCTCGACGTGGCGCGCTACAAATATCCGGCCGTCTGGGTGCCGCTCGCGCAGTTGTACGCGGGGGCGCTGGCGCTGGATAGCGTGAGCGGGCTTTCACGCGGCATCGTGATCATCGGCAAGCGGCCGAATTGATATCTGCTTGCCGAGGCGGCCACGACATTCAGACGCGGGTCAATCTTCCTCGTTACGCCATTCGGTCAGTCCTTCGCGCGCATTCAATTCGATGAACGAAGGCAGCGCACGTAGCTTTCGAATATAGCGCGCAAGATTCGGCCAGCCGAGCGCGGGGCGCGGCATATTGCGGGTCCAGCGCATCAACATGACGGCCATGAAGTCGGCCGTGCTGAGCTTGTCGCCGATCAGATAATCATGGCTTTCGCCGAGATGGGCGTCGAGCTTGTCCCACGCTGCGTCGAGCCGACGGCATGCGAGCGCGCGAACCGCTTCGGCGCCGGAGGGCGCGCCATCGGAGTCCGCATAAAACCAGTCGCGCATGGCGGGCAGAATCGTGTTGGCGAGATAGACCATCATTTCGAGCCACGCGGCGCGATCGACGGAGTTCGGCTCGGGGGCGAGCGCGGCTTCGGGATGCCGCTCGGCCAGCAGCATCAGCAACGCGGCCGACTCGTGGCGCGGCGCGCCGTCGATCATCAGCGTCGGCACCCGTCCCGCAGGATTGAGCCGCAGATACGCCGGGTCGTGCTGCTGACCCACGTCGATGTCGATCAACTGGGATTCGAACGAGATGCCCAGTTCTATCAGCATCCAGTGAACGGCCATGCTCGCTGCGCCGGGCGAATAGTAAAGCACGTAAGGTGTGGAATCGCTGTGCATAGTGGGTTGATGTCCGGTGTCGATCCGGCGGACAGTCTACCGCCGTTGCTGACAGATGCCCATGCGCAAACGCCGAAGGAACGCGCAGTCTCGTAGTGGCGCGCTCGCGTTTTCGCGACTAACATCCCTTCACTCATTTTTTGTCGACTGATAGAGGCGGCGATCCGCACGCGATTATTCGCGCGATGCGCTCGCGCGAGCCCTGTGCGGGCACTCAGGCACGCGGTCATGTTTGCGGAGGCGAAGCAACGTATGTGCGCACTGGACCGTCGGACCTTGCTCAAGGGCGTGCTGGCCACGCCATGGTTGAATGCGGCCCTGGCATTGCCGGCACACGCAAAGCCTCCACGAGCAAGTTCCAAAGACGCGACGACCACACCGACACTGCACCGCGTGCGGCCCGGCGATCCAGCGTGGCCTTCGGCGAACGCCTGGCAGGACCTCGACCGGGCCGTAGGCGGCCGCTTGAGCCTGGTTGAATCGCCGCTGGCAACCTGCGCGGAATCTCCAACGAGCGCCGCGTGCTTCGACCTGTTCCGGCGTTTGAAAAATCCCTACTACATCGGCGATACGCCCGCGCTGACGCAGAGCGCCGGATGGCTTGACGCGTGGACATCCGCGCCGAGCGTGTACGTAGTGGCGGCGGCCAACGCGCAGGACGTCGCGAGGACCGTCGACTTCGCCAGGCGGCATCGTCTGCGGCTGGTGGTGAAGGGCGGCGGCCACAGCTATCAGGGCACATCCAACGCGCCCGACTCTCTGTTGATCTGGACCAGGTCCATGCGTGACATCGCGTTGCACGATGCGTTCGTGCCGGCGGGTTGCGAAGGACGAGTCGAGCCGGAAGCCGCGGTGACGGTCGGCGCCGGTTCTCTGTGGGGCCATGTCTACGACGCCGTGAGTACCCGAGGCGGCCGCTACGTGCAAGGCGGCGGCTGTCTGACGGTGGGCGTCGCCGGTCTCGTGCAGGGCGGCGGTTTCGGCAACTTTTCGAAGAAGTTCGGCACCGCCGCGGCCGGTCTTCTGGAAGCCGAAGTCGTGACCGCCGACGGCGTGGTGCGAATCGCCAACGCGTGCCGGCACCCGGACCTCTTCTGGGGCTTGAAGGGCGGCGGTGGCGGCAGTCTCGGCGTCGTCACGCGGCTGACGTTGCGCACGCACGCATTGCCCGACACCGTCGGCGTCGTGCGCGCGACGGTGAAGGCCTCGTCGGACGCGGCGTTCCGCGCATTGATCGGCGAGTTCATGGCCTTCTATGCCGATAACCTGATGAACGAACACTGGGGCGAAACGGTCGCCTTTCATGGCGACAATACGTTGGGCATTTCAATGCTGTACCAGGGACTGAGCCGCGATGAGGCGTCGCGCGTCTGGCAACCTTTTTTCGACTGGATCGCGAACGGCGAGCACGGCTGCGAGACGAGCCCGCCACAGATTCTTGCCGTGGCGGCGCGCCACTTCTGGGACGCCGCGTTCATCATGCAGCATCTGCCCGGCGTGCTCGTCGCGGACGACCGTCCGGGCGCGCCGGCGGACAATGTGTTCTGGGCGGATAACGTCGTCGAAGCGGGCCAGTATCTTTATGGCTACACCTCGACATGGCTGCCGGCTGCGTTGCTGGGTGCGGCGCAACGCGGCCGTCTCGCCGACACGCTATTCGCAGGCACGCGGCAGTGGACGGTCAACTTGCACTTCAACAAAGGGCTGGCGGGCGCCCCGGACGACGCCTTGAACGCCACGCGCGATACGGCGATGAACCCGGCGGTACTCGACGCCTTCGCGCTCGCGATCATCGCGGCCGAGGGACCGCCGGCTTTTCCCGGCATCGAAGGGCACGAGCCGGACGAGCAGAAAGGGCGGCGTTACGCTGGGCGCATCAAGCAGGCCACGCGGACGCTGCGCGAAATCGTCGCTGTGCCGGGGGCGTACTTTTCCGAAAGCGATTTCTTCGAAGACGACTGGCAACAGGCGTACTGGGGCAGCAACTACGCGCGGCTGGCTGCCGTGAAGAACCGGTACGATCCCGATGGCCTGTTCTTCGTTCATCACGGTGTGAATTCAGAAGCGTGGAGCGCGGATGGATGGACGAAGGTGACGAACGGGCCTGGCTGAGCCAGATAGCGACATGGCCGACCCAGCAGCGTGAGCCACTCACGGCTCACGCCACGCACGCTTGATTCCAACTACTTCACCCGCTTGACCACCGGCGTCTTCCACTTGCCATCCAGCAGCACGGGTTTTGGCCAGTAGAACCGCATGGTGATCATGAACGGTCCTTCCGGCGCCGGCAGCCAGTTGGCCTCCCTGGCCTTGCCTGGCGAATTCGCCTGGATGTAGATCGTCAAACCGCCATCGCGATCCTTCTTCAGTTGCGGCAGCATCGGCGAATTGATCAGATACCGGTCGATCGGATTCTTCACGAGCAACTGACTCGGCAGCGCATACATGGTCACCGACCAGAACGCATTCACAGGCGGCAACTGTCCTTTCGGAAAGCGCAGCACATAGCGACGCTGGCTGCCGTCGAGCGGCTGTCCGCTCGAATCCTTGTCGAGCACCGGATATAGCGCTTCCTCACGCGAGTTCGCGCCGATTCCGACCTGGGTGCCGGTGGCGCGCGCCACGTAGTCGTTCTTCAGAGACTCGCGCGAGCCGAATAGCGTATCGGTCTTGCCGCCGAGCGACGCGCGCTTGTCGTCGATTGCCTTCTGGCCATCCTGCATGCCGGCCTGAAATGCCGCTTTCTGCTCCGGCGAGAGCGCGTTCGCATCGAACCGTTTGCCGGGCACCACGCCGATCTGCGCGAGGCGGTTGCGCAATCCGGCCTCGCTCGGATTGACCGGCGCGAACTGCAACACGAACGCGAGTTGATTGAAGAATTCGAGCGGGCGGCCGGTGCGATCGGCTTGACCCACTGCACCGGCGGCGCGGTCGGTGCCGGCGTGCTGCCGGTGTATGCCGACAGCGTTTGCACCTTGTAGCCCGCCTGAATTTTCTTGACGTTATCGAGGTCGTCGGGGTTGAACAACTGCGTGCGTCCGACCACGTTCACGAGATCAGTCTCGGAGCGGATCACCTGAGTGATGCCGTTCGGTGTCTGGCCGTTCCAGCGCGGGCCCGCGATCAGGAATTTGCCGCCGTTGTTGCCCGTGGTGCGGCTGCCGATATAGGCGAAGTTGAACGTATAGAGATCCATTAACTGGAACACGAAGTAGCGCTTCGCGTCCATCGGCGGGACCGTGATGACCACCGGTTCCGCGCGCAGATCGAGGCCGGCGAACGAATAGGGCGTGTCGGAGTTGGGCGTGACGAAGGCGGTGTCGTCCGGCGTGAAGACACGCGAGATGTTCAGGATGGAATTGAACGGGCCTTTGTATTGCGGGTTGGTGGTGTCCACCGAAAACGCATACATGACGGCGTACGAATTGACCATCGGGGTGCCGTAAGGAATGCCGTATAGCATAGCGCGCCAAAGCACGCCCGAGTGCCTCATGCGCTTCACGCGCTACGCGCCATCTCCCCGACGCCCGCGTTGAACTCTTCCCTGCGCGTACCTGCCGAGGCCGCCGTACGCGCCCGAACCGGGGTCTTGCGAACCCGCGTATCGTGCAGCGCCGGACGTGCATCGACCAGATCCGCATACAACGCGAGATAGTTCTTGGTCGACGCATCCCAACCGAAATCGCGGCTCATCGCATTCCGCTGCAACACGTGCCACGACGACGGCTGCACGAACGCAGCCAATGCGCGGCCGAGCGCGTGCATCACGTCGTCCGGACTTTCGCCGTCGAACAGGAAGCCCGTCGCTCGCTGCTCACCACGAGGATCGTGCGGCACATAGTCGACGATCGTATCGGCCAGGCCACCGACACGCGAGGCCACCGGAATCGTGCCATAGCGCATCGCATAGAGCTGGGTGAGTCCACAGGGTTCGAAGCGGCTGCCATGCAGCAGAATGTCCGCGCCCGCGTGCAGCATGTGCGCGCGCCGCTCGTCGTAGCCGATCTGCACGCCGACGCGTCCCGGCCATGCGGCCGCGACGTCGCGCAGCGCCTGTTCGAGACCGTGCTCGCCCTGGCCGAGAATCGCGAACTGCAGCCGCGGATGCCGTTCGAGCAGCGCCGGCAACGTATGCACGACGACATCGGCGAGCTTCTGTTCGGTCAGGCGGCTGCCGATGGCGACCAGCGGTGCGAACGGATCGCGCGTCAGACCGAAGGCCTGTTGCAGTTCGCGCTTGCAGGCCTGCTTGCCGGCGGTGTCGTCGACGGAATAGGGGCGCGCGATCTGGTTGTCGGTGGCCGGGTTCCAGGCGGCGGTATCGATGCCGTTGACGATGCCCGACAGCTTGCCGGCCTGCGCCTGCAACACGCCTTCCATGCCGTGGCCGAAGTGCGGCGTCAGGATCTCGCGCGCATAGCGTTGGCTCACCGTCGTGACGCGATCCGAATGGACGATGCCCGCTTTCATCATGCTCAGCGAACCATAGAACTCGATGCTGCGTTCATCGGAGAGCGCGGGCGCCAGCAATTCGGGCGGCACGCCGATCCAGCCGCCCATGGCAAGCGGATGATTGCCCTGGAACGCCAGGTTGTGAATCGTGAAGACGCTTTTCGCGGCGACGCCCGCGAGCCGCAGATAGAGCGGCGTCAATCCTGCATGCCAATCGTGCGCATGCACGATGTCGGGGCGCTTCACGTTGCGGCCGCCGCGCGCCACTCGCGCGGCGGCCGCCGCGAGCGAGGCGAAGCGGGTGAGATTGTCGAGATAGTCGCGCCCTTGCGGATCGCGATAGAGGCCTTCGCGCGCGAACAGGTGATCCATCTGCAGAAGCAGCACCGGCACACCGGTGTCGGGCATCTGGCCGCGCAGCAGCCGGGCGTCGCCGCCGGGCAGGCCGGTCATGCGCGCGACCGGCGCGACGTCGGCCGCGCGTTCGAGCGCGGCCGGATAAGCGGGCATCAGGATCGAGACATCGACGCCGGCATCGCGCAGAGCGGCGGCGTATGCGCTGACCATATCGCCGAGGCCGCCGGATTTGGCGAGCGGCAGGGCTTCGGAAGCGACAAGAAGAACGTTAAGCGGCAAAGTGGCCCCCAAGGACGGGTTTTGTGCACTTGCACAGTGCGGTGGGATTCGCGGACGCGTCATTCCAGCAAGCGGTGTGCCTGAGGTCCGTGGTTTTATAAGGGCAGTGAGGAGGGTTTGTGTTGCAGTGCGGGTGAGCGATTGTTTGGCCTGGAAGGCCTATTTTTTTGTCTTGACGCTTCCCTCCTGGAAAGCGTTTTTGCATCCGTGTGTAGATTTGACATTCCACAGTTAAGCATCGGATGCGTCGCTTGGCGTCGCTTCATCGTTGCACATCTTGACAATTCATCAGATGAATATCGGTTAGCCTTGTTGTTCTGTCTCGGGGCACACGTGGGTCTGGAAAGGTGACCAGGATTGGCCATATCCATGAGGCCACTGGGCGAGGGTTTTGAACGGAAAGGCGGAATGAACAGCGACAAAAGACGGGCAAAGATTCTGGACGAGATCGCCGATCGCAGCGGCGAGAGACTTAAGAGCGAAGTGGGCTCGTCGTCGATATCCAACCGTGCCGCCTGGCGTGACCGCAGAATGTGTCACGGCGAAACGCTCGTGCGTACCTGCCCCCGGACTTGATGAAACGGAGCCAAAGTGGACCCGCGACTGCTGGAGTACTACACGAGTGAACTGCTCTACATGCGTGAGCTGGCGGGCGAATTCGCACAGGCCCATCCCAAGATTGCCCGGCGCCTGGGCATGCAGGCGGGTGAGATTGGCGACCCATACGTCGAGCGGCTGATTGAATCGTTCTGTTTCATGTCCGCACGCATGCAGTTGCGGCTCGATGCTGAATTTCCGCCTCACGGAACGGCTGCTCGAAGTCGTCTATCCGAACTACGCTGCACCCACGCCATCCATGGCGGTTGCCCGACTGTTTCCGGGCAGTGACGAAGGTAATCTTGCCGAAGGTTTGCACATCGCACGCGGTGCGTCGTTTATCAGTGGTGTGCTCGATGGCGAGAATACGCCCTGCCAGTTCCGCAGCAGCCAGGACGTGACGCTGTATCCGCTTGAGATCACCGGCGCGCGGCTGACCGGCATCCCGCCAGACATTCCCTCGCTCGATCGTTACGTGCGCCACGGCGCCGAGGTTCGGGGCGCTCTGCGGCTGCGCCTGCGCACCACGAATTCCATACCGATCGCCAGCCTCCAGGGACTGAACCGCCTGCCGGTTTATCTGGCGGGCGACGAGCGGACTGCGTCACACCTGTTCGAACTGCTGCACGCAGCTGGACTCGCATCGATCATCGGCGAGCCAGGACAGTTCGGCACGCCCGGCAGTGTCTTTCACGCGGTGAGCGACAAGGCGGTGGTTCATGAGGGGCTTGATGCCGGACAAGGGCTGTTGCCACTCGTTGCGCCGAAGTTTCACGGACACAACCTGCTGCACGAGTTTGCGGCATGCCCGTCGCGTTTCTACTTTTTTACACTGACCGGCCTCCATGCAGGCCTGCGCCAGGTGCGCGGATGCGAAGCGGAAATTGTCGTGCTGCTGGAGCGCTCACCCGGTGCGTTGGCGGAGCAGGTGGATGCCTCGCAATTTGCGCTGTTCTGCACGCCGGTCGTCAACCTGTTCAGGAACAGATCCGATCCGGTGGAAGTGCACGGCACAGGCGCTGAATTCCAACTGGTGCCTGACCAGCTCGCGCCGCAGGACTATGAAGTGTTCTCGGTCGCGGCATTGTATGGTCAGGTCCGCGAGACATCGGAGCCACTTGAGTTCCGTCCGCTGTATCGGGCGCTGACTAACGACGAGGGCAATCACAGGCGGTTTTTTACGCTGCGTCGCGAGCGCCAGCAGACGTCAGACTCGTTGCGCCGTTACGGGACGCGCACGCCGTACATCGGCACGGAGGCTTTCGTTTCACTAGTGGACCAGGACGAGCGGCCCTATGAACTGCGCATGCGTTACCTCTCGATTGACGCGTGGCTAACCAACCGTGACCTGCCCAACCTGATCCCGTGCAACGGCGTTAGCGATCTCACGCTGGTGCAATCCTCACCGGTTCAGCACGTGGGCCTGATCCGCGCGCCCAGTGTCCCCCGCGCACCGTATGCAGAGCGTGAGGCGGCCTGGTCGCTGATCCGCCAACTGAACTTCAACTACCTCACGCTGGGAGCACAACCTGACGAGGCGTCGGGCGCGGGCCTGCGTGATCTGCTGCGACTGTTCCTCGCCGCGGACGACACGGCTTACCGGCAGCAGATCGGGAGTCTGGTGTCAGTTGGGAGCCGGCCGGTGACACGCAAGCTTCCGCCGTCCAACGACCTCGTGTTCGGGCGCGGCATCGCGTGCACGCTGACCGTTGACGAGTCCGGTCTGGGTGGCGTCAGCCCCTATCTGTTCGGCCTGATCCTTGAACACTATCTGGCGCGACACGTATCGGGCCATTCGTTTACTCAGACCGAACTGCATTCGGTGCAGCGCGGCCGCGTCGCGGGGTGGCCGGTGCGCATGGGCACGCGTGGGGTGACCTGAACAATCGTGCAATTCAGGGATAGGCAGTGAGAAGCAGTGTCTTGATTTGGATCAAAATAATTAGGATCGCTACAAAAATGCAAGGATTGATGAAAAGGCGCGTCATGACGTGCGGTAAGGGCGACGTGTCTGACGCAGCGTGTGGCGAGCCGGTCGCACGGCAAGGAAGCTGCATATGCTGAACTTTGTGACGCCACGTACGCTGACGGTCAGCGGGGCGGCGCTGCCGACGTTGCCCGATGGCGAGCCGGCATTGCAGCTACGCGCTATCGCGGGCGAAGAAGCCCTGTCGACAATCTACGAATACGAGCTGAGCCTCGTCACGCCGGTCGATCCGCTGCTGCCGGACAGCACGGCTGCCAACTTCGACCTGAAGGCGATGATTGGCAAGGAGCTGACTGTCACCATCCAGCTCGATGGCATGGGAACATTCGTGCCGGGCGTCGTCGGCGGCGGCGCTGCGAATCTCGGTGCCGGGATACGTGAGATTAGCGGCATTGTTACGGCGGCGAGTCTGGTGAGTCAGTTGAACCGCCAGTACCTCTACCGGTTGAAACTGCAGCCGTGGATCGTGCTTGCCGAGCGGCGCACCGATTACCGGATTTTCCAGAATAAGACGGTAGTCGAGATCATTGACGAGGTGCTCAAGGCGAATTATCTCTACGGCTATGTCAAGCGTCTGGGCGGCAAGTATTCGAAGCTGGTCTATCAGGTCCAGTACGGTGAGTCGGACTTCGCCTTTATTCAGCGCCTGATGACTGAACACGGCATCTACTGGTTTTACGAGCACTCCAGGGAGGTGCACCGGATGGTGCTCGTCGACAATCTCGGTGCGCACAAACCCGTGGAGAGCGTCGCGTATCAGACGCTGTGGTACTACCCACCGGGGCACAAGGTCGATCGCGAGCACGTCGGACACTTCGATACGACCGAAAGCATCCAGTCGGGCATCTGGACCACCGACGATTTCGACTTCACGCAGCCGGGTGCGAAGCTGGCGGTGGAAAATGCGCTGCCGCGGGACACCTCGCATAACCAGCTGACGGTTTATGAGTGGCCGGGCGACTATGCCGACCCGATGCAGGGCGCACGGTTCGCACGGGTACGCATGGAAGAAATCCGCGCCCAAGGCGAGCGTGCTACGGGCAAGGGCCATCTGCGCAACGTCGTGTGCGGCACGACCTTTACGCTCGCCGGTTACCCCCAGGAGGCGGCGAACCGCGAATACCTCGTGATCCGCGCGAAGGTGATAGCGGAAGAAACCGGCGATCAAACCGGCGCGGGCCAATACAGCATCAACACGACGTTCGAGGTGCAGCCGGCGACCACGATGTTCCGCGCGCCGCGCACGGTGGACAAACCGCGTACGACGGGTCCACAAACGGCGATCGTGACAGGACCTCCCGGGCAGGAAATCTGGACTGACAAGTACGGCAGGGTGAAGCTCAAGTTTCACTGGGACCATTCGCCCGTGAACGACCAGAACTCATCGTGCTGGGTGCGCGTGTCGTATCCGTGGGCGGGGAGCAGCTTCGGCGGAGTGAACATACCGCGCGTGGGTCAGGAAGTGATCGTCGATTTCGAGAATGGCGATCCTGACCGGCCGATCGTGACGGGGCGGGTTTTTAATGCGGCTTCCATGCCGCCGTGGACGCTGCCGGGCAGTGCGACGCAGAGTGGGATCATCAGCCGCTCGATGAAGGGTGGCAAATCGAATTACAGCGGTATTCGCTTTGACGATACGCAGGGTTCGGAAGAGTTCATGTTGCAGGCCGAGAAGGACATGAACAGCACCATCAAGAATAACGAGACGCATGTGGTCGGTGCGGACCGGACGAAGATCGTCAAAGGACAGGAAGTGACAACCGTGAAGGGCGACCGGACACAGACCGTCAACGGACAGCACACGGAGACCATCAAGCATGACATCTCTCAGACCTCGACGGAGGGGAATATCAGCGTGACGTCTGAGAAAGGCACGGTGACGATCTCCGCGAAAACGCAGATCAAACTGGTTGTCGAGGGGACGACCGTCGTCCTGACCCCGGAGCTGCTCAGTCTGATCTCAAAGACGATCGACAGCAAATCCACGGGCGAGACGAATATGAAAGGCAGCAAGATAAATCTTAACTGCTAACTTCCAACCCGCCTCCCGAACAGACGATGACAGTGCATTACGCGATGGATGAAGGCAGTATCACCCTGCCTGCTGGCTACACCGACCGAACGGTCAATATCTTCGTGCAGGAGCCGCTGACGGACGGTCTTTCCAATCTTCAGGTGGCGCGTGACACCGCCCGGCACGATGAAACCCTTGATGAATATGTCGACCGCCAGATCGGCTTGCTGAAACGGAAGATCAAGGGCTTGTCTATCAAGTCGCGCGAGACAGTCGTGCTTGCCGGTTGCGACGCAGACGGCATCGAGATTGAGACCCGTTACAACAGCAATGGCAAGTCTGTTTATCAGCGGCAATGCGCGATTCTCCTCGCCAATGGCAAGGCGCTTATCTTCACCGCGACCAACACGGTTCCCTTCACTTCAGCTCAGTTAGCGATCTGGCGGCGAATGATCGATACGTTCATACCGGCCTGATCGACTGTCGATGCCGTTCAGCAGGTCAATCCTGTGTCGCACCGCGCAAGGCGCCCCGTTTTCGGAACCCGGGTCAAGAGGAGGAGCATGTTTGAAGCAGCACGTGTTGGAGACGAGATACAGCACACGTCAGCCCTGGCTGGCTTCCTGATCGGCGCGATCCTTGGGGCAGCGCTGATTTTTGCCGTGGCAATGCTGACGTTCGCGTGCCCATTTCTTGTCGGCTTTATTGCGGGCTTTCTGGCTAGCATGATTGCCGAACAGATTGTTGATATCGCCACCAGAATAGGAAGCATGTTCGCCAGTACAACTGGCACGATTGCAGCGGGTTCGCCCAATGTGTTCGTCAACGGGCGCGCGGCCGTTCCCGCCCAGATAGGCGTCGCCATGTGCGGCCAGGATACGCCGCACGAACCGGTGGCCTGCGGTGCCAGCACCGTCTTTATCAATCAGCACGTTGCGGCGCGTAAAGGCGACGAGATTCAATGCGGCGCGACGATTGCAAAGGGATCGAAGAGCGTATTTTTTGGCAGCGACAAGGCTTGTGAAATAGCCGTTGCCAGCGAAATACCGCCGTGGGCAGTCAATCTGAAAAACGGCCTGTTCATGGTTGCGGGCGTTGCAGGCGGGCTGGCTGGCGCGCTGAAGAACGGCATGAAGGCAACGGCGCCATGCGCTTTGAAATTCATCGCCGGCCAGGTGGCGGGAATCTACGTTGGCTCAAAAGTCATGGAGGGGCTGTCCGGGTTGTTTGGTCACCCGGTTCACGTCCCGACCGGCCAGAAAGTTCTCACCAACGAACTGGATTTCAGCATGCCAGGTCTGCTGCCGCTCTTCGGTTCGCGCTCGTATTCCAGCGCGATTGACACGGGTGGCATGCTGGGCCGTGGCTGGCAGCATAACTGGGACATTCACCTGAAACGCAGTAGCCGTGGTCTCGAATACGTGGGATTTCAGGGGCGTGAAGTCGGCTTTGACGATCTCCCGACCGGTCAGTACCAGTACAACCCGTTTGAGCAACTCTATCTGTCTCATGCGCTGGATGGCCGCTATATCCTGAACGGCCTGGACGATACCTTTTACGGATTCAGCGCGGAACCGCTGAAAGGGCGCCACGTGCTGGAGCGCATCGAGGACAAGTTCGGACACTTTATCGAATTCCGTCGCGATGAACACGGCGCGCTGGTCGAAGTGCGCAGCGACGCGGATGTCATTCTTGAATTGCAGCATCACGACGGCCGTCTGACGGGTGTCGACCGGATCGACGGTGCGAGGCGCAATCTCGTGCGTTACGGCTATGACGGCAATGGGCAGTTGATCCGCGTGCGTGGCCGGACCGACGAACTGGAGCGTCAGTTCGCCTATACCGACGGATTGATGACCCGGCATGTGAACGCGCTCGGCTTCACCTGTGATTATCGCTATGCGCAGTACGACGACGGGTGGCGGGTGGTTGAACACAGCACCGGTTCCGGTGAGCAGTACGCCTTTACCTATGACATTGAGTCAGGGCAGGCGCGCGTTAGCAGCGAAGACCAGGGTACGCAGGTTTGGAAGTACGACGCGGATCATCTGGTGACGCAATGGACCGACTATCTAGGCGCGTGTTACCAGTTCGAGTATGACGGGCACCAGCAACTGGTGCGCGTCGAATCTCCCGATGAGCGTGTGCAGCGCCTGGGTTACGACGCACTGGGTCGCGTAACCGACACGGTGGACGCCACGGGACGGGTCTGGCAAAGCACGTATCACCTGAAAACGCTGCGACTGGCGAGCGACACGCTTCCTGATGGCAGCGTCTGGCAATGGAAGCATACGGAACAGGGCTTACCCGTTGAGCGGATCGATGCCTTGGGGCAGGTCGCGCGGTTCGAACACGACCGGCAAGGGCTGCTCACGAGTTACACCGACGAACGCGGCGGCACGAGCAGGTTCACCTACGATGAGCGCTACGGTTTGCTCCTGAGCCGCACGGACTGCTCCGGTTCGACCACGCGCTACGTGTGGAATGAGGAGGGCGAGCTGGTCCGCCAGACCGATGCACTCGGACAGGTGACTCAACTGCTACGGAACGCGGGCGGAGCGGTCGGAACCGTCGTTCATGCCGACGGCACCCGTGAGACTTTCGAGTACAACGCGCTCGGGCAAATCAGCCGGCACAGTAATGCTTTGGGGCACGTGTCCCGGTGGGACTACAGCCCGCGCGGGCAACCAGACCGTTTTACGGACCGGTTGGGGCGCAGCCTTGAATATTGCTACGATCCGCACGGGCAATTGGTCAGGCTGACCAACGCGAACGCGGCGAGTTACAGCTTCGCTTACGACGCCATGGGGCGCATGACCCATGAAGTCCGGCTGAACGGCGTGCGGCGCGAATTGCACTACAACCTGAATGGCGAAGCGATCGCACAGACGATGTCGGGCCGACAGGGCGAATCGGAGTCGATCGGCCTCGAGCGGGATGCGGCTGGCCGACTGGTGTCCAAACACGGCCGATGTTCGGTCACCCGCTACAGCCATGACCTGCTCGATCGCGTGACGGCCGTTCACAGGCAGCCGGGTGCCGCCGGCATGGCGCTGGGTATCCTCGCCAGCGAGCTGACCTTTGAGTACGATGCGCTAGGCCGGTTGGTGGCGGAAACCGCGGACGGCCAGCGTTCGGAGTCGCGCCATGACGCGCTCGGCAACGTGACCGAACGCCATCTTCCTCTGGGCCAGAGAATCTCGATGCTGCACTATGGCTCGGGGCACGTCCACCAGATCAGTCTGGACGGCGAAACGCTCAGCGATATCGAACGCGATGCGCTGCACCGCGAAGTGCAACGCACGCAGGGGCCTCGCATATGCCGGACGGCTTACGATCCGCGCGGGCGGACGGTGTCGCGGCTGAGCGAGCGGTCCGGACGGCAGGGCATGATGGGCAGCGAGCCGCGCGGGTCGGCCTATGAGTACGATCTTGCCGGCAACCTGCATCAGGTGACCCGACATGACGGCGGGCGGCACGGGCGCAGCGTCGTGAATTACGCGTACGACGTGATGGGTCGGATGACGGGTTGTCACGACGAGGAGGGGCTACACGAAAGTTACATCTACGACGCCGCGGACAACCTGATTGACGCGACGCGCGACCGGACGGCCAGCCGGATTCTGGACGATCTGCTGGGCCGTTTCCGGGGGACCGGCTACAGTTACGACGGCTTTGGCCAGCTCACGCGCCGGGTGCAGGACGGCATGGTCCAGGACTTCGTCTACGACGACGAGGGGCGAATGGTTCGCGCTTCGGGTCAGGGTCGGCATGGCGGGCACAGCACGGCCTATCACTATGACGCGATCGGTCGACGAACGGCCAAGGTCACGCGCCGCATGGCAGCGGATGGCAGCCCGCTCACCGACGAGACGCGCTTTGTGTGGGAAGGCATGCGTATGGTGCAGGTGCTGCGCGATGAGACGGTGCGCACCTATGTCTACTCACCGGATTCGCCCTACCGGCCGATGGCGCGGGTGGATCAGCCTGTCGTCAGCGTTGACGGAAAGTGTCGTGCCGGTGGTCGGCGCATGGTCTGGCATCACCACGCGCACGACGACGGTCAGGTGTACGACGTCACCAGCGGGAGCGGCGATGTGGCGTGGGAGCCCCGCTTCTCTGGCTTTGGGGAATTCAGAGGGACTGAGTGGCGCGATGACAGGGTCTTCGATGAGCCGCTACGGTTCGCCGGCCAGTATGCTGACGAGGAGACCGGGCTGCATTACAACACGTTCCGGTACTATGATCCGGGAACGGGGCGGTTTGTCAGTCAGGATCCGATTGGGCTTGCGGGGGGATTGAATCTTTATCGGTATGCAACGAATCCAATCTCGTGGATTGATCCGTGGGGGTTGAGTAACGCAATCGTTTCTTACTGGCCGCCTAATGATGGAGCATTTGGTCCGGTTAGTAAGATTACGTTGGAACCTGGTACGCTTATAGATCGTTACGGTTATTCGGGAGGCAGCTACACATCTCCAGTTGGAACTCCATACCCTATGAGAGCCTTGCCGCCAGGGTCGGATTTGAAACCGTATAATATCTATGAGGTGATCAAGCCAATAGAGAATGTTGAATCAAGCAAGATTGCACCATGGTTTGGTGAGCTTGGTTTGGGGAAACAATATAAATTGCCAGAATCTGTGCAAAGTCTGCTTGATTCTGGTCATTTGCGCGAAGTGAAAAATGGGATAGGTAAAGGTTGTGGATAAAAACGAGCTTGTTAAATTGCTTTTATCGTCCAATTTTCCGAATGACAGTTATTCGGTTGATGAAGTTTTAGATGAATCGCTTTGTTTGATTTACGAAGGGTCTATTTGGAAAGTGTTTTATAGCGAGCGTGGTCATCGGACTGAGGAGCAATCATATGTGGATGAAGCCGAGGCATGTGAGGTTTTTTTTAAGAGGCTGAAGCACATGTTGGGGCACTAGCTGTCACATGAGCGTGACTGGCCAATTTGGCGAATCCAAGTTCGGTGGCAAGGGCTGCGTGTGCAGCCCTTGCCATTCATTTGGCGGTAATGGTCAGCCGTCCCTGTTCGACTGCAATTCGGACGCGCTGCCCTGCTTCAAATCCGGCGTGCTCGATCCATCGTCTGGCGAGCTTCATCCACGGATAAAGCGACGGGATGGTGGGACTTCTCCCGTTGCGCCGGTGGCGCCGCGACTGCTGGATTGCCGCGTCGTACTTGGCGCACATCGTGATGCGGATGATGGAGGGCGCCGGCATTCACAAGACAGGCTCGTGTCACATGGCCACGCACATGCTGAACAACGGAACCGATACGCGGTTCATTCAGGCAATGCTGGGGCATACGTTGCTGCCAAGCACACAGATCTACACGGTGGCGTCGGTGGAGTAGCTCCAACGGGTCCACGCGGTAACACACCCGTCGCGGGTCGATGGCGTGATGCATGAGCCGGAGATTGAGGACGACGCCGAAGTGGCCGGTACGGTTTCGCTGTTAGCGGCTATCGACGCTGAAGCGGCTGAGGACGCGTCAGAAAAAAGTGAGTGACGAAAAAGGCACTAGCAAGGGGCTGAGTGGCGCGATGACAGGGTCTTCGATGAGCCGCTACGGTTCGCCGGCCAGTATGCTGACGAGGAGACCGGGCTGCATTACAACACGTTCCGGTACTATGATCCGGGAACGGGGCGGTTTGTCAGTCAGGATCCGATTGGGCTTGCGGGGGGATTGAATCTTTATCGGTATGCAACGAATCCAATCTCGTGGATTGATCCGTGGGGGTTGAGTAACGCAATCGTTTCTTACTGGCCGCCTAATGATGGAGCATTTGGTCCGGTTAGTAAGATTACGTTGGAACCTGGTACGCTTATAGATCGTTACGGTTATTCGGGAGGCAGCTACACATCTCCAGTTGGAACTCCATACCCTATGAGAGCCTTGCCGCCAGGGTCGGATTTGAAACCGTATAATATCTATGAGGTGATCAAGCCAATAGAGAATGTTGAATCAAGCAAGATTGCACCATGGTTTGGTGAGCTTGGTTTGGGGAAACAATATAAATTGCCAGAATCTGTGCAAAGTCTGCTTGATTCTGGTCATTTGCGCGAAGTGAAAAATGGGATAGGTAAAGGTTGTGGATAAAAACGAGCTTGTTAAATTGCTTTTATCGTCCAATTTTCCGAATGACAGTTATTCGGTTGATGAAGTTTTAGATGAATCGCTTTGTTTGATTTACGAAGGGTCTATTTGGAAAGTGTTTTATAGCGAGCGTGGTCATCGGACTGAGGAGCAATCATATGTGGATGAAGCCGAGGCATGTGAGGTTTTTTTTAAGAGGCTGAAGCACATGTTGGGGCACTAGCTGTCACATGAGCGTGACTGGCCAATTTGGCGAATCCAAGTTCGGTGGCAAGGGCTGCGTGTGCAGCCCTTGCCATTCATTTGGCGGTAATGGTCAGCCGTCCCTGTTCGACTGCAATTCGGACGCGCTGCCCTGCTTCAAATCCGGCGTGCTCGATCCATCGTCTGGCGAGCTTCATCCACGGATAAAGCGACGGGATGGTGGGACTTCTCCCGTTGCGCCGGTGGCGCCGCGACTGCTGGATTGCCGCGTCGTACTTGGCGCACATCGTGATGCGGATGATGGAGGGCGCCGGCATTCACAAGACAGGCTCGTGTCACATGGCCACGCACATGCTGAACAACGGAACCGATACGCGGTTCATTCAGGCAATGCTGGGGCATACGTTGCTGCCAAGCACACAGATCTACACGGTGGCGTCGGTGGAGTAGCTCCAACGGGTCCACGCGGTAACACACCCGTCGCGGGTCGATGGCGTGATGCATGAGCCGGAGATTGAGGACGACGCCGAAGTGGCCGGTACGGTTTCGCTGTTAGCGGCTATCGACGCTGAAGCGGCTGAGGACGCGTCAGAAAAAAGTGAGTGACGAAAAAGGCACTAGCAAGGGGCTGAGTGGCGCGATGACAGGGTCTTCGATGAGCCGCTACGGTTCGCCGGCCAGTATGCTGACGAGGAGACCGGGCTGCATTACAACACGTTCCGGTACTATGATCCGGGAACGGGGCGGTTTGTCAGTCAGGATCCGATTGGGCTTGCGGGGGGATTGAATCTTTATCGGTATGCGCCTAATCCGGTTAGCTGGATCGATCCGTGGGGATGGGTCGGTGAAACAACGCCAGGATATAATGTTTATAGTCTTTACGATATGGATATACATGGCAATCCAATTGGCGATCCATACTATATCGGAATTACCAATGATCTTGAGAGGCGAGCTGCCGGGCACTTAGAAACTGGTCGCCTATCAGGGCAGTCAGGAATGATTCCTCTTGATGAAGGTGTAACGTATGGGCAAGCACGTGGATACGAGCAAGCGTACATTGAGCATTACGGGACAAAGACCGGAGTGATCGGTGAGTCGATATCTTCCACTAACAGGGGAAATAAAGTGGCATCTTTCGATCACAATAATTCTACCCGGCCTGCTGCAAGGCAGCAGTATTTCGAAGAGCACTATAATTCAAAATCAAGATCGCTTAAGCCCGGCGCTGCAAAGGGAGGCTGTTGAAATGGTCAACTTAAAGATTCATGGTTGGGGGAAAAAAGAGCGAACCATGATTCGCTTTATCAATTCTGGGGATATTTTTTGTTTCAAGTTGAACAATGGGAAATATGGATTTGGACGAATTATCTCAAAGGTGAGTATTGGACACACGGCGGAGATTTTTAATTTTGTATCGTCCTCTCCTGATATATCCGCCGACATGCTTGAAGTGACTGCGCTAGTATTTCCTCCAGTTGTTCTGGATTCGTATAGTTTATTTGATAAGAGAATATCTGGAGATTGGCAGATTATAGGGCATCAAGATGGTTATTCATCTGTTGGCCATGCGGGTGTCTTCTTCTCTTATGGTGTCGGCGATTCATGCAAGCGCGTGGACATTAATGGTAATGTGCAAAGTATCGCGTCCGCAGATAAGAATAACTATCCTCCGTACACTCCCAAGAATGATAACCATATCCAAGCAATGATTCATAATGCTCAAACTTGAAAGAATGGTTAGTTATCGTCGCTGAATAGAACAAAGGGCCGCTGACGCGGCCCTTTGTTCTATTCAGCGGTAATAGTCAGCCGTCCCTGTTCGACAATGATCTTTACGCGCTGGCCAGCCTGAAATCCCGCCTGCTCGATCGATCGTCCTGCGAGCTTCATCCAGGGATAAAGCGGCGGGATGGTGGGCTTCGCCAGTTGCGCCGGTAGCGCATCATCTGGATCCTCACGTAGATGGCGTCGAGCCGGCAACTTAGAAAAAACAAACGCAAACGGCACGGGCCGTTATCCCGTGCCGTATTTGAATGACCAAAGAGCCCACTATCCAGCCAATCAGTCTGTGAAGGCTCAATCACGAGCCAACACAACCTGCCCCAATTACAACTCAATTCACCGACGCATGCGTCTGCTCGACCGGCCGCGCCTGCGTCACCGCGCTCACCGCCGCGAAGACGATGATATTCACCGCCAACGCCAGGAAGCCGATGTTGATGTCCTTCAACGCATCGGGCAGGAACGGCATCAATTGACCGATGCTCAAGTGCATGGTGGTCGTCACGGCCACCACGGCAACGCCGGCCAGAATCCCGCAAAACGCGCCTTGCTTGGTCGCGCGGTTATGCGGACGCAGACTGCAGATCACCGCCGGAAAAAGCTGGGTCACGAAGCTATAACCCATCAGCAGCAACGCAACGATCGTTTCGCCGCCTTGCAGCGTGAAACCGACCGCGACAAGCGCCACGACCGGCACGAGGAATCGCGCGAGCTTCGCCACCGTGGCATCCGATGCCTTGCGGCTCACCATGCCGCGATACACGTCGTTGGCGAGCAGCGTCGACGCGGACGTCAGGATCATCGAGCCCGGCACGAGCGCGGTCAGAATGCCGGCCGCGCCGATCACGCCGACAAACCACGGGTCGAAGGTCTGCAACGACAGGCGGAACAGCGACAGGTCGATGTCGCCGCCCTTCAGACCCGGCACCTTCAGCGTCGCCGCGAAGCCCACGAAGAACACGAACAGCAGAATCAGCTGATACAGCGGCAGCACCATCGCGTTGCGACGGAAAATGCGTTCGTCCTTCGCGGTGAAAATCGAACCGAAGGTATGCGGCCACATGAAGAAGCCCAGCGCCGTCAGCAGCACGGTCGACTGGAACCAGGTCACGCTCGAGCCCTTGGCCGGGAAAGTCAGGAAGCCGGGGCGCGCGGCGTCGATCGCGCGGAACATGTCGCTGAAGCCGCCGTAGTAGTGCAGCGGCAGATAGATGCCGAGGAACAGCACGATCGCGAGAATCAGCAGATCCTTCACCACCGAATTCCAAGCCGAGCCGCGCACGCCGGAGACGATCACGTAGGCCGTCACGACACAGGCGCCGATCCACACGGCCGCCGTCGACGAAATCGCGCCGTACGAGGCCGTTGCGACGATAATGCCGAGCCCCTTTAGTTGCAGCACGAGGTAGGGAATCAGCGCGGCCACGCCGACCAGCGCGACAAGCGTCCCGAGCGCCGGGCTTTCATACTTGCGCGCGAAGAAGTGCGGCTGTGAGACGAGGCGGTGATTCTTCGCGTAACGCCAGATTGGCGGCAGCATCCAGTACGAGAGGATGTACGCAAGCGTGCCGTACGCCAGGATGTAATAGACCGGCGCGCCCTTGCCATAAGCAAAGCCGCTGCCGCCGAGGAAGGTGAAGGTCGTGTAGATTTCACCGGCCATCAACAGGAACACGAAGGCGGTGCCGAAGCTGCGGCCGCCCACGGTCCATTGTTCGAGACTCATGTCGTGGCCGCGCTTGGCGCGCACGCCCAGGTAGAGCGCAAACAGCGTAATCGCAGCAATGATGATGAGTGCGCTCATGAACTAGCCTCCTCGCCATCGGCGGCGAGCTGACGGTTGGACGGATCCAGACGGTAGACGATCGCCATGATGATCGAACTGAGCACCACCCACATGACGATCCAGGCCAGCACGAACGGCATGCCGAGCATCAGCGGCTCGACACGATTCACAAACGGAACACCGAGCAGAATGCCGATGAACGGCAGCGCGGCAAGTACACGAAGCAACATGGGGGCAACTCCTCGAACCGGTAAGTACGTCTCGTTGAAAGTGCGGCTTCGCTGGGGACTGTATGCCGGATGCTTTGGTCCCGTAAAGCAGGTCAAAAAAGTGTAGGCTTTCTGAAAGTTGCGGGCGCATCTTTATGGGGTCGGTTGCTGCGCTGCAAGACGGGCTGCATAGTGAGGCGCGCCGCGGCACGCGCGCTGGTGGCTGGCTTTTTTACGGTTTCCCTGGCGCGCCGCGATATCATCTCGCCACGCAGCGCGAGCATCATCTGGAGCGCCGGAGAGAGAGTCCGGTTTCATCAACATGGCGCAGCATGCCGGGTGCGCAGTGGAGCCACCCGAGCCGCCGCTCGACACGGAACGCATATGGTCGAAAGTCTGATCTCGGACATTCTGTTTGGCTTTACCGGGCTGATCAGCATCATCAACCCAATCGGCATTGCTTTCGTTTTCCTGGACCGGACTGCTTCGTTGACCACGGAGGAGCGCACCGCGCTCGCCCGCAAAATCGCCATCAACGTGATGTGCGTGCTGCTGGTGGCGTTTTTCATCGGCACGCCGATCCTGCATTTCTTCGGCATCTCCATGCAGGCGCTGCGCATCGGCGGCGGGCTCGCCGTCGCGGTGGGCGGCTGGCAGATGCTCAATGCGCCCGACACGCAACCGGCCGAGCAGCCGGCGGTCAAGCGGGTGGACGCGGACAATGCGATGTCGAAGGCGTTTTTCCCATTCACCATTCCGCTGACCACCGGGCCGGGCTCGATCGCCACGGCTGTCGCGCTGACCGCGAACCGCACGCATAAGCTCTCCGAGTTTGTGATTTCGAGCATCGCGTCGGTGGTGATCTCGCTGGCGGTGGCCGTGACGGTTTATCTGATCTATAGCCGCGCGGTGGTGTTCGCGAAGTACCTCGGCGTGGAGGGCACCAAGGTCGCGATGCGTGTATCTTCTTTTCTGCTGCTGTGCATCGGTGTGCAGATCATGCTGACCGGCTTCTCCGAATTCCTGATTCCGATCGCGACGATGCAGCCGGTAGTGAAGTAGATGTGTACCCGGCGGCACGCCGCGCCGGGGCGCTGAAGCACCAACTCTGGTCGACCACAGCAAGTGCATGGGACCAGAGTAAGGCGCTAAAGCGCCAACTCTGGTCGACCGCAGCAAGTGCATGGGACCAGAGTAAGGCGCTAAAGCGCCAACTCTGGTCGACAGGAGAAAACCTCATGTGCCGCTGGCTCGCTTATACAGGTAACCCGATTCAGCTCGAAACGGTGCTGTTCAACGCCAAACACTCCCTGATCGACCAGAGCCTGCATTCGCGGCTCGGCCAGACCACGACCAACGGCGATGGCTTCGGCATCGGCTGGTACGGCCAGCCGACCGATATTCCGTTTCGCTACCGCTGCATTCAACCGGCGTGGAGCGACCGCAATTTGCGCGAAGCGGCGCGGGCGATCCGCGCGCCGCTGTTCGTCGCGCACATACGCGCGGCGACGGATACGCCTTCGCAGGAAACCAACTGTCATCCGTTCCGCTATGGCCGCTGGCTCTTCGCGCATAACGGCCTGATACGCAACTATCCGGCCGTGCGCCGCGATCTGATGGTGGCGATCGACCCCGATCTGTTTCCGTCCATTGAAGGCTCGACCGATTCCGAGGTGATGTTTTTCCTCGCGCTGACCTTCGGCCTGGAAGTGGCGCCGGTCACCGCGCTCGAGCGGATGGTGGCCTTCGTCGAGGACACCGGCCGCAAGCATGGCGTGGACGAACCGCTGAACATGACCGTGTGCGCCACCGACGGCGAGCAGATCGTCGCAGTGCGCTATTCGAGCGAAGGGCAGTCGCGCTCGCTCTTTCACAGCAGCTCGTTTCAGCAACTGCACGCGTTGTATCCCGACGATCCACGCATCGAGGCGGCCGGCGAGAATGCGTTTCTGGTGCTGTCCGAACCGCTCGCCGACCTGCCGGGCTGGTGGCAGGAGATTCCGGAGAGCACGGCGGTGGTGGCGCGCGGCGGTGAAATCGAACGGTATCCGTTCAAGCCGCAGTCGGCGTGAGCGCTGAGAGCCGCGTGAGCGCCGGCATCAACGCGTGAGCAGCATCGAGCTCAACACGGAGAACACCGTCGACGGCAGTTCGGCGAGGCGGCTGACCACCACATTGTGCGGATAGAAGTCCTCGACTGCGTCCGTCAGCACGCCGATCCCCACAAGCTCGATGCCGCGCTTGCCGATGGCCGCGACGCGTTCGCGCAGATCGCTGCGCAAAACCTGCGGATCGCCGTCGCCGGTCGACGGGTAGCCGTCGGAGAACATCATCAGGATGCGCCGTTCGGCCTGATGGTCGGCAAGCCGCGTCGCGGCCCACGCCAGCGCCTCGCCGTCCGGATTCTCGTGGCCGCAGTCGATCGCGGCGATCCCGCTCAGGTCCGTCGCGCCGAAGCGC
Source organism: Paraburkholderia sp. RL17-347-BIC-D (assembly GCF_046027915.1). Lineage (NCBI taxonomy): Bacteria > Pseudomonadati > Pseudomonadota > Betaproteobacteria > Burkholderiales > Burkholderiaceae > Paraburkholderia > Paraburkholderia sp. RL17-347-BIC-D. The sequence continues at coordinate 172,671 of NZ_JARESS010000011.1, forward strand.
TTATAGACCTTCAGATCGAGCCGTTCGACGAAGCGGTTATAGCGTCGTAAATCCGCGCCGGCGGCGCGTTGACGCTCGTAGAGCTGCTTCATGGGCGCGGATTCGACCGAGCAATAACCGAGCACTTCGCAATCGAACGACAACTGCGTCAGCGCATCGCACAAGGCGGCCGCGCACTGGCGCGCGAGTTCGATCTTGCGGCCGGCCATCGAGCCGCTGCGGTCGATCAGCAGCGTCACGGCGACGTCGCGTCCTTTGGCGGGCCGCTGCGTGCGAAACGGCGTGCGATAACCGGGCGAGGTCGCGAGCTTCGCCAGCGCGGTGCGATCGATCTCGCCGCGCTCCTGCTCGCGGCGCCAGCGCGTGCGCTCGTCGGCGCTCAGCGCGCGTTCGAGCTTTTCCTTCAGCGGCGCGGTGTCCGCGCGAGCCTGCGCCCGCAACTCGCGCCAGGCGGCGCTGTCGCCCTGGCCCGTGAGATCGCGGATGTCGTCGAATTCGGTGGCGAGCGGAATCGACAGCCGGGCTTGTGATGCAGCCGCAGTGACGTTACCTGCTTCGCCTTCCGAACGCGCGGACGGTTGCTGCGCGTCCGCCAGCGATTGACCCATGCCGACCGCGTTGTCCGCCTGCGCGCCACCGCTTCGATCGGACGGCGGCGAGTTCGCGCTGTCCTGGTCGGGGAGCACGGTGTCGTCGTCTTCGAGCGGCACGGATGACGAAGCGGCCGTTTCCGTATCGATGTCCTCGACCGGATCCGCCGTGAACGCCATGCTGTTCACCTCACCCGCCGACAACGCGCGCACGCGCGCCACGAGCGCCTGCGCCGCCGCGATGCTCTGCGCGGTCGAGCGGCTCGCGCGCGCTTCGTGCAGCAGATCCTCCGCGGCATGCAAGGCGGCGAGCAGCGAATGGCTCGCTTCGGTCCGGGTGGGCGGTTCATCCCACAACGCGCGTTCGACCAGCCAGACCAGCCGGTCGCGCCAGTGCAGCTTCGGCCAGCGCTGCCGCACGCGCTCGGTCGCATGCAGGCGCAGCTTGCCGATGAACCAGCGCGCGCCCGGATATTCGTCGAGCAACTGTCCACACACGCGGCGGTCTTCGATCACCTGCGCGAGATTCGCGGCGACGCCCGAGGGCAGCGCATCGAGTTGCGCGAGCGACGCATGCTTGGCGCGCGCGACCAGCAGATCCAGATAGCCGATCAGCACATCGCGCTCGACTTCGCCATTCAACTCATATTCGGGAATCACAATGCGGCCGGGCTCCACGCGCGGACCGTCCGGACTGAACGCGACCGTCACGCCGTATTGCCCGGTCAGCACGCGGGCCACCTTGCTGAGCGTGGATTCGAAGGCGAAGCCGCGCGTGTCGCGCGTTGCGTGCATCGCGCTCACGCTTCAGGCGCCGGCGCGATGTGATGGCGAACGATGCCGCGAATCAACGCGGCGTCTTCCGGGCTCACCTTCGCGTAGATGGCCGGCCCGGCGGCGCGTTCGGGGTCGCCCGTGCGCAGCATCAGTTCGGCCCAGTCGAGCAGGCGCCGGGTCGAGAACGCGCTCGAGAGATCTTCGCGAGCGAACGCCGCGCGGCAGTCGGCGGCGATCGCGGCGAGCGTGGTGGCGAGCGCGCGCGTCATGTGCGGGGCGAGGGTGGCGATCAGCACGTCGGCTTCTTCGGCGGGCGTCAGATAGTCGAGCAGATACACGCGCCAGCGGTCCAGAAACGCCTCGTTCATCAGATTGGCGCCCTGATACAGATGCCGGAACTGACTCATCGCGCCGACCGCATTGGCTGTCGCGAACAACCGGAAGGCCGGATGCGGCGCGACGATCTCGTTGCCCTTTTCCTTCAGCACGAGGCGGCCGTGCGGTTCGAGCACGGCGGTGAGGGCGGCGAGAATCGACGGTTCGGCAAAATCGATTTCATCGACGATCAGCCAGAGCCCCTCGCGCATGGCCGTGGGCAGCACGCCGTCGACCCACAGCGTCTCGCCGCCCTTGACGGTCCAGAAGCCGACGAAGTCGCCAACCGTGGTCTGCCCGTTCATGTTCGAGCGCAGCACGCCGTGACGCGACCGCGCCGCGACCTGTTCGATCAGGCTGGTCTTGCCGGCGCCGGTGTGGCCGATCAGCATCACGCGCCGGTTCTCGACAATGTCCTCGACGATGTCGTTAAAGCGCTCGGAGAACAGATAGGCCGGATTGAGGCGTGGCACGAGCGGATTGTCGAAGCCGCAAGGCACCTCCACATGACCGATGCGCACGGTCGCGCCGGTGCCTTCCAACTGCCGATGTTTCGCCGCCGAAGCTCGCGCCGCGACGCGCTGCAATTCCGGCATGAAGGCGACGCGGCCGGCCGCGGACTGCTCGCTTGCGGCGTCGTCCGTATCGATGGCGAAGCCTTCGCGGCGCCATTTCTTCAGCTTCGCACGCAGATTTTCCGCGTCCACCACGAGATCGATATCGACCGCGCCAGGGCCGCTGCCATTGTCGACACCATGTTCGAGCCGATAATTTTCCGGCCGGTCGGCCACGCTCACGCGCCACCATTCGGCGCCGTGTTCCGTTGCGCGTTGGTAAAGGCCAAGGTTTTCGTCTTCGGTCAGTTCGGGCGAGTTCATGGCGAAAGTTGAATAGTCAATAACGAATCGTGCATTGCAATTTGGCTGGGGCCGAATGAGCGACTATCTTATCTTGAGCGGCTTTCGATCTTCCCATTCCATTGGCAACCGGGCCTTGTCGAGCCCAGGCCGGGCAAATATTTATTGCGTCAAGCGAATAGGTCGTGGAGCGCGTATCGCCTATAGTTCGACGGACCCAGCGCTGTAGTTTACAAACGTCTTTCTCGCGGATCGTGTTTGAAGCATCCGCAGTCCTCTTTGCCCTACATCGCGACACAAAAAATTGACGGCAAAACAATGAGACTACATACAAAATTAATGGCGGCGCTCGCCGTGGCAAGTCCGCTGGCATATGGTCAAACCAGCGTGAGCTTGTATGGCCGCCTCGACGCCGGTCTGGAATACCTGAACCACATCAACAATGGCGCGGGCGGCAGTTCGAGCCGCTGGAGCGCTGAAGGCGGCGACTGGGGCACCAGCATGCTCGGCCTCAAAGGCAACGAAGATCTGGGCGGCGGACTCAATGCGATCTTCAACCTCGAAACCGGTTTGCAGGTCATGAACGGCACGACGAGCGGCGGGCGGCTCTGGTCGCGGCGCGCGTTCGTCGGATTGAAGAGCGAGCAGTGGGGCACCTTGCAGGCTGGCCGTAATCTGTTTATCGACAGCGACGGCGTTTGGGAATTCGATCCGTTCGTGCAGCAGGCGTTTTCGTCGGCCTCGCTCGTGCGCGGGCGCAACTGGCAGCAAACCAGCAACAACGTCGAGTATCACAGCCCGGTGTTCTGGGGTTTCGATGTGCAGGCGCAATATGCGTTCGGCAATCAGGCGGGCGCTTTCAACAGCGGCGCGGCCGGCGAGTTCGGCCGCTCGGACGGCATCATGCTGAGCTACCACTCGCCGCTCTTCGACGTGCGCGGCATCTACGACGAACTGCGCGACAACAACGGCCGATTCAGCAACATCTTCCAGGCATCGCGCGAATATTTCGCCGGCGTCAACGTGCATTTCGACGCGGTGAAGATCCAGGGCGCCTACACGCATTACTCGGCGCCCGATTCGCCGGTCGGCGTCGCCGACTCGGCCGATCACTACTGGCTCGGCGCTACCTACAACTTCCTGCCGCGCTGGGCCATGACGGCGGGCGGCTTCTACGTGAAGGTCGGCGACGGCTCGGGCGATGCCGCCCACGACCCGTCCGGCCACGCGATGATGTATGTGCTCGGCACCACCTACAACCTGTCGAAACGTACCTTCCTGTACGGCACCGTGGGCTACGTGCGCAATGGCAGCAACTCGAATTTCTCGCTCGAAGCATCGCCGCGCGATGCGAGCAACAATACGAGTCCGCTCGTGGGTGAATCGCAAACCGGTGCTTATGTGGGCATGCTGCATCAGTTCTGATGCAGCATAGGCGGCTGGCAGTTTGGCATCGCAGAAAGGGCGCTCCAATTCAGGCCGGCGCGCCCTTTCTGCATTCTCACGCCGCCAAATCCTCGCTCACCGCCGACTTGCGCAGCCGCACCGGAATCGACTTCGACGCCGGCACCTGACTCGATTCCGCGTGATGCGAGAGCGGAATCAGGCGATTGCATTCCGGGTAGTAGCCCATGATGCAACCCAGCGGAATGTCGAACGCGTGGACATGCATGCCGTCCACTTCGCGCGTCACGTCGTCGTCTGAGACGGTGGAGATGCACACCGCGTCGCCCTCCGAAAAGCCGAGCCGCGTCATGTCGTCCTGATGCATGAGCAGTACGCTGCGGCTGCCACGCACGCCGCGAAAGCGGTCGTCGAGACCGTACACGGTGGTGTTGAACTGACTGTCGCCGCGCGCCGTCATCAGGCGCAGTACGTCTGGACCTCGCGACGGCATGTCCGCGTCTTCGTCGAGCGTCTCGGGCACGATGAAATTCGCCTTGCCGCTTGCCGTATTCCATTTGCGCTCGCAAGCGGCGAGTGGCCGGTGAAACCCGCCTGGTTGCCTGAAGCGCTGGTTAAAGTCCTTGAACTGATCCGGATAGGTGCGCTCGATTGCATCGCGCGCCAGCGAGTAGTCGTCCACCCACGCATCCCAGTCGATCTTCGGATTGCGCGGCAGCAGAGCTTTTGCAAGGCCCGCGACGATCGCGGGTTCCGACAGCAGCATGTCGCCGGCCGGCTCGGCGAGTCCGTGCGAGCCATGCACGCAGGCCGTGCTGTCCTCCACGCTGACCCATTGCTCGCCGCTCGCCTGGCGGTCGATCTCGATGCGCCCGAGGCATGGCAGCAAATACGCGACCTCGCCGTGCAGCAGATGACTCCGGTTGAGTTTGGTGGCGATCTGCACCGTGAGCCGCAGCCGCTGCCACGCGGGGTCCATCACATGATGATCGGGAATCGCCACCTGAAAATTACCGCCCAGGCCGATGAAGGCTTTGACCTTGCCGTCGAGCACGCCGCGGCAGGCTTCGACCGTGGTCATGCCTTTGTCGCGCGGCGGCTCGAAGCCGTAGAGTTCTTTCAGCTTGTCGAGCGGCGCGAGTTCAGGCTTTTCCGTGATGCCGACCGTGCGCTGCCCCTGCACGTTCGAGTGACCGCGAATCGGGCAGATGCCCGCGCCCGGCCGGCCGATATTGCCGCGCAGAAGCAGCAGGTTCGACAGCATCTGCACGTTGTGCACGCCGCTGCGATGCTGCGTGATGCCCATGCCGTACAGCACCATCGCGGCATTCGCTTTCGCGTAGACACGTGCCGCGCTTTCGAGCGCGCCGCGGCTGAGTTGCGAGTGGTGTTCGATCTCTTCCCATGAAGTGGCGCGCATCGCGTCGGCGAAGGCTTCGAAGCCATGTGTATGTTCGGCGATGAAAGCCGCGTCGAGCACCCGCGGCTCACCGTTGCGTTGCGCGTCGTCGTCCCATTCGATCAGCAGCTTGCAAAGTCCGGCAATCGCCGCCGCATCGCCGCCAATCTTCACCTGATGATATTGCGTGCTGATCCGCGTATCGGCCGGGGTAAGCATGTCGAGCGGCGACTGCGGGTTCGCAAATGTGACGAGCCCGCGTTCCTTGAGCGGATTGAACGTGATGATTTCCACGCCGCGTTTGCGCGCATCCTGCAACTGATGCAGCATGCGCGGCGCGTTGGTGCCGGTGTTGTGGCCGAAGAACAGCATGCAGTCGGTATGCGTGAAGTCTTCGAGTTGCACGGTCCCGACCGGAACGCCGATCGACTTCGGCAAGCCGACCGAGGTGCTTTCGTGACACATGTTCGAACTGTCCGGCAGGTTGTTGGTGCCGTACACGCGCGCCATCAGCGCATACATGTAGGACGTTTCGAGCGACGCCCGGCCCGATGCATAGAACACCGCTTCATTCGGATCGAGCGCTTGCAGTTCGCTCGCGATTTCGGCGAACGCATGTTCCCAGGTGGTCTGCACGTAGCGGTCGGTCGCCGGATCCCAGCGCATCGGCGCGGTCAGCCGCCCGCGCGACTCGAGTTCCAGACCGCTCCATGAGCGCAATTCGCTCAGCGTATGGCCGGCGAAAAAGTCCGTATCGATATGTTTGCTGGTGATTTCCCACGCGGTCGCCTTTGCGCCGTTTTCACAGAACTCGAAGAGGTGCGGGTCCGCGGGTTTGGCCCATGAACAGCTCACGCAGGCGAAGCCGTCGGGCTTGTTCTGCTGCGAGAGAATGCGGCTGCCGTTCAACGTCACGTGTTCCTGCACGAGGATCGACGCGACCGCTTTAACCGAGCCCCAGCCGCCCGCGGCGTTGCGGTACTCCTTGATGGGCGCGCTATCGGGTGTGCCGGGTGTGCCTTTCGTTGCACTCTCCGGCGCGGTTTCGACAATGTGATCGGTGCTCATGTTGACTCCTGGCGGGTTGCCGGTCCCCGAGCGCCGGCTTACCCGAAGAGTCCGCAATTACCGGACCACTGGTTTAATTGGCGCTTACAAGCATTCCCCCAGCCCTCGCTTTGCAACGCCACTTGGATAGGATCATGCGGCGCTGACTGGCGGCGGCCTGGCAGGCGGATCGCCTTCGGGCGCACGATCCGGATCATTCGGCGGCACGTCGTCGGGCGGCGGCGACGGATCGGGATCGCTGGTCGGGCGCGGGGCGTCGGGGTCGACTTCCGGTGGCATCGGTGTATGCAGATGCAGACTCGGCATGCAACGCGTGCTCGTCATAGTCATCGTGGGCTCCGTGATGTGAATGCCTGTCGATCGCAACCGGCATGCCACCGGCTTCATTCGCCGCGAATGCGGGCCGCACAGTGTGGAACAGCTATTGCTCGACCACAGCATGCGCGTGGCGCCACAGCGGCGGAACGCGCCGCGATATCACACCGGACATGACGCACTGAAGTGCAGGGACAAGGGAAAGAAAAATGGCGCGACATAAGGCCGACGTTGCTGACGATGACTTCGAGATTTACGCCAGCTATCACGGAACAGGCGACGGCCGTTACGTAGGTGGACTGAAGGTTGTCAGAAAAGCGGACAGAAGAATTCTGTTTCCATTCGATGGCGCGCCCGAAATCGGGCCCTACGCGACCGCCGACGAGGCGCGCCGCGCCGCGATCGACTATGGCCGTGAGATCGTGGCAGCGGATCGCGCGAGCCCTGAGAACTGACGGATGGCGGCGCACTCGCGCCGCCGGAAGCAGGGATTGCCTTATGGCATGCCGCCGAGCGACGGAGAAATCGTGCTGCCACGACCTGGGTCGTCGGGATGTTCGTCAGGCAGCGTCGGCCGCGCCGAGAGCGGTGGATGCGTGCGATAGCAACTGTCGATCGAGGTATCGGCGAGGCAGCGCTGGAATGAGTCCGCGTCGTTCTTTTGCGCGAAGGTGTACAGGGTGCGTTCGACTTGTACTTCAGTATCGGATACGCGAATCGTCGTCATTGTCATGAGGTTCTCCTTTTTACAAATGTCGGTCCAGACCTCCACCGCACTTGCCGCAACGGCTGTGCCCAGCTTGCTCTTGGCGTGCTGTGGGGCGTGTTGACGGAGAGGGACCGGATGTTGCTGCATCGAAGACATATCCGAAATCAGAAGGAGGGCGGCATGCAGACCGAACCGCAGGACACCAAACCGCAGAACCAGCTCGACGCGCTAGTTACAGACGAAGTGAAACAGCGCAACAAGCCGAGTGGCACGCACTATGTCGAACCCAGCCCACTCGGTATCGAGCCCGTCGAACAGACCGGCGTGGACAAGGCGACCAATCCGCCGCGCTCGAACGAGCGCCCGGCTCAAACCACCGAAGTCCCGCTCGGCACCGGCTCCCATGCCGAGCCGCCCGGAGGCGGCGGACGTGAATCGCAGCGCAAGCAATGATGCGGCGTATGCTGGTTCCGGAGTACAAGCCGGAAATCCGAGGGAGAGATGCATGCAGCAGGAAAACGAACCGCTGAACCCCGGCGACGAAGCCTCGGCGGATGCGCCTGGCGTCGGCGGCGGCTGACCAGCGGTGACGGGCATGCGCGGCACTCGACCCTCGCTGCCGGTGCCACGCAGACTGAGATAAACAACTAAGCGACCAATACTTCATATGTTTGCGAAATTCGTCCATCGTCACGGCAGCGCGCACAGAATTGCCCAAAAAGAAGCGCGCGCGAAAGCAGGCGCGCTTTATGCGGCGCTGAAAAGATCGCCCGAGCCGGCTGGCGCGTTGTCGTCAACGCCAGCTGCAGGGGAGCACAGCGATCTTCAGGACGCAAAGGAGCAAACCATGTTCAACGATTCAAAGCATGGATTCGACGCCGCCAAGACCGAGTACGAAGCCTTCATGCTCAAGCCGCACGACTGGGTGCCGAACAACCGCACATTGCCGGTCGTGATTTACAGGCGCGCCCTCATGCCGGATAGCGGCGACCTCGCGGCCGCGTTCGAAATTCTCTTCGAACGCAATGCGTGGCCGCCGCAGTGGCGCGACGGCATTTTCGACTACCACCATTTCCACGCCACCGCGCACGAAATACTGGGCGTGACGGACGGCTCCGCGCAAGTGATCATCGGCGGACCGGGCGGCAAGGTGGTGACGCTATCCGCCGGCGACGCGATCCTGCTGCCGTCCGGGACTGGCCATTGCCTGCAATCGTTCGCCCGGCATTTTCGGGTCGTGGCCGGCTATCCGGAAGGCCAGCAGTGGGACATCCGCCGCGAGGCGCTCACGCCGGACGAACTCGCGGCCATGGAGGCGTTGCCTTTTCCGCCGCTGGATCCGATTGACGGCAAACATGGTCCACTAGTCGAGTATTGGCTGCGCGCGGCTTGATACTGGCGCACGCCGTTTCTTCCCCCTTGTCCGCGCCGATCGGAACGGGCTCGCGTCGCAAGCCCTCCGAAAGATCCGCTTCCCGCAGCCAACCCATCCGATGCCGCGTGTAACGCTCCGTGCAGATTTGCGCGCATCGGCGCATCATCGTTGAGCCTCGCAGCGGTTCCTCATGCGTTCTTCCACGTAACACGGTTCGCCGGGTGCGCCGAAACAGTGCGTCCCGGCTTTCTCTTCAACCGCCGAACAAGGAGTGTCCCATGCAAAACGATCCCGCCCTCGATCAGCTGTGCATCAACACGATCCGCACGCTGTCGATGGACGCTGTGCAAAAGGCCAATTCCGGTCACCCCGGCACGCCGATGGCACTGGCACCCGTTGCCTATCATCTGTGGCAAAACCATCTTCGTTACGACCCGGACGAGCCGTTGTGGCCGAACCGCGATCGCTTCGTGCTCTCGGTGGGACATGCGTCGATGCTGCTGTATTCGCTGCTGCATCTGGCCAACGTGAAGGCGGTGGACGAGGAGGGCAAACCGACCGGCGCGCCCGCCGTCTCGCTCAACGACATAGAGCATTTCCGCCAGATTGACAGCAATACGCCGGGGCACCCCGAGTACCGCATGACCACCGGCGTCGAGACCACCACCGGGCCGCTCGGCCAGGGGCTCGGCAACAGCGTCGGCATGGCGATGGCGGGGCGCTGGTGCGAGAGCCACTTCAACAAGCCGGATGCGCCGCTCTTCGACCATCGCGTCTACGCGTTGTGCGGCGACGGCGACATGATGGAAGGCATCTCGCACGAGGCGGCTTCGCTCGCCGGGCATCTGAAGCTGTCCAATCTGATCTGGATCTACGACAGCAACCGCGTGACGATCGAGGGCCATACTGACCTCGCATACAGCGACGACGTGGAAAGCCGGTTCCACGGTTACAACTGGCATACGCTGCGTGTGAACGACGCCAACGACGCCGCCGCGCTCGAAGCCGCTTTAGTCGAAGCGAAAAGCATCACCGACAGGCCGACGCTGATCGTGGTGCACAGCATCATCGGCTGGGGCTCGCCGCATAAGCAGGACACTTCGTCGGCGCATGGCGAAGCGCTCGGCGTCGAAGAAGTGGCGCTCACCAAGAAGGCGTACGGCTGGCCGGAGGACAAGTTCTTCTATGTGCCGGATGGCGTGCACGAGCGCTTCGCGGCGGGCATCGGCGCACGCGGCAAGGCGGCACGCGAGCAATGGCAGGCGCAGTACGACGCGTACACCAAAAAGTACCCGGAACTCGCGCGTGAATTCGCGCAGATGGAAGCGCACGAATTGCCGGCGGGCTGGGACAGCGACATCCCCACGTTCGACGCGGATCCGAAGGGCGTCGCGTCACGCGATTCGTCGGGCAAGGTGCTCAACGCGATTGCCGCGCGCGTGCCGTGGATGATCGGCGGCGCGGCGGATCTCTCGCCGTCCACCAAAACCAACCTGAAATTCGAGGGCGCGGGCAGCTTCGAGCACGATAGCTATGGCGGCTGCAATCTGCACTTCGGCATCCGCGAACACGCGATGGGTGCGGCGGTGAATGGCCTCGCACTGTCGAATCTGCGGCCGTTTGGCTCCACGTTCCTGATTTTCAGCGACTACATGAAGCCGCCGATCCGCCTCTCGGCGATCATGGAAGTGCCGTCCATCTTCGTGTTCACGCACGATTCGATCGGCGTGGGCGAAGACGGCCCGACCCATCAGCCGATCGAGCAACTGGCCTCGCTGCGCGGCGTGCCGGGGCTCACCGTGCTGCGTCCGGGCGATGCCAACGAAGTCGCCGAGGTTTGGCGGGTGGCGCTGTCGGATCCGCGGCGGCCGTCATGCATCGTCGTGTCGCGTCAGGCGCTGCCCACCTTGGACCGCAGCCGCTATGCCGCCGCCAGCGGCACGCGGAAGGGCGCTTATATACTCGCCGATGCGCCCGATGGACAGAAGCCGCAAGTGATCCTGATGGCGACGGGCAGCGAACTCTCCCTCTGCGTCGACGCGTACGAGAAGCTCAAAGGCGAGGGGATCGCGGCGCGCGTGGTGTCGATGCCGTCGTGGGACATCTTCGAGCGCCAGGACGAGGCGTATCAGGACTCGGTGCTGCCACCGGACGTCGACGCGCGTGTCGCCGTGGAACAGGCTGCCTCGCTCGGTTGGGACCGCTATGTGGGCCGTCTCGGTGCGCAGGTGGTGATGCATACGTTCGGCGCGTCCGCGCCACTCGCCGATCTGAAGAAGAAGTTCGGCTTCACGCCGGAGCGTGTGTACGAAGCGGCGAAGCAGCAGATCGCGCGGGTGCAGTCCAAGCGCAGTCAGGAGTAAAGGCACGGATAGGTCCGCCGCGGTAAAGAGCCGGTGGCTTGATAAGAGCCGCCGGCTTTTTTATCCGCCGCCGCGAACTCGCGGGCCGCCGCCGCTATCGCGCGATCAATTCGCCGGAATCGTCACCACCGGCGCCTTGCTGCTCGTATCGGCTTCCGCTAGCGCCATCAGATTCTGAACGACTGTAAAGGCATATTTCGAATCGAAGTCGTTGCGATCGACCCAATACGTCGACGGTCCGTGCGCAATCATCACGTAGGCATTCTCAGGCGGTGTCTTGCCGGAGTGCACGATGATGGTCGGCCGCGTCTCGCCGCCGATCAGGCCGACGGTCGGCTTGGTCGAGCCATCGCTGATACGCTCGACCGGCACCTGCACTTGGGCGCCGAGGTCGGAAAGGATGCCGAGCACCGAGCGCGTCACCATCGGTATCTTGTCGCCCTTTTGCGATGCCGACGACGGCCCGTAGACTATCTCATAGGTCCGCGTATTCGACGACAGATGCAGCAGTTTGCGCACGCGGGCAAGATCGGCCGCCGTGGCCGGCGACTCGCCGCTGGTGGTCGCGCCCATCACCAGATACACGCCCATGGCTCCGCTTTTGCCGTCCGCCTGGCGCGACTCGACGTTTAGTTCGCCGGCCAGTTGCAGACGTCGCAGCGCTTGCAGCAACTCGAAGAAACCCGGCGCACCCGCGCTGTTTTCGCCGCCGAGCGCATTGCCGTTCTGCAAGCCGCCCACCGATTGCGCGGTGATGCGCAACAGCAGATCGATCGGAATGCCGCCTTCGGCAAGCGGCAACACCAGCGACGGCGCAAGCGGGCGGATGTACGCTGACGCGAAGGCTTCGCCCGTGGTCGGCGTGAAGGTGAAGGTCGGGTGATTCGAATACGAAGCGCTGCCCGTTGCGAGCGCGTAATTCGGCTGGCTGCCCGAGCCGACGTTGGCCGTGGCGCCCGCGGTGGCATCGAACGTATAGGCGGCGATGATGCTGCTGACCGTCAGGAACGCGGGCGCGTCGCCGTAACGCAACCCGACCACGGCGGCGAGAATCTCGCGTTTCTTCGCATCGCCGAGGGCACGCGCATAGTCGACCTGATCGGCTTTGAGGCGGGATGGTCCGATGTGGACGCAGGCGGAAGTGACGCAGGCCGCGCACAATGCCGCGGCGACAGAAGCGGTTCTGATCATGAGGACGGGAAGAGCGGAACGCTATCCGCTGAAGAATGGGCCCGCAACGGCGGTAGCAGGTCCTATTCCCGAATGGCGGCACGCAGGCGCCATCCGCCGTTTCATCCTATGAATAGCGGGCTTTTCTCCCGACCATGGCGATGCAAAGAGGGTGCGCAGGATTTGCGATCGTTTTGCAAGATTTGCAGAATACGCACGTAAGTAGCTGCCCGGCAGCTTAAGAGGAACCGTCCATTGCATCTGCCGGCGTGTCCGCCGAGTCCTCGTCCATCCCGTCGAGCGTGTTGCGATAAGCGCGCGATTGCATTTCGGCGAGCCGGCTCAGCGTGCGCGACAGATCGTGCGCGCCTACCAGGCCGCTGAGCGCCGCTTCGATCGGTTCGTCCGAGGCGATGAACAGCGCACGCTTGCGGTCGTAGAGAATATCGACCAGCCAGATCAGCCGTTGTAGCGTGTGGGATTGGCTCAGCCATTCGGTGCGCAGATTGTCGAGAATCAGACCGTGCCATTGCTCGGCGAGATCCAGATAGTCGAGATGCGAGCGGCTCGCCACGCACAGATTCTCGAAGTCCGCCCACAGTAATGCCGCGCCCGCCGCGCGTGCGGCAAGCGGGCGGCCGGCCGCGCTCACCGTAACCGGATCCAGCGTTTCGCTGCCTTCATAACGCACGAAAATCTGGCGCATGGTTTCACGATTGGCGGCATCGAGCGGCGCGAAGAAATGCGGCACTTGTGCTTCTTCACCGCCGAAACGGTAGTCGCGCGCGCCGTCGAAATGAATCACGGTGAAGCAGCGTTTGATCTGGTCGATGGTCGGCAGAAAGCGCTCGTGAAACTCCGGGTCGGATAGCAGGCCATCCGGCGCGTAGTTCGAGGTGAGCACGATGTGTGTGCCGAGACCGATTGCGGTATCGAGAAAGCGGCCCATCAGGAACGCGTCGGCGATGTCGTGTACGTGGAATTCGTCGAAGCACAGCAGCTCGACTCCATCGAGCCATTGCCGCGAGACCGAGCCAAGCCGGTCGTCGCCGCGCGGCTCGCTCACGAGCCGCCGGTTCATCTCACGCAGAAATTCGTGAAAGTGCAGACGCCGCTTGCGGCAGGTCGCCAACTCGAACACCGTGTCGACCACCAGGCTCTTGCCGCGCCCAGGCAGTCCGTGGCAATACACGCCTCGATGCGCCGCTGGCGAGTTGGACCGCGCGCGCCGGCCATTCGCGCCGAGCAGTGCAACGAGCGCGGCGATCGCTTCGCGCTGGCTCGCATCGGGCGCGATGCCACGCGCGGCCAAGGTGCGTGTGACTTGAGCGCCGTCAAGCATGAGCAAGGGTGCCGGTGCGTGGCGAAACGGTTTCGCAAGAGATGGCGGCGAATGCGGCAGCGGTGTCGATGGGCATAAAGGGGCGGCGGGCGGAAATCGCGTCAGTTTAACAAGGCGCGCTCATACCCGCTGCCGGCTCAACACCCGTTGCAACTCGCCCGGATCGACCGGCTTCGTGAAGTGATGGTCGAAGCCGGCGGCCACGGCCGTCTGCTTGTCCTGCTGCTGGCCCCAGCCGGTCACGGCGATCAGCACAATGCCGGCGTCCTGGTAATCGTGGCGAATGCGCCGCGCCACTTCATAGCCGTTCAGAAGCGGCAAGCCGATGTCGAGAATCACCGCCTGCGGCGCGAACGCGCCGATCAGTTCAAGACCGGCGATGCCGTCGCCGGCCGTGCGCACTTCGTGGCCTTCGAGTTCGAGCACCATCGCGAGACTGTCGGCGGCGTCCGCATTATCGTCGACGATCACGACGCGCAAACCCGCCGCGTGCGGCGTCTCGGTCGGCGCACTGTCGGACGGCAACGAAGCGGATTTGGTCAGCGGCAGGCGGATCACGAACTCGCTGCCTTTGCCGGGGCCGTCGCTGAAGGCCGCGACCGTGCCGCCGTGCAGTTCCGCGAGGCCGCGCACCAGTGCGAGGCCGATGCCGAGGCCGCCTTGCGAGCGGTCCAGCGCGGGCGCGAGTTGCGAGAACATTTCGAACACGCTGTCCAGATGCTCGCCCGGAATGCCGATGCCGGAATCGCGCACGACGATTACCGCTTCATCGCCCTCGCGTTCCGCAGCGAGCGAAATGCTGCCGCCAGGCGGCGTGTACTTGGCGGCGTTGTTCAGCAGATTCAGGATCATCTGCGACAGGCGCGTGGGATCGGCAACCAGATAAAGCGGCTCGCGTGGCAGCGTCACGCTCAGATGATGCGACGACGCCTGCACGGTCGGCCGCGCCGCTTCCATGGCCGATTGCATTGCGCGCGCCAGTTCGAGACGTTGCTTGCGCAACTCGAGCTTGCCCTGGGTGATGCGCGAGACCTCCAGCAGATCGTCGACCAGATGTGTCATATGTTGCAGTTGCCGGTCGAACACGTCGCGCGACCAGTTCAATTGTGGATCGGCGAATTCCTTGAGACGCAGAATCTCGAGCACGTTGCGCATCGGCGCCAGCGGATTGCGCAGTTCGTGCGCGAGCGTGGCGAGAAACTCGTCCTTGCGGCGATCGGCCTTCGAGAGTTCGAGATTCAGCCGCGTGAGTTGCTGCTCGGCGCGCCGTCGCTCGGTAATGTCGCGGTTGATGCTGACCGCGCCGTAAATATCGCCGCGCGCGTTCGCGAGCGGCTTGACCACGGTTTCGCACACGCCGCGCGAACCGTCGCGCCGCACGAACGGCAACTCGCCGCGCCAAGTGCCTTCGGCGGCCAGCGCCGCGAGCGCTACCCGGCGGATGCTCAGCGCTTCTTCCGGCGGCAGGAAAAGCGCGACCGGTTTGCCGAGAATCTCGCGCATGCGATAACCCAGCATGCGCTCGCCGCCCACATTGAAGTCGGTGATATTGCCGCGCAGGTCGGTGATCACGATCGCATCGCTCAGGTGCTCGAAGATCGCGGCCTGGCGTAGCAGGACTGTCTGCGCTTCCTTGCGTTCGGTAATGTCGATGCCGAGGCCGTAGATCATCAGCGGCTCGCCGTGGCGGTCATACGTGGCGCGCCCGCGGCCTTCCATCCAGCACCAGTCGCCGCTCGCATGCAGAAAGCGGAATTCGGCGACGTAGTCGTCACCGGCTTCCACCGCATGGTCCACTGCCTCGTTCAGCGCAACCAGATCGCCCGGATGAATCAGTTCGAAAAAGCCGCCGGGCGTGTTGGCGAAGCGGCCTTCGGCATAACCCGCGAGCGCTTCCAGTTCGCGGCTCCACCAGAACTTGCCCGAATTCGGTTCGTGCGACCACGCGCCCATGCGCGCGCCGCGCATGGCGAGACTCAACACGTCGCGGCTTTCCTGCAACTCCCGCTGCGCGAGCTGATGCGCGGCCACGGACGCCTCGGCATTGCGCCGCGCGAGCAGCAGCTCCTGCTCGTACTTATGACGGTCGGCGACGATCAGCACCGCCACTTCGAGATACGTCACGTCGCCGTGCCGGCGGCGCACCGCGTTGAGCAGCATCGGCACCATGTGGCCGTCGCGATGCATCATGTTCAGCTTGACCTCGGCCACCGAACCCTGCATTTGCAGGAGCGGCGCCCAATGCGTCTGATAGAACACCTTGCCGCCGGCGCTCAGCAGATCCTGGATTTGCTTCGCCCCGGCAAGCTCCGCGGTCTCATAGCCGAGCCAGCCGCAGAAGGTCGCGTTCACGCGCAGGATGCGTCCGTTGGCATCGGTGACGAGCAGGCCGCAGGCGGCGTGCTCGAATAGTGCGTCGGCTGAGGGCAGCGGGCGGTCCGTGGTTTGCATCGTGCTACAGGCTCATCGGCCCGAGAAAGGCGTTCATCGCGTCCGCGCTTGCGCTCGGTGAGCTGAGGTGCGGACAATGGCCGACGTTCTCGATGAGATGCAGCGTGCTGCCAGGCATCATGCGGTGCAGATATTCGCCGACCGCGCACGGCGCGATGATGTCGTCGCTACATTGCAGAATCAGCGTGGGCGTGGTGGCGCGCGACAGTATCGCGCGATGGTCGGAGAGAAACGTGACGCGCGCGAATTGCCGCGCGATCTCGGGGTCGGTGCGGCAGAAACTGTTGGTCAGTTCGACGCCGAGCTCCGGCTGCTCCGGCGCGCCCATGATGGCCGGCGCCATCGTGCTCGACCAGCCGAGGTAGTTGCTTTCGAGGGTGCGCAGCAGGTCTTCGATATCGTCGCGCGAGAAGCCGCCGACGTAGTCGCCGTCGTTCACATAGCAGGGCGAGGGGCCCACCATGATGAGCGCGGAGAAGAGTTGCGGCGCCTTGAGACTCGCGATTAGGCCGATCATCGCGCTGACGGAGTGCCCGACGAACACCACCGGGCCCTCGGCGACTTCGCGGATGATCTCGATCAGGTCGCTGGCGTAGCCGTACAGCGAGTCGTACTTGTCGATGTCGTAGGCGCTCAGATCCGACGAGCCGCTGCCGACGTGATCGAACAGCACGGTCCGGTATTCGTCATGAAACGACGGTGCGAGGTAGCGCCACATGGTTTGATCGCAACCGAAGCCGTGCGCCAGCACCATGGTCCGCTTGCCGTTGCCGGAAATCTGTATGTTGTTGCGCAGGGTGATGCTCATTGTCGGGTCCTGAAGCCTGCCGGGTGGAGGCGGTTACGCCAGGCGTGCGCCTCGGCCGGTATTCAGGAGAATGTTACCCCAGTCTTGCCATTCGCCATGTTGCCCGAGGAGTAGGGCGCATCGCGGCGAGGCTCAATCGGTCTTGATTTCCGGTTGCGGCGCCTGAAGCGGCTCGCTTCCGAATCGTTCGTATTGCGAAATCACCTGGGCTCCCAGCAGCAGCAAGGTCGCCAGCCACTCCAGGCTGAACAGGATCACGATGGCCATGGTCAGCGATCCGTACACCAGGCTCACCTGCGAGAGAGTCGCGAAATACCAGACCAGCACGTGCCGCGTAATCTCCCATAGCACCGCGGCGACCACGCCGCCGAACAGCGCATGTTTGAGCGAAGGGCGCCCGACCGGCATCACCATATAGATCGAGGTCAGCACGAACACCTCGCCCGCGAGGCCGAGCAGATACAGCACGACGCGCGAGAGTCCCTGCAACGAAACATGCAGGCCGAATAGTTCGATGCCTTCGGCGCCGATCGCCTCGAGGCCGCTCGATACGAAGGTGACGATCAGCAGGCCGACGCCGAGACACAGAATGTAGCAATACGGCAGCATCGCCGAGAGCAGGAAGTGACGTCGCCTTACCACCACGCGGTGGACGAAAATCAGCGACATGGCGTTTTCGAGCACGGTGAAGGCCAGCGAACTGAAGAAGATCATCGTCAGCAACAAGACCCAGCCGATCACCGCGCGATGTGCGAGAAAATTGGCCAGTTCGCGCACCAGCGCATTTGACTGGCCCGGCACCAGCCATTGCAATAGATGCGCGAGCGCCGCGAGCAAAGTATGTTGGGGCACGAAGCGCGACAGGGCGATCACGATCAGGATCATGAGCGGCACGATCGAAAGCAACGCGTAATACGCGACCGCGCCCGCGAGCAGCAAGCCCTGGTTGGCGCGAAATGCCTTCAAGGTTTGCAGCGCGAATGTACCGGGATGTTTCGCCACATATAACGCGTGGTCGTCGATGATGGATTGCATGTGACCTCACAGCGCGCGTGGCTGGCCTGCCGGAATGCCGGTTTTGCCGACGCGCTTGCCTTGTTGCTCACGCATACTTAAGCAAGAATGCAGCCACGCTGGCGTTGCCGTTTCTTGCTGTCACGCCGGTTCGCCAATGCGCGCCAGGAATGCAGTTTGCTTGGCGGCTGTATCGACTTTGCGTCGACATGCTTCAACACGTATGAAAACGGCGATTGTCATATAGACATCTACCACTCGCAGACGCGACGTGCCATCTTTCCCATCGGAATCACCATTGACTATAGCCTCTGACGAAGCAGATCTCGCGGACCTGGTGGTGGCGCGGCCCGAGGGGTTGTATTGCCCGCCCGGCGACTTCTATATCGATCCGTGGCGCCCCGTGGAACGTGCGGTGATTACGCATGCGCATTCCGATCACGCGCGCTTCGGACATCGGCACTATCTCGCGTCGCAAGCGGGGGCGACCGTGCTGCTGTCTCGTTTGCCCGGCGTATCACTGCAAACCCTGGCGTACGGCGAGCGGCTCGATCTCAACGGCACGACGGTGTCGCTGCATCCCGCTGGGCATGTACTCGGCTCGGCGCAACTGCGGATCGAACACCGCGGGCGCGTATGGGTGGCATCGGGCGACTACAAGCTCGACCCCGACCCGACCTGCGATGCCTTCGAACCGGTGCGCTGCAATACCTTCATAACCGAGTCGACTTTCGGCCTGCCGATCTATCGATGGGACCCGCCGCAAACCGTGTTCGACGGTGTCGATTCGTGGTGGCGGCATAACGCGGCCGAAGGACGCGCATCGGTGCTGTTCTGCTATTCGTTCGGCAAGGCGCAGCGCGTGCTGGCGAGCGTCGATGCCGGCATTGGGCCGATCTTCTGTCACGGCGCCGTGGAGCCGCTCAATCGCGCGTATCGGGAGGCCGGCGTGCGCTTGCCGCCGGTGCGTCTCGTGAGCGAGATCCCGCTCAAGGACAAGGTGGCGTTCCGGCAGGCGTTGATCGTGGCGCCGCCGTCCGCGCAGGGCAGCGCATGGCTCAAGCGCTTCGGCGACTATAGCGACGCGTTCGCGTCGGGCTGGATGCGTCTGCGTGGCGCGCGCCGCAGGCGTGGCGTCGACCGTGGCTTCGTGCTGTCGGATCACGCCGATTGGCCCAGCCTGCAAACGGCCATTCAGGCGACGGGCGCTGAACGTGTGATCGTCACGCATGGCTCAGTCGAGCCGATGGTGCGCTGGTTGCGTGAGCAAGGCCTCGAGGCCGGCGCGTTTGAAACACAATATGGCGACGATACCGTCGAGGCCGACGCCGCGGGCGCGGATGAAACAGCCACGACGGGTAGCGTGCCACACGAGTTCCATGAGGCCACCGAGCAAGACGCCGCCACTGACGACACGGCCAACGCCGCCGACCCGCCGAGCCGCGCATGAAACGCTTCGCCGCCCTCTACACCGCGCTCGACGCGACCACGTCCACGCACGACAAACTCGAAGCGCTCACGAGCTACTTCGCCGTGGCCGAGCCGGAAGATGCGGCGTGGGCCTCGTATTTTCTCGCCGGCGGCAAACCGCGCCAGTCGGTACCGACGCGTCTACTGACGGAGATTGCCCGCGAGCGCGCCGGTTTGCCCGCCTGGTTATTCGAGGAGTCCTATCACGCGGTGGGTGACCTCGCCGAAACCATCGCCCATATCCTGCCGCCCGCGCAACGCAGTTCCGAATTGGGCCTCACGCAATGGATCGAGCAACGCGTGCTGACTTTGCGTGGCGTCGCGCCGGAAGAGTTGCGCACGCGTTTGATCGGCTACTGGGACGAACTCGACTGGGGCGGCCGTTTCCTGCTGACCAAACTGATCGGCGGCGGGTTTCGGGTCGGCGTCGCGCGGCAACTGGTGGTGAGGGCGCTGGCGGAAGTAGCGGGCGTCGATCATAAACGGATCGCGCAACGCATGGTCGGTTGGACCGACTCGCAACAGAAGCCCGATGCCGCGCGCTATCTGCGTTTGATCGCGCCCGAAGCGACAGGTGACGAGACGCAGTCCGGCGATCACCCGCAGGAGAGCGATCTCGGCCTGCCGTATCCGTTCTTTCTCGCGCATCCATTGCAGGCCGATCCGGCGACGCTCGGCGATCCGTCGCAGTGGCAGATCGAATGGAAGTGGGACGGCATTCGCGCGCAACTGGTCAAACGTGGTGGACGTGTCTGGCTGTGGTCACGCGGTGAGGATCTGATCACGGATCGATTCCCCGAGGTGGCGGCTTTAGGCGAAGCGTTACCGGACGGTTGCGTGATCGACGGAGAGATTCTCGCGTGGGAGCCGGGCGCGATGGCCCCCTTGCCGTTCGCGCGCCTGCAACCACGGATTGCCCGTAAAACGCTGACTAAAAAAATCCTTGCCGATTCGCCCGCCACACTGCTTGCCTACGATCTGCTCGAAGCTCACGGCAAGGATTTGCGCATGACGCCGCTCGCCGAGCGGCGGGCGCAACTGGATGAGCTGGCCATTTCCATCGACAGCACGCTCGCGCGCGATCTGCTGCGTGTGTCGCCGCTAGTGCGCGCCGCGGACTGGCAGGCGCTCGCGGCGTTACGCGACGAGAGCCGATCACGCGGTGTGGAAGGGCTGATGGTCAAGCAACGCGAATCGATGTATGGCGTGGGCCGCACCAAGGCATCTGGCACATGGTGGAAATGGAAGATCGATCCGTTTGCAGTCGATGCCGTGCTGCTTTATGCGCAACGCGGCCACGGCCGCCGTGCCAGCCTCTACACCGATTTCACCTTCGCGGTGTGGGACGAAGCGAACGGCGTGCGTACGCTGGTGCCGTTCGCGAAGGCTTATTCCGGACTAACCGACGAAGAGATGCGTCAGGTGGATGCCATCGTTCGCAAGACCACGATCGAAAAGTTCGGCCCTGTGCGCAGTGTGACCCCCACCCTGGTATTCGAAATCGGCTTCGAGGGCATTCAGGCAAGTCCGCGTCATAAATCCGGTGTGGCGGTGCGCTTTCCGCGCATGCTGCGCTGGCGCACCGACAAACATATCGACGACGCCGATACGCTGGCCATGCTCAAGGGCTTCATCGATGATCGTGCGGGATAACCCGCTGAGTACAAATCCCTAAAAGGGTGCCGGGTTTTTCTCGACAGGATTCCTGCGTTATCGATGTTAGCCTCAAGGCGTGCCATCCATCGCACGCGGCAAGGGCGGCCTGCACGACGCGAGTGCGTCTCGCCGACGCGTGAACGTCCGTTCTCAATGCCTCAACGCACTTAAATCAACCAGCGGCGTTTTATTGCGTGAGCTATGGTGAGGTAAGGCGTACGCTGCGGCGCTGCAAGCGCGGTGCGACGCGAACAGAAACCATCGTCTGGAGAACGATGAGCTTTGTCTGCGCGTCAGGAGCGAATCTTGCGCGCGTGTTCCGAAGTGCCCGCGAGTGGCGCACGGAAAAAAGCCAAGGAGAAGATGGTGACGTTCGACGACCGGATGGACGATAACGAAGACGTCGTAGTGTGGCGGCCTATCCAGTATGCGATGGCGTCGCACCGGCGCGTCCTCGTGGTGGACGATTACCGGGAAGCGGCCGAGGCATTGCAGATGTTGCTGACTGCTGACGGCTTCGAGTGCCGCGCGCTTGAGGATCCCTTTGCAGTCTGCGCGATGGCCCATGAATGGCAGCCGTTTGCGGTGGTGCTGGACATCAAGATGCCGGGCCTGGATGGCCTGGAACTGGCTCGCCGCCTGCGCGCCCATCCTTCGACTTCGCATATGTTGCTGGTGGCGTGCACCGCATTCGCCTCGCGCGACGACCGGGCACGTGCCAAGGCCGCCGGTTTCGATGCGCATTGCGCGAAGCCGTTGACGCCCGAGCGTCTGTTGCGTGTGCTCGAATCGGCTGCGGCGCTGCATGCGGCCGGACCGCCGTAAGGGCTGCGTGCGCTTTGAAAGAAATTCTCCATGCGGCAACTATGGAATTCGCGGCAGATTGAAGCAGATGCAGAGTGTCAAGGGGCACTCAGATTATTTAGGTTAATTGAATATATCGCCGTGACGGGCTGTTGACCTGTTACAGATAACAGCGCAACTTACCGGTCTGCAAGGGCAGTCCCTTGCAACCGGTCGACCGGATCAGAGACCCGCGCTTAGTCCGGCGCGTACTTGAACTCAGGCAGCGCCTCGAGCGACTTTTTGGTGGCTTCAGGCAGTACCACACGCCGGTTATTGATCTGTAAGTCGTTGAAGGGCACGGCGACCAGATGTTTGCCCATGCCGAGAAATCCGCCTACCGACAGGATCGCGTACGTGCTGCGGTCTCCGCTTGGCGAGACGATCAGATCGTCCAGCGTGCCGATAGTGTCCTTGTTCTTGTTATAGACATCGGCGCCACTCAACTTCGACGCGCGGTAGCCGCTTGCGAGTTGCACCACGTCCGTCCGTTTTTCCGTAATTGCCTGAGGCGCGCCCTGAGCGTACGCATTGCCGTACGACGCGAGCGTGGCGAGGAGCAGGGCGGTGGCGGCCAGTGAATTGATCTGTATTCGTTGCATGATGATTGTTCTCCCTGATGACATGTCCGGCGCTTCTTGTGCCGCGCCGCTTCATTGAGTCAGCTTTCTCCTTGCTTGCTGCAAAAGTTGTGCCGCGCAGCGCCAATACCTACGTCAATCCTCTCAGGTCCGGAACTTGCTAAATCAGCGGGCTTGCTGTTTGATGTTCCGATGATGCATTCCATGCGGACGGAAATCCCTGCATCGACGGATCCTCTGCCTACACTAAGACACGCGCGTCAGCGCCTCTTGCTTCCACAGGACCCACTATGTCATCCCAGGCCAACTACTCGACGCGCATCTCGGAAGGCACGCCTTTTCCGCTTGGCGCGACATGGAACGGAAGCGGTGTCAACTTCGCGCTGTTCTCGGCGCACGCCACCAAGGTCGAACTGTGTCTGTTCGATGAAACCGGCGCAAACGAAATCGAACGCATCGAACTGCCGGAATACACCGATGAGGTGTGGCACGTGTACGTGCCGAACCTCAAGCCGGGCGCGGTTTACGGCTATCGCGTGCACGGCCCCTATGAACCGGAGAAGGGCCATCGTTTCAATCCGAACAAGCTGCTGCTCGATCCGTATGCGAAGGCGCATATCGGCGAACTCAAATGGGCGCCGGAAATCTTCGGCTATACGCTGGATTCTGAAGAGGGCGACTTGTCGTTCGACGAGCGCGACAGCGCGCCCTTCGTGCCCAAGTGCAAGGTGGTCGACGCCAATTTTTCGTGGAGTCATCCCGAACGCAACGCGCTGCCGTGGGAGCGCGTGATTTTTTATGAAACCCATGTGCGCGGATTTACCAAACAACATCCGGAAGTACCGGAAAATCTGCGCGGTACTTTTGCCGGGCTCGGGCAGCAGGTCGTGCTCGACTACATCAGAAACCTGGGCGTGACGTCGGTTGAACTGATGCCGATCCAGACCTTCGTCAACGACAGCTATCTGCTCGACAAAGGCCTCACCAACTACTGGGGCTACAACACGATCGGCTTCTTCGCCGCCGATCCGCGCTTCTTCGCGTCGTCGATTGATTCAGTGGGCGAGTTCAAGGAGATGGTGGACCGTTTTCACAACAACAATCTCGAAGTCATTCTCGACGTGGTCTACAACCACACTGCCGAAGGCAACGAACGTGGCCCGACGATCTCGTTCAAAGGCATCGACAACGCGTCGTACTATCGGCTGATGCCCGACGAGCCGCGCT
Organism: Paraburkholderia sp. RL17-347-BIC-D; assembly: GCF_046027915.1. Taxonomy (NCBI): domain Bacteria; kingdom Pseudomonadati; phylum Pseudomonadota; class Betaproteobacteria; order Burkholderiales; family Burkholderiaceae; genus Paraburkholderia; species Paraburkholderia sp. RL17-347-BIC-D. The sequence goes on from NZ_JARESS010000011.1 coordinate 196,465, forward strand.
ATTACATCAACGATACCGGCACCGGCAACACGCTGAACCTGTCGCATCCCCGCGTGCTGCAAATGGTGACCGACAGCCTGCGTTACTGGGTGACGGAAATGAAGGTGGACGGTTTCCGTTTCGACCTCGCCACGATTCTCGGGCGCGAATTGCATGGTTTCGACGAAGGCGGCGGTTTCCTCGACAGTTGCCGGCAGGACCCGGTGCTCTCGAGCGTGCGGCTGGTGGCCGAGCCGTGGGACTGCGGCCCCGGTGGCTATCAGGTCGGCGGCTTTCCGCCCGGCTGGGCCGAGTGGAACGACCGCTTTCGCGACACGGTGCGCGAATACTGGAAGGGCGACGAAGGCAAGGTCGCCGATCTCGCCACGCGTCTCACCGGTTCGGGCGACAAGTTCAATCATCGCGGCCGCCGCCCGTGGGCGAGCGTGAACTTCATCGCCGCGCACGACGGCTTCACGCTCAACGATCTGGTCTCGTACAACGACAAGCACAACGACGCCAACGGCGAGGACAACAACGACGGCCATTCGGACAACAAGTCCTGGAACATGGGCGTGGAAGGTCCGACCGACGACGCGGAGATTCGTCAGCAGCGCGAGCGCCAGAAACGGAATCTGCTCGCCACGCTGCTGCTCTCGCAAGGCACGCCGATGATTCTCGCGGGCGACGAATTCGGCCGCACGCAGAAGGGCAATAACAACGCCTATTGCCAGGACAACGAGATCAGTTGGGTCGATTGGGAGGCCATCGATGACGACGGCCGCGCGCTCATCGAATTCGTCAAGAATCTGACCACGTTGCGCCACCGTCTGCCGGTATTGCGGCGTGGCCGCTTTATCATCGGTGAATACAACGAGGCGCTGGACGTGACTGACGCACGCTGGCTCTCGCCGGACGGCACGGATCTCTCGCAGGAGCAGTGGGACGATCCGTCGATGCGCTGCTTCGGCCTCGTGATCGACGGCCGCGCGCAGGCGAGCGGCATTCGCCGTCCGGCCTCGGATGCGACCCTGCTGCTGGTGCTGAATGCGCATCACGATGTCGTCAACTTCACGTTGCCCGATATTCCCGACGGCGATCAGTGGACCTGCCTGCTCGATACCAACATGCCGGTGCGCTCCGAGTTGCCGCTCTTCAGTGCCGGCGACGCGTATCAGGTGACGGCACGCTCGTTGTTGCTGTTCGCGCTCGACGCACCGAACCGCGCGACGCAGCGTGTTTTCGACCGCCTCGAAGAGCAGCTCACTACCGACGAAAGCGAACCCTCCGCCTAAGCCTGACACACCAAGGCGTAAAACGCCGTCGAGCTTGCGCTGCCGGGTATAGCGCTTGCTCGATTGCAAGGGACTGCGCGCCATGCCGCTCTTTTTGCGGCGGACGCGCAGCGCAGCCGACATCGGCCCACGCCAGGTTTAACCGAGGTGATCAAATGGAACAGGAACAAACCTCTGTAGAGGAACAGATCCGCATGCGCGCTTATTACCTGTGGGAGCAGGCAGACGATCCGAAAGGCACGCCTGACGAGTACTGGGACCAGGCACGCGCCGAGATAGAAAAGGAAGCACCGCCGGTAGAAAGTGGCCCGATCGCTGACGAGCCTTTGAAGTAAGTGCGCTATCGCAATGGGACTTCGACGATGGTCCGATAGTCCTATTGACCGGCATATTGGCCAACAAGATTGTCACGCCTCACAAGACACAAGAACGGCAACCGAACGTAACCGGACAGATTCGCGCAAATGAAGGACATACCCCAACCGCGCGGCGTGAGGCCGGCCGCCCGCATTCAAGCGCCCGCCACGGCCTTCGGCCTGGACAGCCTGATCGCGCTTGCGGTGGGCGTCACGGTGGTCGCTTGCCTTTACTTTGCGAGCGCCGTGCTGATTCCGATTACGCTCGCCATCCTGCTCAGCTTTCTCGTCGCGCCGCTCGCCGATGCGCTGACGCGTTTGCGGCTCGGTCACGTGGCGTCCGTGTTCGCCGCGGTGGTGATCTCGGTGTCGGTGATCGGGATGCTCGGCGCGGTGATCGCCACGCAACTGACCGATCTCGCGGCCGGCATGCCACGCTATCAGGCGACCATCGAGCAGAAGATGGAAACGGCGCACAGCCTGACCATCGGCAAACTGAACCGGTTTGCCAGCGCGGCAGGTCAGGCGCTGCAACGCGCGACCGTCGAGCCGCCGCAACCCGCACCGCAGGCTGGGCCGGCCTCTCGCGGCAGCGCGCACACCACGGCCAGTGAACCCGCCGCCGTGCCCGTCGAAGTGCGCGAGCCGGTGCCGACGCCGTTCGAACTCGCGAGACGCGTGCTGTCGCCGGCTATCAGCCCGCTCGAAACGGCGTTTATCGTTTTCGTCGTGATGGTGGTGATCCTGCTGCAACGCGACGATCTGCGCGACCGCGCAATCCGTCTGTTCGGCTCGCGCGATCTGCACCGCACGACCACGGTGATGGATGAAGCCGCGCGCCGTCTGAGCCGTTACTTCGTGTCGCAACTCGGCCTGAATGCGGGCGTCGGCGTGGTGATCGGCACGGGGCTTTTTATGATCGGTGTGCCGAGTCCGATTCTATGGGGCATTCTCGCGGCGTTGCTGCGGCTCGTGCCGTACGTCGGCATCTGGATCTCGGCGACCTTGGCCACCGCGCTCGCCGCCGCCGTGAGTCCGGGGTGGGCGATGGCGATCTGGTCGCTGGCGCTATTCGCCACTGTCGAGTTGTTGGTGGGGCAGATCGTCGAGCCGCTGCTGTATGGTCGCAGCACGGGGCTCTCGCCGTTTTCAGTGGTAGTGGCGGCGATTTTCTGGAGCTGGATCTGGGGGCCGATAGGACTGATTCTGTCGACACCGTTGACGCTTTGCCTGCTCGTGCTCGGCCGGCATGTGCGGCGCCTGGAATTTCTCGATGTGCTGCTGGGCGACCAGCCGGCGCTCACGCCCATCGAAAACTTCTACCAACGTGCGTTGGCGGGCGACCCGGACGAGGCGATCGAGCAAGCCGAAGTGCTGCTGCGTGAGCGCTCATTGTCCGCATACTACGATGAGGTTGCGATCAAGGGCTTGCAGCTCGCGGCCAACGACGTCGAGCGCGGCAGCGTCACGGCAACGCAGCTTGCACGCATCGAGGCGACGACGAACGACCTCGTGGACGGCCTCGACGGCTACGACGACCGCGAGCCGGTCGCATCCGCGGCGGGAGAAAACTGGAGCGCGGCGGGACCGTTGGCACCTTCTTCAGCGTCCGAGACATCCGACGATGCACAAGCTCAACCCGCGAATACGCGGCTCGTTTCTCCAGGCAATTCGAAAGAAGAACGTGCAACAGACCCGTCGCCGCTCGCAGCCAGCAACCGTGTGCTGTGCATTCCCGGCCGCGGTCCACTCGACGCATTAGCGACAACGATTCTGTTGCAGTTGCTCGGCAAGCACGGCTTTACGTCACGCGCATTGCCGCATGAGGCCGCATCGCGCGCGTCGATCGATCAACTCGACGCGGACGATGTCGGCATCGTCTGCATTCTTTACTTGCAGATCGACGGCATCCCATCGCATTTGCGTTATCTGGTCAGGCGCATTCGCGCGCGATTGCCGAAGGTGTCGATCGTGGTCGGACTGTGGGCGGCGGAGGATACGGAGAAGTGGAGCGCGGATCTGCAAAGCGCGATGGGTGCGGAATGTTACGCCACCTCATTGCAGGAAATCGTCGCTGCTTGCCGGCGTGTCGAGACGGCCAGAACCCAGACCGAGGAAGAACTGCCGCTCGTGGTCAATAGCTAGCGTGCCACGAATCCCTGCACGTCCCCCGCCTTGACACGTCATCAAAGCGAAGGTGATGAGGGTCGCGAGTGTCGGTCAGAGGGGTTGCACTTGCAGAAGTGGAGAACCGCCCGTCGGCAGCGCGTCGGGCGGTTCACGTTCGGTCAGCAAGGCCTAATGCCTGGCCGGTTTCTTTGCGGCCGACTTGTCTTTCGAAGCGGCGTCCTTGTCGGGGACGATCTTCGTGGTGCCGCCGGTGGAAGGCGGATCGCTCGCGGGAAAGCTATCCTCGACCTGCTTGTCGATCTGCTTTTCGCTCTTGTTCGAGTGCGGGTGCTTTTCCTTGTGTTCTGTCATCGCGTTTCTCCTTCAGGTTACGGGTGTTCATTTCGTGGCGCACGATGCGCCGCCGACGATTGCCATTGCATCCGCGCGCGACACGCCGCCTCTCATCGCATCGATCAGGCGCGCGGTCTGCGCTTCGCGTTCGCAGGCGAGCACAGCGACCACGATGTCGTTCTTCACGTACAGCGAGACGAATTGCTGCTTATCGAGTTCGCCGTCGGTCACGATCTCGTCCCACTCGCTCGCATGGCCAAGATATTCGAAGTTCTTGCCGAAGTGATAGGTCCAGAAATAGGGCACACCGGCGTAGCGATGACGCGCGCCGCACATGTTTTGCGCGGCAATGCGCGCATGCTGCTGCGCGACGCGCCAATGTTCGATCCGCAACGGTTCCTGATCTTCATGCAACGGAAACACGGCGATATCGCCCGCTGCATAGAGACCAGGCGCAGCTTGCATGCCCGCGTTGACGAGCACGCCGCCGTCTTTTTGCAGCGGCAGTCCTTCGATAAAACCGGTGGCCGGTGCGACGCCCGTACCTAACAGCACGATGTCGGCGGCGATATGCTCGCCGTTTTCGAGCATCACCTGATGCACGTTGCCTTCTTCGCCTTCGAGGGACGTGACCTTTGCTTCGAAATGGAACACCACGCCATTGCGCTCGTGAAGCGTGCGGAACATGGCGCCCGCGCGCTCACCGAACTGCCTCGCGAACGGCACTTTCTCCGGCGAAATCACGGTCACTTGCGTGCCGCGTTTGCGCAGCGAGGAAGCCGTTTCGAGTCCGATGAAGCTGCTGCCGAGAATGACGACCTGGGTTTGACTGGCATCGTCGCCGATGGCGTCGACGAGCGTGGCGGCATCGTCGAGACTGCGCAGCACGTGCAAGCCGCCGAGTTCCACACCGGGAATCGGTGGAAGCTTCGGCACGCTGCCCGGAGCAAGCAAGGCGGTGTCGTAAGTCAGTTCGCCGCCGCTTTCGAAATGAATCGTGCGGGCGGGCACATCGAGCCGCGCGACCTTGCCGACAATCCGCTCGACATCGTGCCGCTCGAGCCAGTCCGGCGCGAGTAGCGGCGGCACATCGGCAGGCGCCATTTCACCAGACGGGACAAATTTACTCAGCGAAGTGCGGTCGTACGGCGCATGCGGCTCATCGCCCACGAGCGTGATACGGCCGCCAAAGTCACATTCGCGCAGCGTGGCGCAAGCGGCTGCGCCTGCCGCGCCCGCACCGATCACCACGTAATGCGGTTCCTTCGCGCTGGCATTGCGCGTCGGTCGGGGGAGTTTTTCCGGCGTGACCATCACGTCGTCGCCTGTCACGACCACGGGATAGCGGTCGAGCGCGACCAGCGCGGGCGGTTCGAGCACGTTGCCGGTGGCGACGTCGAACGTCCCTTTGTGCCACGGGCAGATGATCCGGCCGTGGCATAGGGCGCCTTCTTCAAGTGGCGCGCCGGCGTGCGGGCAATCGGCGGAATAGGCGTGCACGGTATCGCCGTCGCGCACCAGCAGAATCTTTTCGTCGTTCACCACGACACGTTCAGCGCGGTCGGTTCGCAATTGCGAGAGCTGAGCGACGCATCGGGCAGTCGTGGGCATGGCCGGTTCCTCGCGGATGGTGGCATGAGCAATGGCAGCGCAGGCGGCGCGCGACGCGCATCAGCACGCCGCGGTGCAGCACGCCTTTCAGGCCGCCGAACGCCAATGGTTCAGCAATCCATGTGCCCGAATGCGCGCGCCTGCACGAGCGCTGGTTCGTCGCCCATCACGCTTTGGAGAACGGCCGAAGTGCGGTAAATTCCGGAAAAGGAAATAGCGCACGAACATGCTCCAAGCATGTCGTGCCGTGGCGTCCCTGACCTGTATTGACCTTTCATGGAGATCGTGACCGTGCAGCGTGCGGAACGTGCCGCAGTCGATTTCCCCATGCCGTCGCGCAATTTCGCGGCGACGCGGCGCATGCTGCTGATCGTCCTCGCCGTTTCGGTCGTCTTTCCTCTGCTCTGCCTCGCGGGCTACGGCTACTTCGATTACCAGCGCCGGATCGCCGATTCGAACGACATGATCGACCGCCTCGCGCGCGTCGCCGAGGAACAGGCCGTCAAGGTGCTGGACCTGAACCAGCAGATGTCCTCGCGCATCGTGGAACTGCTCGGCAATGACGACGACGCACAGATTCGCGCGCGCGAAGCGATGTTGCACGACCGTCTGCGCGGCATCGGCGGCGACTTTTCGCAGGTCGCGTCGATCTATCTGCTCGGCGCGAATGGCGATCTGCTGGTGTCGAGCCGCACGTTTCCCGCGCCCGTCATGTCGATCGCGCAGCGCGAGGATTTCACGAGCGCGAGAGCGATGCGCCCGCAGCCGTATTTTTCGCTGCCGATGTTCGGCCCACTCTCGCAGACCGATGTGTTTACCACCGCGACGGGCCGTTCGGGCGCCGACGGCCAGTTCCTCGGCGTGGTCACGGTGGCGCTGCGCAACGAGTACTTCTCGCGCTTCTATCGTGAACTGACCAACGGCGATTCGTCGCTGGCGCTGGGCCTGTACCGGCAGGACGGCAATTTGCTGGTGCGCTATCCGCCGTGGCCGGCGGGCGCGAAGCCCAGCCCGCGGAGCAAATTCACTCAGGCGTTGCGCGACAAACAGCTGTCCGGCCACGTCCGTCTGAATTCCACGGTGGATGGTGTGGAGCGCCTGCTGGCGTTTCGCCGTGTCGGCGACTATCCGCTCTATGTGATGAGCGCCTACGCGACGTCGTCGATCGGCGAAGCATGGCGGCGGCGCTTCATCATGATCACGGCACTCACGGCCGTGCCCTGCATCGCCATCTGGCTGCTGGTGTTCTACTCGCTGCGCCAACTGGAAGGCGAGCGCCGCGCGTGGGAACGTTGGCAGGGCGAAGTGGCGATGCGTCTGTCAGCCGAAGCCTCGAGCCGGCAACTGCAGCGCATGGGCGCGCTCGGCAATCTCGTCGCCAACGTCGCGCACGATTTCAACAATCTGCTGATGGTGGTCGCCGCCAACACGGAGCTCGCGCGGCTCAAGCGCTTTAACAACGTCGAGAAAGAAGTGCTGGCGGTGGAGCGCGCCACCGCCACCGCCGAATCGCTCACGCGGCGCCTCCTGAGCGTGGCGCGCAAGCAGCCGCTCAAACAGCAGCCGCTCGATCTCGCCACGTGGATGCCCGGCGCCGCCCCGCTGATCGACGCCGCGCTCGGCGACAACGTCGAGCAGGCCTTGAACATGGTCGATAAGGTCTGGCAGGTGCTGGCCGATCCGACCGACCTCGAATTCGCGATCATGAACCTGGCCGTGAACGCGCGCGACGCGATGCCGCGTGGCGGACGCTTCGTGATTCGCTGCCAGAACAACCGGCTGGTCGGCAGCGATACCTTGCTGCCCGACGGCGAATACGTGCTGATCGCCTGTTCCGACGACGGCGAGGGTATGCCCGAGGCCGTCGCGCGGCGCGCCTTCGAGCCGCTCTTCACCACCAAGCTGCGCGGTTCGGGCACGGGCCTCGGCCTCGCGCAGGTGCTTTCCATGTGCGAACAGGCAGGTGGCACGGCGAAGATCGACAGCGTGCCGGGCAGCGGTACGACGGTCAGGTTGTATTTGCCGCGATATCGCGAACGCCAGAAGGCGTCCGTGGTTCAAGCCGAGACGGTGCAAGCGCCGGTGCCCGCGCCGAGCGGCGTCGTGCTGCTGGTGGAAGACAACGAAGATGTCGCGGCGGGCGTGGCGGCGGTGCTGGAGACCTTCGGCTGCGAGGTGCGCCATGAACCGACCGCCGACCAGGCGCTCGATGTGCTGACCGGCGGCGCGCGCTTCGAGCTCGTGCTGTCCGACATCCAGATGCCGGGCAAGCTCAACGGTATTGACCTCGCGGAGAAGGTGCGCAGCGCGTGGCCGTCACAGAAGATCGCCTTGATGACCGGCTATGCCGACGAACTCGAACGCGCGCGGCGACTGGGCGTGGCGATACTCGCCAAGCCGTTCAACATCGACGAATTGCACGCTCTGGTGGCGTGTGAACCGTAAGGCTCGCCATTCGCGGCGCACGCCTTGCATGTTCGAAGTGTTTCATGACTCGCGGCACACCCCTTGCTGAGAGGAAGACGAGGTATGCGTATTTGGCTGAACCGGCCGGCGCAACCCACTTCTTTTCGCACAGGAGAAAGTCATGCACCTCAGAAACAAGACTCGCAGCGCAGTCCTCATCTCGGCCTTGCTCGCCGCTTCCTCAATTGCGATGGCGCAAGGCAGCGGGGGTGGCGGTCCGGCCGGCAATGACCCAAGTGGCGGCACCAATGCCGGCGCGACTCGTGAGGGTGGCGACATGCAGGCATCGGGCGCGATGGCGCATTCGAAGTCGACTAAGAAACATCACATGAAGTCGTCGAAGGCGAAGCCGGCTACCGACTCGACCAATATGCCGGGCGCGGACGCGAGCAGCGATACGAAGGGGCAGTAACGTAGAGAGGCACAGTGGGCAAAGCTGAACGAGGATTCCGGAGCGCTTGCTGCTGCGGGCGCCTCCGATCCCAACCGATGACACGAAACTCCCGCACCCAGCCTCGGCAGGCGCGCTGCGTACGGGCGCCGAAGCCGGGCTGGCTTTGCAATGCGGTGCAACACACGCGACAATATGAGTTGATACAGCACAGGCCCGTGCCAGGACGAGACGAGGTCGGCTGAGACGCAGCGCAGCGCACAAGGATGAGTATGGCTGGCAGTGAAGCAGGAGCGTCTCAAACGAACACGCACAGCGTTGCGCAAACGAGCACGCAGTCAGGCACACAGACGAACTCCGATACCGCGGGGAGCACGGCGGCCGCTTCAGGCTCGCTGGACTTTCCTGTAGTCGGCATTGGCGCATCCGCGGGTGGCGTGCAGGCGCTGCTGCGTTTCTTCGAGAACGCGCCGGCCGATATCGGCATGGCGTTCGTGGTGGTGCTGCACCTGTCGCCCGACCATGCAAGCAGCGCCGACCAGGTGTTGCAGCACGCCACCCGCATGCCGGTGCGTCAGGTTCAGCAGCCGGTCCAGGTGGAAAAGAACCACGTCTATGTGATTTCGCCGTCACACGATCTCTCGCTCGACCACGGCCATCTCACGCCCGTTGAAGCCGATCGTCCGCGTGGCCGGCCGATTGCCATCGACCTGTTTTTTCGTAGCCTCGCCGACGCGCACCGCGAGCGGGCGATCGCCATCGTGCTCTCGGGCACGGGCGCGGACGGCGCGACCGGCATCGGGCGAATCAAGGAACAGGGCGGCGTGACGATTGCGCAGGACCCGGCCGACGCCGAGTACCCGGAAATGCCGCAGAACGCGATGGCCACCGGCATGGTCGACCTCACGTTGCCGGCGGCCGACATGCCGCGCAAACTCCGCGAGCTGGCCGAAAACGCGCGCGCCATCCGCCTGCCGTCCGCGGACGACGAACCGGAAACGCTCGCCGTCAAACCGCCCGATGCGGCTTCGATCGCCGAACGGGCCTTGCTCGGCGTGCTCGCCACCTTGCGCGCACGCACCGGCCACGATTTCCAGCACTACAAGCGCGCCACGATTTTGCGGCGCATTGAACGCCGTTTGCAGGTCAACGGCATTCCCGATCTGCAAGCCTACCAGGACTACGTTCTCACGCATCCCGACGAGACGCCGGCGCTGCTCAAGGACATGCTGATTGGCGTGACCAATTTCTTCCGCGACCGGGAGACCTTCGAAGTCGTCGAGCGCGAGATCGTGCCGAAGCTGTTCCAGAAGAAGTCCGCGGACGATCCGGTGCGCGCCTGGGTCGCCGGCTGCGCGACCGGCGAAGAAGCCTATTCGCTGGCCATGCTGCTTGCCGATCATCCGGAGCGGCATGAAGGCATTCAGGCGCAGCTGTTCGCGACCGACATCGACGAACGCGCGATTTCATTCGCGCGCGCGGGGCTGTATCCCGAATCGATCACTGCGGACGTGCCTACCCAACGGCTGCGCCAGTTCTTCACGGCCGAGCGCGCACACTTTCGCGTCACCAAGGCGATCCGCGAAAAGGTGCTGTTCGCCGTGCATAACGTACTGCGCGATCCGCCGTTTTCCCGCGTCGACCTGGTGTCGTGCCGCAATCTGTTGATCTATCTGGACCGCAGCGTACAAACCCAGGTGCTGCAGATGTTTCACTTCTCCCTGCAGCCCGGCGGCTATCTGCTGCTCGGCAGTTCGGAATCCGCCGAGGCGGCCGGCGATCTGTTCACGGCGGTCGACAAGAAAAACCGGATCTATCGCGCCAACGTCGTGGCCAGCACGGTTCGCCCGCCGATCAGCATGCCGGTCGTTGCACAAGGCGGCGCGGCCAGTGTCGCCAACGTCGGGCCCGCGGCGCCGCTACCGCAGTCGCTGCCGTTTTCGGCCTTGCATCACCGGATCCTGGAGTCGTACGCACCGCCGAGCGTGGTGGTCGATACGGACGCGAACATCCTGCATATGTCCGAGCACGCGGGCCAGTTTCTGCGCTTCGTGCGGGGCGAGCCGTCGTACAACCTGATCATGCTGGTCCACCCGGATTTGCGTCTGCAACTGCGTGCGACCTTGTTTCAAGCATTGCGCGGCAACCGCGAAGCGGCCACTCCGCCGATCGATTTCACGCCCGGCAAGCAGGTGCGGATCGTCGTGCGCCCTTATCGGCGCACGGAAGATTCACCGGAGTTCGCGCTGGTGCTGTTCGAGGAAGTTGCGGCCGGCGCCGCCGCGCAACCGTCGAAGCAGCCCGCCGGTCCGGCGGCGCAGGATTCGCTGCTGGTGCATCTCGAGGATGAACTGTATCGCACGAAACAGGAGTTGCGCTCCACGGTCGAGCAGTCGGAGGCGTCGACGGAAGAGCTAAAAGCGTCGAACGAGGAATTGCAGGCGATCAATGAAGAGTTGCGCGCGGCTACCGAAGAACTCGAGACCAGCAAGGAAGAACTGCAGTCGCTGAACGAGGAGTTGTTCACCGTCAACGCGGAATTGCAGACCAAGATCGAGGAGACCGGCAAGGCCAAGGACGACTTGCAGAACGTGATCGCCTCGACCGGCATCGCCACGCTGTTCGTCGATCGCGAGATGCGGATCAAGCGGTATACGCCGGCTGCAACGGATCTGTTCAACGTGATTCCGTCCGACCTCGGCCGCCCGCTGCACGACATCACGCACCGGCTCCACTATCCGCAACTGAACGACGACACGCTCACTGTGTTCGAGTCGCTGCAACTGATCGAGCGCGAGATTCGCGGCACCGACGGGGGCTATTTCCTCACGCGCCTCTCGCCGTATCGCACCACGGACGATCACATCGACGGCGCGGTGTTGACCATCGTCGATATCACGGCGTTGCGGCGCGCGGAGCAGCTCGTGCGCGTCGGCGAGGAGCGCCTGCATCTCGCCGCGCAAAGCACCAACGACTTCGCGATCATCGTGCAGGACATGGATGGCCGCGTGGTGACGTGGAACAAGGGCGCGGAACGCATCTTCGGTTACAGCGAGAGCGAGATGGCGGGGCAGACGCTCGACCGTGTCTATCTGCCGGAAGATCGCGAAGCCGGCGAACCCGCGAACGAGCGGCGGCGCGCGCAGACCGACGGTCGTTGCGAAGACGAACGCTGGTACATCCACAGAAACGGTACGCGGCTCTATTGCAGCGGCGTGATCACGCCGATGGCGTCGGACACCTTCAGCGGTTTCGCGAAGATCGTGCGCGATCTGACGCAGCGCAAAGGCACCGAGGCGCTCGAGCAGCGCAAGATTTCGTTGGAGCGCTCGGTGCGGCAGAAAATGGAAGCGGCCAGCCGTCTGAAGGACGAATTCCTCGCGGTGCTCTCGCACGAATTGAAGAACCCGCTGAACCTGATTCATGTAAAAGCGGACATGCTGGACCGCGCGCCGTCCACCCAAGGCCTGCCGGTAGTGCGCGATGCGGCCGATGCGATCCGCCGTTCGGTGATCAGCCTCGCAAAGATCATCGACGACCTGCTCGACCTGTCGCGCGTGCGCACCGGCAAACTGGCGCTGGAGCGCTCGCGGGTGGATATCGCGGCGATCACGGCGTCGGTGGCGAGCGCGATCGAAGCCGATGCGCTGTCGCATCAGGTCGAGGTGAACGTGGAGGGTGCGGCCGAACCGTTTCTTATCGACGCCGACGCCGTGCGCTTCGAGCAGATTCTGTGGAACCTCGTCAGCAATGCGGTGAAATTCACGCCGCAGGGCGGAAGCGTGACGATCAGGCTCGCGCATGAGGACGGCTTCGCGTGTGTCGAGGTGCGCGACACCGGCCGCGGCATCGAATCGGCCTTCCTGCCGCACGTGTTCGATATGTTCAGCCAGGCCGAAGGCGCGCACCGGCGGCATAGCGGCGGTCTGGGCATCGGGCTCGCGCTCGTCAAGCAACTTGCCGAAATGCATGGCGGGCATGTGCAGGCGGAGTCCGCGGGTGCGGGCAAGGGTGCGCGTTTTCGCGTCTGGCTGCCCGCCGATAGCGCCACAGTGCAAGCCGAACCCCGCGAAAGCCAGGGCGACGTCAGTCTGCTCAAGGGCATGCGGATTCTGCTGGTCGACGACGCGGTCGAAAGCCTGCAGGCGTTCCAGAGCCTGCTCGAAATGGAGGGCGCGCAAGTGTGGCCGCAAACCAATGGCGCGGCCGCGCTGGAGGTTGCCGCGCATCAACAGTTCGACCTGATCCTCTCGGATATCGGCATGCCGGGCATGGACGGCTATGAGCTGATCGCGGCGTTGCGCAAACTGCCGGCCACGGCGTCGGTGCCCGCGCTCGCGCTCACCGGCTTCGGCCGTCCGCAGGATGCCACGCGTGCGATTCGCGCGGGCTACGACGCGCATCTCGGCAAGCCGGTTTCGCTGCAGGCGCTGCTCGATAAGATTGCGCGCGCAACCACTCCGAACCGTTGAGGGTTCGATCTGATTTTTCGTCTTGGCGCGGGCTTCGGACAGCCCGCGCGACCTGCCGTCGACGGGTATAGCGCTTGCTGAAATTGACAGCATGCACGGTTGTCGAGCGCCGGTCCTGAAAGCCTCCGATGAGTCCGTGCCCTTCATTTTCTGCAGGAGCATGGACATGACACTCGGCGATACGATCAAAGGCATGGTCGGCATGGATCCAACGGGACATGCCGATCCCGATATGAAAGCGGTGCTCGACGCGCTCAAGAGTCTGGACCCGAAGCCCATCGAAGATTGCACGGTGGAGGAGGCGAGGCACCAGCCCACGCCCGCCGACGCCGTCAAAAAACTGATGCAGAACCCCGCGTTCAGCGCGCGGCCTGCGCTGGAACTGGAGGCGGTGCGCACGCAAGACATCATGATTCCAGGCGCGGCCGGCAGCAATTCGGCGCGGGTGTACACGCCGCAAGGCGAGGGACCGTTCCCGCTGATTCTGTATTTTCACGGCGGCGGCTGGGTGATCGCCGACCTCGATACCTACGATGCCACGCCGCGTTCCATCGCCGCCCAGAGCCGGGCGATCGTGGTGTCCGCGCACTACCGGCAGGCGCCGGAGCACCGGCTGCCGGCCGCTCACGACGACGCGTTCGCCGCATGGGGCTGGCTGATCGGCAATGCAATGAGCGTCGGCGGCGACCCGGACAAGATCGCGATCATGGGCGAGAGCGCCGGCGCCAATCTGGCGATCAACGTATCGATCCGCGCGCGCAACACGGGCATCCGCATGCCGATGCATCAGGCGCTCATCTATCCGGTGGCGAGCAACAACATCGTGTCGATCTCTTATGAAGAGAATCGCAATGCCAAGCCCTTGAACAAGCCGATGATGCTGTGGTTCATACATAACGTGATCAACAGCGAGAGCGATCTCACCAGTCCGTTGATCGACGTGGTGAGCGCGGATCTGTCACGCTTGCCGCCGGCTGTGATAGTGACCGCGGGCATCGATCCGCTGCGCTCGGACGGTGAGAAGCTCGCGCAGAAACTGCACAGCGCGGGCGTGCCCGTCGAGCATCGCAACTATCGGGGCGCGACGCATGAGTTCTTCGGCATGGCAGCGGTGGTGCAGGCAGCGCGCGACGCGCAGGCCTTCGTGTCGCTCGCGCAGCGCCAGGCGTTCGGCGGGGCGCCGCTTTGAGGCGGTGAGCGCTCCGTTTGGTTCTCTATCGAACTTTCGAGTGCAATGGAGCGCGCCGTCATTCGCCGATCAGATGCAGCACGATGTCCCGATGCTGCGTGTGACGGCGATGTTCGAACAGATACAATCCTTGCCAGGTGCCGAGCACCATCTGCCCATGTTCGACCGGCACCGATAATTGCACTTGCGTGAGCGCGGTGCGCAAATGGGCCGGCATGTCGTCCGGGCCTTCGGCGTCGTGTTCGTAACGCTCGGCGTCTTCGGGCGCGAGGCTCGCGAAGTAGCGCTCCAGGTCGCGCTGTACCGAAGGGTCGGCGTTTTCCTGAATCAGCAATGAAGCCGACGTATGGCGGCAAAACAGCGTCAGCAGCCCTGTGTCGATGCCCTGCGCGGCGACGAAGCGGCGCGCTTCGTCAGTGAATTCGACGAGGCCGCGGCTGCGGGCCTTCACGCTCAGGTGGTGGATGGCTTGTCGCATGATAGTTGTCGGGTGGAGATGGCGCGGCGCATGAGGCGCAGCGTGCGCCGCTAGACCTCAGAGCGACGTCAGTACGCCCGCGATTTCCGCTGCGTTGGCCGGACGGACCACGCGCGCGACTTCCGTGCCGTCGCGCATCAGGATCAGCGTGGGCCAGAGCTTGACCTTGAACGAGCGGCCGAGCGGCCGGCCGGGACCGTCTTCGATCTTCAGATGCCTGAGGCCGTCGTGCGGTTCGAGGGCCTGCGCAATCGACGCCTGCGCGCCCTGGCAGTAGCCGCACCAGTCCGTGCCGAATTCGACGAGGGTGGCGCCCGCCAGGGCGTCGAGTTGGGCTCGCGAGGGGGCTTTGGAAGAATAGGCTGTCTGGGTTGCCATGCTTGCTCCGGAGCGGTTTAACCTGTGCAGGCAGGGGCTTGGGCCGCCGTGGCGCCCCTGCGGGTGGAATTGCCAAGAGTAGCAGCTATCGCCGGGATCGTCAGTGAGCGTGGCTTTGCCGGATACGCGGCCCGGCGCGCGGCGGCGTAAATTTCACGCGAACTCATATTCTTGCCGCCATGGCGTGTTAAACATTCGTCCGGTGCTGCCGGCAGGCGGCGAATCATCGAAGGCAGGAAGGGAAAGAAATGGACGAAAGGATTTATCTGCGGTACCCCGGCAAGGAAGAAACCGTCGCGGTGGCTACCGGTTTCAGTTGGGGTGCGTGTCTGCTGGGCTTCGTCTGGGCCTTGTCGAAGAAGATGTGGTTTGCTGCTTTCGTCATGCTGGCGATCAACTTGCTGCTCTTCTGCTCGGGTCTATGGGGCGAAACCGCCGACCTGATCGGACTCGTGCTGTCGGTGCTGTTCGGCATCGCTTGCGGTATGTATGGCAATCAGTGGCACCGCTGGACGCTCGAAAAACGCGGTTACGTCGTGCAGTAATGCGCGCTGCAAGGCGCGGTCGGGAGTTGCATCGCGGGAGCGGATATTGCTAGCCTCACGCCGCACGTGCACGCACCGAAGCGAAACAAAGACAACGAAGCGCGCGCCGCCGAACCGATTCCCAACGCGTCATGGAGGCATCCCATGCCAAATGCAGTTGCTCCACGCCGTTCCGCCGTGTTGTTCAACCTGCTGCGCCGCAGCCTGGCCGGCGCCGCGCTGGCCGTGTCGCTCGGCGTCGCGCCGCTTGCGCATGGCGCCGAACCGAGCGCCGCGCCGGGCGCGGGCATGCCAAGCGCCTCCGGCGCTTCGAGCGCCACGGCACCGGCAACGGCCGCCGCATCCGCGCCCGACGACACCTTTCTGCTCACCATCTTCCTGCGGCACGACGAGTCCAAGCCGCTGCCGAAGATCAACGACCAGTTGCGCGCACAAGGATTCTTCAAGACCTTTCCGCCGCCCGGCATCGAAGTGGTGTCGTGGTACGTGATGATGGGCATCGGCCAGGTGGTGACGCTGCGCGTGCCGGCGAGCCGCCTGCGCGAAGTCAACCGGGCGATCGAAACGACCGCGTGGGGCGGCTATCGCACCGAGTTTTATCCGACCTACGACTACAAGGCGCAAGCGCAGCAGATGCGCGCGGCGGACGGCAAGTAGCGTGCTCCACGCCGTCGGTGGCGCGGCAACGGTGCGGTCTGCAATTTTGGGATGCGGTGGCGCGGGTTTACGCGCCCGCGAGCTAAGCCGATAATGCCCCGGTCGTTCCGGCCACGAAGTGTGCGGCGTGCATAGCGCGTCGCAGGCTCGCTTTCCCTGACCCACCGCCCCTCGTGTTAAAAACCTCACGTTTTTTCGACCTGCTGCGCATTCCCGGCTTCAAGCCGCTCGCCGCCGCGACGCTCATGCTCGGTGTGGCGATGTCGTTCACCGCTCCCTATCTCTCCCTGTTCGGCGTCGAGCGCGCCGGCATGACGCCGTTCAGGCTCGGCGTCTTCATGACGCTGATCGCGGCGAGCGGGGTGCTCGCCAGCACCTTCGCGGGCCGCTGGAGCGACGCGAGCGGGCGGCACCGGCCCTTGCTGCTGGCCGCGCTGATCGCGGCGGCGCTCGGCTATCTGTGCTTATGCGTCGTGCGTGATTACCGGCTGCTGCTGGTGGTCGGGATCATCTTCATCGGCGCGGGCGGCTCGGCCATTTCGATGGTGTTCTCGTTCAGCCGCGCGGCCTTGCCGGTAGCGGACCCGGCGGAGCGCGTGTTCGCCAGCGCGACCTTGCGGACCATTCTGTCGGCGGCTTGGGTGTTCGGGCCGTCGGTGGGCGCGCTGGTGCTCGCCGCCAGCAGCTTTTACGGGCTCTTCCTGTTCGCCGCCGCCAGTTTCGGCGCCTGCGCGACGATCGTATGGCGCATGCGGGAGCCGCAGGGCCATCTGGGCGATCACACGGTGGAAGACACGGCGTCGGAGCCGTCGGCTTCGATCACCGTGCCGCCGCTGACCGCGCCCGGCGAAGATGCGCACGAGGACTTGCCGGGCGTCGCCTCGGCCAACGACATCGGCCGCGCGGTCGCCGCGCTCACCTTGCTCGGCCTCGCCGCGAACGCGACCATGATCGTGCTGCCGCTCTACATCGTGCATGGGCTGAACGGCACGCATCTGGACGTGTCGGTCATGCTCGGCCTCGGCGCCTTGATGGAGATTCCGATGATGCTCGCGCTCGGCGCGAAGTCGTCGGCGCTGCACAAGCCGAACTGGCTGGCCGCCTGCGCCGCGGTGCACGCGGTGTATTTCGTCGGCATGTCGCTGGCGGGGAATGTCCACGTGCTGATCCCGATGCAGATGCTCAATGCATTCGTGGTCGCCGTGACCTCGTGCCTCGGCATGACCTATGTGCAGGATCTGATGCCGCAGTCGCCGGGCCGCGCCACCGCGCTGTTCTTCAATGCGGCGCGCGTCGGCTCGATTCTCTCGGGCGTGTTGTCGGGCTTGCTGGTGCAGGCGTTCAGCTATCGCGGCACGTTTCTGTTCTGCGGCCTGCTGGCGCTGTGCGCGCTGGTGCTGTTCGCCGTGCCGGGCTACCGCTATCCATTGATGTGGAACGCCGTGAAGCGTTTTGCGCGTTCGCAATACGGCAAACTCCAGGCACGACAGCGACAGCGCTAGACGCGCCGGCTTCAAGGGCAAACACGAACTGCAAGAAAGCGGTCAGCCGAATCGAAGCCTGCGCGGGCGCCATGCCGCGCAACCCTGACGCAAGCGCACGCTGCCCAGGAACTTTACGCCGCGCAAAACCTCTGCAAAAAGGCGTATCGTCTTTCGATGCATGGGCGATGCCCGCTTCGCTGCAAGAGCGAATCAGGGCTGCTACCGTGTGTCCGGCGCACGCGAAGAAAGACCACTACAGTAAGTGTAGCCAGGTGCGATTCCTGACGCCGCCACTGAAGCGCTCAGCGAAAACGCAACATAGCCGCGGTAGAACGAAGCAAAACGTCGAAGCAAATCCAGCAGCGCAACGAGGCACTTTCCGGAGCGAGATATGCAGCTAGGCATGATTGGATTGGGGCGCATGGGCGCCGACATGGTGCGGCGCCTGACGAACGGCGGTCAGCACTGTATCGCCTTCGACGTGCAACCGGCGGCGGTGGAGAGGCTGAAACAGGACGGCGTAGCGGGCGCGGCGTCGCTGGAAGACCTCGTCGCGCAACTCGAGAAGCCGCGCGCCGTGTGGCTGATGGTGCCCGCCGCCGTGGTCGACATGACGCTGGAGAAACTCGTGCCGTTGCTGGAGCCGGGCGACATCGTGATCGACGGCGGCAACTCCTATTACCACGACGACATCCGCCGCAGCGCCGAACTGGCCGAGCGCAAACTTCACTATGTGGACGTCGGCACCAGCGGCGGCGTGGCGGGCCGCGAGCGCGGCTACTGTCTGATGATCGGCGGCGAGCCTGAGGTCGTGAAGCGGCTCGAACCGATTTTCGCGACGCTCGCGCCGGGTGCCGGCTCAGAGCCGGCCACGCCGGGCCGTGTCGCCGGATCGAGCACCGCGGATCAAGGCTTCCTGCATTGCGGGCCGCAGGGCGCGGGGCACTTCGTCAAGATGGTCCACAACGGCATCGAGTACGGCATGATGGCCGCGTACGCCGAGGGTCTGAACATTCTGCATCACGCCGACGCCGGCAAGCAGGCGCGCGAGGCTGACGCCGAAACCTCGCCGCTGCGCCGACCCGAGCTATACCAGTACGATCTGAATCTCGCCGACGTCACCGAAGTCTGGCGGCGCGGCAGCGTGATCAGTTCATGGCTGCTCGATCTGATCGCCGGGTCGCTCGTTAGCGATGTCGAGCTGAAAAACTACGCAGGACGCGTATCCGATTCAGGCGAGGGGCGCTGGACCGTGGCGGCCGCCATCGACGAAGGCGTGCCTACGCCGGTGCTGAGCGCGGCGCTGTTCGCGCGTTTCAGTTCGCGCGGCGAGGCGGATTTCGCGAACCGCGTGCTCTCGGCCATGCGGAAGGATTTCGGTGGCCACGCCGAGAAATCGGCCACGCCGTCCGATAAGCCGAAAAGCTGATTCCAGGGAGCCGCGATGCAAGCCACCACCTCCACGCCGCACGACGTCGTGTTTCTGTTCGACTGCGACAACACCTTGCTGGACAACGACCACGTGCTCTCGGATCTGCGCGCGCACATGATGCGCGAGTTCGGCGCGGAGAACAGCGCGCGGTACTGGGAAATCTTCGAGAACCTGCGCACCGAGCTCGGCTATGCCGACTACCTGGGCGCGCTGCAGCGCTATCGCTCGGAGCATCCGCGGGACACGCGGCTGTTGTTGATGTCGTCGTTCCTGATCGACTATCCGTTTGCGAACCGCCTGTATCCGGGCGCGCTGGATGCGCTCCGGCATGTGGGCGAGCGCGGTCCCACGGTGATTCTCTCTGACGGCGACGTGGTGTTCCAGCCGCGCAAGATCTCCCGCTCTGGGCTATGGGACGAGGTCGAAGGGCGCGTGCTGATCTACATCCACAAAGAGTTGATGCTCGATCAGGTGATGGAGTGCTATCCCGCGCGCCACTATGTCATGGTCGACGACAAGCTGCGCATTCTCACAGCCATGAAAAAGGCGTGGGGCGCGAAACTGACGACGGTGTTTCCCCGCCAGGGGCACTATGCATTCGATCCGAAAGAGATCTCCAGCAATCCGCCGGCGGATGTGACGGTGGAGCGGATCGGCGAGTTGGCGGAGATCGACGTGGAGTCGTTGTTGGCTGAGAAACGCTAGAGGGTTCGCGGCGCTGGCGCGTCTCCATGAATGTGTCATTCACATGGAGAGCAACAGCGCCGCCTGCCAATACCGTTTCGCTTTATGAACCGAGTTCCTTCAGGCGCGCTTGCGCATCGCCGGCGCCCATGCGGCCCGCCGCATCCAGTGCCGTCACGCCGTTCGCATCGCGGGCCTTCGGGTCCGCGCCATGCGCAATCAGCAATTCCATGATCGCCGTGCGATTGAACATCGCCGCAATCATCAACGCGGTGCGTCCGTCCGGCGACGCCCCTTCGACATCCGCACCATGCGCGAGCAAGGTTTCGATCACGGTGTCGAAGCCCTTGAACGCCGCGCCTGCAATCGGCGTCTGTCCGTTGTCGTTACGCAGATTGGGATCGGCGCCGTGTTCGAGCAGCGTGCGCACGGCGTCCGCGTGACCGTGGTAGCTGGCGAGCATGACGAGGCTGTCACCTTTGTCGTTGCGCAGATTCGGCGGCACGCCTTTTTCGATCACCGCCGCGAGCATGGCGGCATCGCCGCTCCGCGCGAGGTCGAAAACCTGGTGCGCCAGTTCGAGCAACTCCGGGTCGATCGGTTGACCGGAGGGCGGGGAAGTATCAGCGTGGTCCGTCAATGGAATCTCCTTGCAATCAGGCTGGGCGCCCCAGGTCTCGGGAAGGCGGGAGACCACACGTGAAGGCGCCGGGAAGATTGCTCAGGATACACATTTTGCGCCGGCGACGCCCGCGCAGCGGCACTCAGGCGTGGCCGAACAGCTTGACCAGCAAGCCGAACACGCCGATCAGAATGGCGACACCCGCGAACAGGAACACCAATGTCAGAACAAGGATCAACGGCGCTTTGAGGCGACTGGGTGTCGGCATGATGGAATGTTTGGTAAGGGGCGAGCAAGGTGGTACGCGCCAGATGCGGTCCGCCGTCGCGCATGAAGCATGAGCAGCTTAAAGGCATTCGCTTAATACGCGCTTAAAGTCTAACGCATGCGTCATGAGGCGGAATGTCATCACGGTCGCGCAGTCGCAGATGGATCAAGCTTTGGACGATTGCGTCGAACCATGCGGCCCGCTTCCTGTCACACTGACGATCACCAGACAAGGGCGCAAAGGCCCGCTGCCACGGGCCTTTGCCCTTACGCTTTCGTTGTGTCATCCGCATGACAGCATGGCCGGTACCGCTGATTTCTTTCGCGCCGGCCGCCTCACGAATCACCGTTGCCGCATCCGCCAACCTGCCTGACAGTCCTTTCCAAGGAGTGACACCATGGCTGAAGCAACCTCTCATCCCACGCCGCCGCAAACATTAGACGCCGACACGTTGCGCAACATGGACCGCTACTGGCGAGCCTGCAACTACCTGTCGGCCGGCATGATCTATCTGCGCGACAATCCGCTGCTGCGCGAACCGCTGAAGCCCGAACACATCAAGAACCGCCTGCTGGGCCACTGGGGTTCGGACCCGGGGCAGAGTTTCCTGCTCGTGCATCTGAACCGGCTCATCAAAAAGCTCGATCTGGACATGATCTACGTGGCCGGTCCCGGTCATGGCGCGCCGGCCACGCTGGCTCATTGCTATCTGGAAGGGCACTACTCGGAAATCTACCCCGACCGCAGCGAAGACGAAGCCGGCATGCAGCGTTTTTTCCGGCAGTTTTCGTTTCCCGGCGGCATCGGCTCGCATTGCACACCCGAGACGCCCGGCTCGATTCACGAAGGCGGCGAGCTCGGCTATAGCCTCTCGCACGGCTACGGCGCCGCGTTCGACAATCCCGATCTGATCGTCGCCGTGATGATCGGCGATGGCGAAGCGGAAACCGGCCCGCTCGCCACCTCCTGGCACTCGAACAAATTCCTCAATCCGATCCGCGACGGCGCGGTGTTGCCGGTGCTGCATCTGAACGGCTACAAGATCGCCAATCCGACCATTCTCGCGCGCATTCCCCGCGAGGAGCTCGAAGCTTTGCTGACCGGCTACGGCCACAAACCGTATTTCGTCGAAGGCGACGATCCCGCCGTCATGCATCAGCAGATGGCCGTGACGCTCGAACAGTGCATCGGCGAAATCCGCGCGATCCAGCAGCGTGCGCGTGAAAGCAACGACGCGTCGCGGCCGCGCTGGCCGATGATCGTGCTGCGTTCGCCCAAAGGCTGGACTGGCCCGAAGGAAGTCGACGGACACAAGGTGGAAGGTTCGTGGCGCGCGCATCAGGTGCCCGTGCTCGATCCGGTGACCAACGGCAAAAGCCTGAAGCTGGTGGAAAGCTGGCTGCGCAGTTACGAGCCTGAGACGCTGTTCGACGAAGCAGGGCGCCTCGTGAAAGAACTGCGCGAACTCGCGCCCGTGGGCGCGCGCCGCATCAGCGCCAATCCGCATGCGAACGGCGGCTTGCTCTGCAAGACGCTCGACATGCCGCCGTTTCGCGATTACGCGGTGGCGGTCAAAAAGCCGGGCGGCTCGTACACGTCGCCGACCGAGGTGCTCGGCAAGTTCCTGCGCGACGTGATGCGCAACAACATGACGAACTTCCGCGTGTTCGGCCCCGACGAAACCGCGAGCAACAAGCTGACCGCGATCTATGAAGCGTCGGAAAAAACCTGGCTCGCGCAAACCGAGCCGAGCGACGCGGACGGCGGCGACCTCGCGGCGGACGGCCGCGTGATGGAAATGCTCAGCGAACACACGCTCGAAGGCTGGTTCGAAGGCTATGTGCTGACCGGCCGCCACGGTCTGTTCGCCACGTACGAAGCCTTCGTCCACGTGATCGTTTCGATGTTCAACCAGCACGCCAAGTGGCTGGAGAAGGCCAAGCGCGATCTCGGCTGGCGGCAGCCGGTGCCGTCGATCAATCTGCTGATCACGTCGCTCGTGTGGCGTCAGGATCACAACGGCTTCACGC
Organism: Paraburkholderia sp. RL17-347-BIC-D; assembly: GCF_046027915.1. Lineage (NCBI taxonomy): Bacteria > Pseudomonadati > Pseudomonadota > Betaproteobacteria > Burkholderiales > Burkholderiaceae > Paraburkholderia > Paraburkholderia sp. RL17-347-BIC-D. The sequence continues at coordinate 219,265 of NZ_JARESS010000011.1, forward strand.
ACCAGGACCCCGGCTTTCTGGATGTCGTCACGAATAAAAGCCCGGACGTGGTGCGTATTTATCTGCCGCCGGACGCGAACTGCCTGTTGAGCGTCGCCGATCATTGCCTGCGTTCGCGTGACTACGTCAACGTGATCGTCGCCGACAAGCAGCCGCACCTGCAGTATCTCGACATGGACTCGGCGGTCACGCATTGCACCAAGGGCATCGGCATCTGGGACTGGGCGTCGACGGATCAGGGCGTCGAGCCGGATGTGGTGATGGCCTGCGCGGGCGACATCGCGACCATGGAGGCGCTCGCCGCCGTGCAGATTCTGAAGGAGCAGTTCGCCGACCTGAAGATCCGCTTTGTCAACGTGGTCGATCTGTTCCGCCTGATGCCCGAGCATGCGCATCCGCACGGTTTGTCCAACCGCGATTTCGATTCGCTGTTCACCGCGACCAAGCCGGTGATTTTCAACTTCCACTCGTATGCGTCGCTGGTTCACAAGCTGACCTATAACCGCACGAATCACGACAACCTGCATGTGCACGGCTATCACGAGAAGGGCAACATCAACACGCCGCTCGAACTGGCGATCATCAACCAGGTCGACCGCTTTTCGCTGGCGATCGACGTGATCGACCGCGTGCCGAAGCTGCGCGGTGTCGGCGACCATGCGAAGGAATGGTTGCGTGGCCAGATCATCGAACATCTGGCTTATGCACATTCCGAAGGCATCGATAAGGAAGAAATCCGCAACTGGACGTGGAAAGGCTGAGCGAGGCATGACCATGCACACTGAAAACAGCGCTGACGATCGAACGATTCTGGTGTTGAACAGCGGTTCGTCGTCGCTGAAGTTCGGGCTGTTCAAGCACGCGGGCGATGACGAATCCCTGTTGCTGGAAGGCAGTGCGGAAGGCATCGGGCGTGACGACGGCAGTTTGCGGATCAAGGCGCCCGATGGCCAGGTGCTGGTGCAGCAGGAGCGCGTACTCGAATCGCAGATCGATGCGTTGCAAAAGCTCGCCCATGTGCTCACGGAGCAGCACCATGCGCGGCCTTCGGCAGTGGGGCATCGGGTGGTGCATGGCGGACCCCATCTGCGCGCGCATCAGCGCATTACCGCCGACGTGCGCCGTCAATTGCATGATGCCGTGCACTTCGCGCCGCTGCATATTCCGCCTGCGCTTGCGTTGATCGACGAGGCCGAGAAGATTTTCGACGACGCGCCGCATTTCGCCTGTTTCGACACGGCGTTTCACGCGACACTGCCGCCGCGCGCGGCACACCTTGCGTTGCCGCGCCGCTATGCGGAAGCCGGTGTGATGCGCTATGGCTTTCACGGTCTCTCGTACGAATCGCTGGTGACGCGGCTCGGCGCCGACTTGCCGGCGCGCGCCGTGTTCGCGCATCTCGGCAACGGTTCGAGCGTGTGCGCGTTGCGCGACGGCCAATCGATCGATACGTCGATGGGTTTGACGCCGACCGGCGGCGTGCCGATGGGCACACGCAGCGGCGATCTCGACCCAGGCGTGCTGCTGTATCTGATGCGCGTGGAGAAGCTCGACGCCGGCGCATTGGAGACGCTGCTGAATCGCCAGAGCGGCCTCGCCGGTTACGCGGATGGCGAAAGCGATATGCAAGCTCTGGAAAAACGCGCAGCAGCGGGCGATGCCAATGCGTCACTCGCGCTCGATGCGTTCGCGACCGCCGTGCGCAAGACGATCGGCGGCTATGCGGCGTTGCTGGGCGGAATCGATTTGCTGGTGTTTACCGGCGGCATCGGCGAGCACAGCGGAGAGATTCGCAGGCGCGTGTGCGACGGGCTGGCTTTCATGGGGCTAACGGAAAGCGATCCGGCGGGCAAGGTGAGGGCGATTCACACCGAAGAGGAAAAGCAGATCGCGCGGCATTGCCGCATGCTGCTGCGGCAAACGCAGACCGGCTGACCTTCACCTTGCCTTGACGACGGTGTGATCCGACACGCCCGTTACGCCGAACAGGCGTGTCACGTCTTCGAGCGCCGCGGTGCGTTGCTGATCGCGTTGCAGTTCGCCGCGCAGCGTGATGCGGCCGCGCGAGACGTGGACTTTCACGGCGTGTTCGGGGACCGCGGCGTCCCAGGCGAGACGCCGGGTCGCCTCCGCGGCGATCTGCGCGTCGCTCAGGCGTGCGCCGCCTGCCTTGTGGTTCGCTGCACGGGTGTAGGGCATGGAGTTCTCCGCGGCACTGATGCGTATGGGGAGAACACTAGCAGAAGTGGCGAATTTTGCATTCGGCGGCGGCAGTGGTGACATCGCGCTACCGCCGCCTGCAAAACCCTGCGTCAGCAAGCGCTACTGAATCGCGCCCGCCAACACCTGCGCCGTCGCGGCCGACAAGGTCCAGCCCAGATGTCCATGCCCGGTGTTGTAGAACACGCCGCGCCGTTTGCCGCGGCCCACCTTGGGCAACATGCTCGGCAGCATCGGCCGCAAGCCCGCCCACGGAATCACGCGCGAGGTCGACACCTCGGGGAAATAACGCCGCGTCCAGTCCACCAGCCGCGCGATGCGGTCCGAACGGATATCGCGGTTGAAGCCGTTGATCTCCGCCGTGCCGGCCACGCGAAAACGATCCACGCCGAGCCGGCTCGTGACGATCTTCGCGCTGTCGTCGAGCAGGCTCACCCACGGCGCGTGCTGCTGGCTGAGTTCGTCTTCGAGACAGACGGTGATCGAATAGCCTTTGACAGGGTAGATGTTCACGTGATCGCCCAGCATCGAGGCGAAATCGCGGCTCTTCACGCCCGCGCACACGACGATCCGCTCGAACGCGAACCGCTGCGACTCGCCTTCGAGATCGACCGTCAGCGTAAAGCGGCCCTCCGCCGGCTGCTCGATCGACGTGATCTGCGCATCGTAATGAAACTCGACGCCGTGCCGCACGCACGCCTGAGCGAGGCCGCGCGTGAACTTGTGAATATCGCCGGTCGAATCGGATGGTGTGAAAAAGCCGCCGTAAAAATCGCCGTGCAGCGTGGGCTCGATGCCATGCAGCTCGCTCGCCGTCACCGGATTGCGGTCGAGCCCGCCTTCGCGCAGCAGTTCGTTCACCTTGCTCGCGGCGTCGAATTCCTTGCGGGTCTTGTAGATGTGCAGAATGCCGCGCCGCTCCAGATCGAAGTCGATGCCTTCGGTCTCGGCGATCGAAAACAGATGTTCGCGCGCGGCAATCGCGAGCCGCACGGTTTCAACCGTGTTCGTCCGGTAGTGCGGAATCTCGCGCAGGAATTCGCCCATCCACGAGTACTTGTGCCAGGTGGGCGCGGGGTTGAGCAGCAAGGGGGCGTCGCGCGTGAGCATCCAGCGCAGGCCTTTCATGACGGTGGCCGCGCTGTTCCAGACTTCGGCATTGCTGGCGGACAACTGGCCGCCGTTGGCGAACGAGGTCTCCATCGCCGCATAGCGATGGCGCTCGAAGACGGTGACGTGGTGGCCGCGCTGAGCGAGGGCGTGAGCGGTCGTGACGCCGGTAATGCCGGCGCCGATAATGGCGATTCGTGACATGACATGGTCCAGAGTAGTTGAGCATCACCGGTGTCGATTTCGTGTCGAAACCGGCGTCGATGCCCCATCTGTCCATGTACCTGAGAGTTTCTTCCCCGCGGCAGCCGGGCCCGATGCGAGCCGTGTGCGGGGAATCCCCTTCGGTGGGCGCACAGGGTAGTCCAGTGCGCCGCTCTCCAGATGTTCCTGCTGCGCGGTCCTTTTGCCTGAGAGTTTCCGGGGCGGTTGCTCCGTCGGCGTCGTCACGAACGTCTGACGATCTCTCCCGCGCTTGCATTGCAGAACGGCTCGACAATACCGTTCAAAAAATTTCACCGCAAGTCTTTCCTGCTATGCACTGCGCAAGCGGCGGTCTGAAACTGCTTGAGTGGAGATGAAGGCGGGACATGCGTCGCTACGAATTTTCGGGCCCGTATGTCGCGCCGGAATGGCCGGCATCGGCTATATTTGGCGGCACCGCCCAACCTTCATTTGCAGAGGAGAATGACGTGCCCGCTTTCCCAACGCTGCTCGCCTTCGGTCTGGTCTCGCTCGGCATGGTGCTCACGCCGGGGCCGAACATGATCTATCTGATCTCGCGATCGCTCTGCCAGGGGCGGCGCGCGGGCCTCGTTTCGCTCGGCGGTGTCGCGCTCGGCTACGTGTTCTACATGTTCTGCGCCGCGTTCGGCATCACGGCGCTGCTGTTGACGGTGCCGTACGCGTACGACGCGTTGCGCTTCGGCGGCGCGCTCTATCTGCCGTATCTGGCGTGGCAGGCGGTCAAGCCGGGCGGCCGTTCGCCGTTCCAGGTCCGCGATCTGCCGCACGACAGCCGCCGCAAGCTGTTCACCATGGGCCTCGTCACCAACCTCGCGAACCCGAAGATCGCGGTGATGTATCTGTCGCTGCTGCCGCAATTCATTTCGCCGGGGCACGGCAGCGTGCTTGCGCAGTCCATTGCGCTTGGCTGCGTGCAGATCGTCATCAGCGTGACGGTGAATGCGCTGATCGCAAGCATGGCGGGTTCGATCGCCGTGTTTCTCGCCGGCCGTCCGGTGTGGCTGCTGGTGCAGCGCTGGCTGATGGGCACCGTGCTCGCCGGACTCGCGGTACGCATCGCGTTCGATTCGCGTCGTTGATTCGCTTCAGACGCGCTATCCGTTGCCCGATGAGCCAGACGCGGCACCCGAGCCTCTGAACACCCAGCCGTTGAACAGCGCCCCGCAGAGCATCAACGCGCTGGTGATGAGGAACACCGCCTGCATGCCGAAATGCGCGCCGGCAAAGCCGCCCGCGAGCGGACCCGCCACCTGGCCCGCGTAATTCGCCGAAGTCGCATAACCGAGAATGTAGCCGGCCGAGCGGTCGGGCACGTTGTGGCGGATCACGCTCGTGATCGACGGCAGCAGGCCGGCCAGCGCCAAGCCCATCAGAAAGCGCAGCGCCACCAGTTGCCAGCCGCTCGTGACGAACGCCTGCGGCACCAGCAAGGCCGCGCACACGGCGAGACACACCACGATCACCCTGGGCGCGCCGATGCGGTCGGCCAGACGCCCCACACGCGAAGCCGCCAGCACGCTGCCCAACGCCGACGCCGACATCACGAAGCCGGACACCAGCGTGACGTGCCTTGCGTCGTGCACCAGTTGGGCGACGTACACGGTGATGATCGGCTCGATCGACATGTTGGCGAACATCAGCAAGCCGGAGGTGAACAGCATTGCCAGCACCGGCCGCAGGTCGGGCACGCTGGCCCAGCCGGTCGCCGCGTCCGCTGCGTGCGCCTTGCCGCCCTTGCGCTCGACCGGTTGCTCCTTGACGAGCAGCGTGGTCGCGATGAACGCGCAGAAGATCATCGCGCCGGCAATGAAAAACGTGTTGCGGATACCGATCAGCGGCGGCAGCGCGCCGCCCACCAGCGGGCCGACGAGACTGCCCGCCATCACGCCCGAAGCCAGCGTGCCGAGCGCCCATCCGGTGCGTGAGCGCGGCGTCTGCGTGGCGATCATCACGGTCGCACCCGATGCATAGCCGCCGACGAGACCCGCCAGAAACCGCAGCCCCACCAGTTGCCAGACATTTTGCGCGAGCCCGAGCAAGGACATCACGATGGCCATGCCGAGGCTCGCGCGAATCAGGATCAGCTTGCGTCCGTAGCGGTCGGCCATGCGTCCCCACAGCGGCGACACCAGCGCGGCGGCGAGGAACGTCGCACCGAACGCGACGCCGGACCACTGCACGGCGGCCGCGGCCGAATGGACGCCGAGCTGTTGCACATAGAGCGGCAGGAAGGGCAGCAGCAACGTCATCGCGACGATGGTCGTGAACGAGCCGAACAGGCAGACATAGAGATTGCGCTGCCAGTGCGGCGCGCCGTCGGTGGAAGTGGCTGAACTCATCGAGGCAGGATGGGAGGCGGGCGAATGACGTCGGGCCGCGGGCGCGGCGAAAAACCGATTGTGCCTGAGAGCGGGCAATCGGGCCGGTGAAGCGGGCAGGGGCGCGGCCGATCAATGGGTCATCGAGCGATGCAGCGAGCGCAAGCCGAAAACAGTTAGCCGGCGCAGTCTGGTGCCGTCTCGGACAATTGCCGGTCGTGAATCCTGGTATGCTGACTGTTCATCATTGGCCGCGCACCACGCGCGCCCCCGCATTTCTTATCTCGAACACAAAGGTACGCCCATGTCCGACTTTCCCATCGACAATCCGTTTCTCGAATCGCTCGGCGTTCGTCTCACGCAATGGCGCGATGGCTACGCCGAACTGCTGATGCCGATCGATGCGAGCAAGCTCAATCGGCAGGGCGTGCTGCAAGGCGGCGCGATCGCGACGCTGCTCGATGCGGCGGCGGGCTACGCCGGACTCTTTGCGGCAAGCGGCGAGCCGGCACGGCATGCTTTCACGCTGTCGCTGACCACCAATTACCTCGACAAGGGACTCGGCGAATCGGTCACCGCGAAGGGTTTTCTGGAGCGCGCGGGCCGTTCGATTTTCTTCTCGCGCGGCGAGGCCTGGGTGGACGGCAAGCTGCTGATTGCCAGCGCGCAGGGCACGTTCAAGTATTCACGGACGACTTGAGCCGTAGCGACCAGTCTGCACGCTCGTCATAGCGCCTTGTACATGATGGTGGTCGCATCGTACTCGTGGCTATGCGTGCCGCGCGCATAGCCCGGGATCACGCCGGCCGTCCGATAACCCAGGCCGGTATAAAGCGGCTCGGCGTGGTCGCCGGTGCGGGTGTCGAGCGTGAGCAGGCTGCGCTGCAACCCATGCGCATGGCGTTCGAGTTCGGTCATCAGCGCCCTCGCGATGCCCTGACGGCGGAACGCGGGATGGACCAGCAGCTTGCGCACCTCGGCGCGATGCCGCTGATTCGGCATCGTGTCGTAGTCGAGTTGCACGGTGCCCGCGATCGTCTCCCCTTGACGCGCGACCAACAGCACCAGCCCGCCGGCACGCAGCGAAGACAGCACTTTGCCGTTCCAGAACGCTTCACTCTCGTCGACGGCACACGGCATGACGAAGCCGACGCTGGCGCCGTCATGCACACAGGCGCGCAGCAGTGCGCCGAGTTCGGGAAGATGGCGCACGAGGTCGTCGGCGGTGAATTGGGTGATGGTGGTCTTGCTCATGCTCTGGCTCACACGATGAAGAGAATGTAGCGGGCCGCGCTATGCGCGGGCGTCACGAAAGCGCTGGGCCCGAACAGTTGATAGCGCAGGCAGTCGCCCGGTTGCAGATCGTGGCTCTGGCCGTCGACGGTGATCTGCAACTGCCCTTCGAGCAGGATCAGATGATGTTCGAGACCGGGCCGCGGCGACGCGTCGTAGGTGATGCGCACGCCCGCGTCGAGTTCGCATTCCAGCGCTTCGCCGCTCAGCGCCTGCGCGGGCGGCGACACGGAGCGCCGCCGGAAGCCGATGCTGGCGTCGGTCCAGAGCGGCTGGGCGTCGCGCGGCACGAGCGGCGCAAAGTCTTCTTCGACCATATGCATGAGGCGCGACATCGGCAGGCCGTACGCGACGCAGAGCTTGCCGAGCACGCTCGCCGTCGGGCTCACGGCGGCGTTTTCGAGGCGTGACAGCGTCGCGCGGCTGACGCCGCTGAGTTTGGCGAGCTCGTCGAGCGACCAGTTGCGTTCGGCGCGCAGCGCACGTAGCCGCTGCGCGATGCGGCGGTCGATGGCGTTGTCGTCGGAGAGTGTGTTTTCCATATTAGGGAAATTATCTCTAATATGGAAAATCGTCAACAACGAAAAAATGCACGGGCCCGGCGGCTCCGCTTACGCGTGCCGGTTCATGCGCAGCGCCGACGTGTCGTAAAGGGACGAGCGAACGCGCTCGATCAACGCGCCTTTCACGCTTGCAGCGGGTGTGGCGACACGCTCGAGAGCATCCACAGATAACGCCCGCTCGACTCATGCCACCGGAGCTTCACGCGCGCCTTTCCGTAGCGGAGATTCATACACCTGCGCGGCCTGGGCCGTTTATCATAGTGCCCACAAACCAGAAAGCGCCGCCCGGCTGTGCAGCGGTAAAGCACATCATTTACGAGACCCGGCGGCTCATGCCGCGACATCATCTATGAACTCCACTCCCGACGCTTTTTCCCGTCCTTCGATCCGCGCGTTGACCTTGCTTGAAGGACGCGTGCTCGGCGTGCTCGTCGAAAAGCAGCACACGGTGCCGGACAGCTATCCGCTCTCGCTCAACGCGCTGACTTTAGGCTGCAACCAGAAAACCGGCCGCACGCCGGTGATGAACGCCACGGAAGCCGAGGTGCTGACCGCCGTCGACGGATTGAAACGGCTCAGCCTCGTGATGGAAGGCAGCAGCAGCCGCGTGCCGCGTTTCGAACACAACATGAATCGCGTGTTGGGGCTGCCGAGCCAGTCGGCGGCGTTGCTCACCACCTTGCTGCTGCGCGGTCCGCAAACCGCGGCCGAATTGCGCCTGAACAGCGCGCGTCTGCATGGCTTCGCGGATATCTCGTCGGTCGAGGCATTTCTCGACGAACTCGCGGCCAACGACCCGCCACGCGTCGTGAAACTTGCCCGCGTGCCGGGCGAGCGCGAAAACCGCTGGACGCATCTGCTGTGCGGTGAAGTGAGCGCAAGCGAGTTGGCGCAGCCGGGTGAGGAAGACGATTCGGTGCCGCTGTCCGCATTCGAAGCGGTCAAGGCCGAACAGAAGCGTCTCGCGGATGAAGTCAGCCGGCTGCAGGCCGTAGTCCGCCGCATGGCAGCGGAGTTGGGGATCGACGCCAGCGACCTCACCGCAGGCGAATAAAGCCGTCAACCATGACGCAAAACATTTACGACGATCCGGCCTTTTTCGAGAACTACAGCCAATTGGGCCGCTCGCAACAGAGGCTCGCCGGCGCGCCCGAATGGCCGGCTTTGCGCGCGCTGCTGCCGCCCATGCACGGCTTGCGGGTGGTCGATCTCGGCTGCGGCTATGGCTGGTTCTGCCGCTGGGCGCGTGAGGCGGGCGCAGCCTCGGTGCTCGGCGTCGACGTATCGGAGAAGATGCTCGAACGCGCCCGCGCGGGTTCGAGCGATGCGGCTCTCACGTATGCGCGCGCCGATCTCGAACAGCTCGACTTGTCGCCGGCAGCCTTCGATCTCGCGTATAGCTCGCTCGCGTTTCACTACATCGAAAATCTGCGCGGCTTGCTCGACCACGTGCATCGCGCGCTGGTGCCGGGCGGGCGGCTGGTGTTCTCGATTGAGCATCCGATCTTCATGGCGCCACAGCAGCCCGGCTGGTCAATCGACGCGAATGGCCGCAAACAGTGGCCGATCGACAGTTATCAACTGGAAGGCCCGCGCGTCAGCAACTGGCTGGCCGAGGGCGTCGTCAAGCAGCACCGCACCATCGGCACGCTGCTCAATCATCTGATCGGCGCGGGCTTCACGATTGCCCATGTCGACGAGTGGGGACCAACGGAGGCGGACCTCGCCGCGCGCCCCGAACTCGCGGAAGAACGCGAACGCCCGATGATAATGCTGGTGTCCGCCACGCGTTGAATTCACGCATTAGTTGTCGCGGTTGCGCTGCCGATCCGCTGACAGCGTTCGCTGCGTGCGATAGAAAACGCGCGGAGGCACGTTAGGCGAATCTTCGGCGAGCCGGTCGAGCTCGTCGCGGATCGCGGTGAGGTAGTGGCCGTCGCGCGCATCGGCATCGCCCGCGAAAATCGCTTCGAGCCTGCGGCGCACCGCGCCATAGCGCGCGCCGGCCGCACGATGCTTTTCGGCGCGCTCCGCGTAGCGCAGGAACGTTTGCAGCGCGGCCGAGACCGCGGCCGTCACGCTCACGAAGCCGATGAAAATCCTGAGTCCCGGCGAAACTGCGGACAAATTCAGCGATGCGAACACCGCCGTGCCGACGAAAGCGGTGAGGGCGGTCACCAGCCAGCCGACCTGGCGGTCGCGCGCCGACAGCAGGTCGGCCATGTCGTAATGGCTCATCTGGGATTCGCGCGCGCGCCGGATCCATTTCAGCAGAAGCTGGTTCTCGTCGACCGGCGGCTCGTAGGCAGGCAGATTCTTCATGTTGCTCGTCAGGGCTGTTCGGTTGCGCAAGCTTAGCGCATGCGTCTGACGATACTGTGCCACATGAAGCCGGCGACCCGCGTTCCGGTCGCGCGATAGTGGTCTTTATGCCGGTGCCGCTGCCAGTTCCGTCGCCGATGCCGCTTGCCGCGCCACACCGAAGCGCTCGCTATGCGCCTTGCCGTTCAGGTAAAAATCACCGATCGCGGCCTCGCGAATGATCGCGGGATTGTGCGACGCCAGCACGCGAGCATTGCGCCAGTAGCGATCGAAGCGGCGCGTCTCGCTGGTCGCCGACGCCCCGCCCACTTCGAACAGCAGCGTCGCGGCTTGCAGCGTCTGCTCGATGGCGATCTGTTGCGCCTGGAAGGTCTGGATGTCCAGGTTGATGTACGTCTGTTCGCTGGTGCGGCCTTCATGCCGGGCGACCGAGACATCGTCGATGGCGCGCGCAAGCGACGCGCTGATGCTCTGCGTCGAGTAAGCCAGGCTCGCGAGGCGACCGACCACGCGATGCACGAGCGGATTGTCACGCGGACTCGATTCGCCCGGCACACCGAACGTGCGGGTCCTGGCTTGTGTGAACGCGACCGCATCGCGCAACGCCGCGCGGCTGATCCCCGCGAGATTCGCGACATGCAGCGCCTGGTAGTAAGCCGTGAGCAGGCTGTTGCGACGCGGCTCGGAGGCGTTATAGCGACGGTAGAGGTTGTCGTGCGAAACCGGCACATGCGTGAAGCGCGCCGTGCCGCTGCCCGTGAGCCGTTGCCCGAAACCATCCCAATCGTCGATGCGTTCGAGGCCCGGCGCGTCGGCTTTGACGAGCACGCGCACGTCGCTCTGGCCGTCGTGCGCGGTGACGTCCACCCAGTCCGCGTAGAGCGTGCCTGTGGTGTAGTACTTCTCGCCGTCCAGATGCCATGCGCCGTTGGTTTGCGTGAGACGCACGCTGTTGTTGGTGACGCTGGAGCGCTCGGACACCGCGCCACCGACGATCTGACCTTGCGCTATCCGCGTGAGCCAGCGGTCGCGCAGCGATTCGTCGTCTTGTTCCAGCAGCGACTCGATAAAGCCACCATGCACGCGCAGGATTTGCGGCAGATTCGAATCCGCCTCGCCCAGGCGCGTCACCAGCGCGAAGAACTGCGCGAGCGAGATGCCTTCACCGCCGTATTGCCTCGGCACGCGCAGTTTGGTGTAGCCCGCTTCGCGCAGCCACTCGACGGGCGCATAAGCGAGTTCGCGATGCTGCTCGCGTTCGACCGCGCCCTCGGCGATACGCGCGAAAACCGGCGCGAAGCGACGGGTCAGCGGGTCGTCGCCGAAAAGTTGCGCGGCGTCGGCGATGCTGTGATCGGGATTCGTTGATTGAACTGCGGACATGGGTTCTCCGAAACGGGGTGCGCGTGAGGCGCAATCAGAGAACGGTAAGGGACGCGGCAGGGTGCTAGCAACCAAGTATTTGGCCGATTCTTAGCAGCAGGAGTGAAATGGTCCAGGCGCTTGCCACGGCAAGGCGCGCGGCTTATTTCAATCCTGCCACTGCGCGCCTGCGCGCCAGCAATCGCACGGCAAGCAGACACACGCCCATCACGGTCAACGACAACACCGTCGTCATGGTGCCCAGCGCGTAGATCACCGGCGTGGTCACCGACGTGGTGAGGCCCTGCAACTCCAGCGGCAAAGTGTTCTGATCGCCGATCGCCTGGGAAGTGCGGGCAATCTCGTCCCATGAGAGCGTGAAGCCGAACATGGCGACGCCCACTACCGACGGACCGATGATAGGCAGCACCACGTGCCGGAAACTCTGCCACGGCGTTGCGCCCAGATCGCGCGACGCTTCTTCGTAAGCCGGATTGAAGCGGTTGAACACCGCGAACATGACCAGCAAACCGAACGGCAGCGTCCATGTCAGATGTGCGCCGAGTGCGGACGTGAAGAGGCCCATCGAAGTGGTGTAACTGTCAGCGAAAGACTGATAGCCCCACGCGGAGGCGAAGTACTTCACGCCGTTATCCAGCAGACGGAACGTCAGGCCGATGCCGAGCGAAACGATAATGGACGGCATGATCAGACTGGCCACGGAGACATAAAACACCGCTGTATCGCCGCGAAATTTTCGGCGAAACGCGAGGCCCGCCGCGACGGAAAACAGCACCGTCAGCACCGTGACCGCCAACGCGAGCCGCACGGAGCGCCCGAACGCGCCCCAGATGTCGACATCGCCCACACCGTCGCGCAGCATCGCGAACCAGTGCAGCGACACACCTCGCATCGGAAACGTGAGGCCGCCCTCGGGGCCCTGAAACGACAGAATGAAAATGGTGATCACCGGTCCGTAGAGAAACAGCACGAATAGGCCGAACAGCAGCGCGAGCCAATAGAAACTCGCCGGACGGCGCTCCCGATGTTTGACGCGAATGGCCTGCATCTTCACAGCTCCTTGCGAATGTCGACGACCCGCGTCAAACCCCACACGATCATCAGCACCACGGCGAGCAGCATGATCGCGTTGGCGGCTGCTGCGGGAAATTGCAGGTAGCCGGTTTGCACCTGAATGATCTTGCCCACCGACGCGATCTGCTGGCCGCCCATCACGCCGACGGTCAGGAAATCGCCCATCACGATCGTGATGACGAAGATCGAACCGATCACGATGCCGGTTTTCGACAGCGGCAGGACCACGTCGCGCACCACTTGCCAGCCGCTCGCACCGGCATCGCGCGCGGCTTCGAGGAGCGAGCGGTCGATACGCATCATCGCGTTGAAGACCGGCACGATCATGAAGAACGTGTAGAGGTGAACGAAAGCGAGCACCACCGAAAAGTTCGAGTACAGCAGCCATTCCAGCGGCTGATCGATCACGTGCGTGCCGAGCAGGGCCTGATTCACGAGACCGTTGCGCCCGAGCAGCGGCATCCACGAAATCATGCGGATCACGTTCGAAGTCCAGAACGGAATCGTGCAGACGAGGAACAGCACGGTCTGCATGCTCGTGGTGCGCACATGGAAGGCGAGGAAGTAGGCGATCGAAAACCCCAGCAGCAAGGTCACCGCCCACACGATCGCGCAGAACTTGAGCGTCGACCAGTACGTCTTGAAGGTGACGCAGACATCCGTCAGCGACGAACAGCCGTTGAAGATCGCCGCGTAGTTCTTCAACGTAAATGCAGGAATGATCTGGTATTCGTTGAAGTCCCAGAAACTGACGATCAGCGTGATGACCAGCGGCACGATGAAAAACAGCAGGAAGGTCAGCGAGAGCGGCGTCGCCTGTAACCACGCCGGCGCTCGGCGGTGTTTGACGGGCTCGTCCTGCGCGTGGGAGGGAAGGTCGATCGTTGCCATGGGCATGTTTCTAAGGAATGACTATGCGTTGATTCGGACAGGTGGTGACAGCCGGCGTGTCGCGTGCCGGCTGTCATATCGAACCACGGCGCCGATCAAGCCGCGATGAACTCGTTCCACTTCTGGACCATGTAGATGTTTTCGTCCATCACCGCGTTCCAGCAGGCAATCGCGCCCATACGCTGGTTGTACGAGCCGCCGTCACGCACGGTACCGGTCTTTTCGAGCAACTGGCCGTCCGGCGCCTTGATGTCCTGCGCGGCCGGTTTGCCCTCGATCCAGTAGTCCCACTCGTAGGGCTGCATGTGCGTCTTCGCGGTCTCCAGCACGCCAGAGTAGTAGCCCTGACGCATCAGGTACGCCCCCGCCCAGCCGTCCTGGAACCAGTTGACGAACTCGTAGGCGGCGTCGAGCTTCTTGCCTTGCAACGAGCGCGGGAAACCGAAGCCCGACGCCCACGAGCGATAGCCTTCCTTGAGCGGCTGGAATTTACAGGCGACACCCATGGTGCGGACTTTCGTCACGGCAGGCGACCACATCGACTGGATCACCACTTCGCCCGAGGCCATCAGGTTCACGCTCTCGTTGAAGTCCTTCCAGAATGCGCGGAACTGGCCGGCGCGCTTTGCTTCGATCAGGATCTTGATGGTCTGGTCGATCTCGGCTTTGGTCATGTTGCCTTTGTCGCCGTATTTCATGTGACCCATCGCCTCGATCGCCATGGCCGAGTCCATGATGCCGATCGCGGGGATGTTCAACAGTGCGGCCTTGCCCTTGAACTGCGGATTGAGCAGTTCCGCCCAACTGTCGACGGGCCGTTTGATCAGGTCGGGCCGAATGCCGAGCGTGTCCGCGTTGTATGTCGTGGGAATCAGCGTCATCCACTCGGTCGGCGTGGCGGAGAATTCCGTGGAACGCGGGCCGGTGAGAAACATGACCTTCTTCGGCGCCGTGCCTTGATCGCCGATCTTTTTGCCGTTGACTTCGCCGCGCGTGAGCACTGGCGTGATCTTGTCGGCGAGCTTGATTCGCTTTGCGTCCATGCCGGCCAGCGTGCCCGCCGGAATCAGCTTCTTGAGCGCGAAGTATTCGGTGTCGACGATGTCGAACGAGTTCGGCTGGGTGATGATGCGTTTGGCGACGTCGTCGGTGGTTACCGGCACGTATTGAATCTCGATGCCGGTGTCTTCCTTGAATTTCTTCGCGATGTCGGCGCTCTGGTTGACCGCCGTGCCGAGGTAGCGCAACGTGATTTTTTCCTGCGCGTGCACGTACGGAAAACCGGCAATGCCGGCCGCCGCCACCGCGCCCTTGATGAACGTGCGGCGCGACAGGCCTTTTTCCTTCACATCCGTTGCGGCCGCTGCCGGGCTTTCGTTCGCTTCACTCATTGCTTTCTCCTCAGTTGACGTTCGTTTGACGTTCGGTTATCGGCTGGCTGATGCGCGAAATTCAATACTCAGGCTGCGAGCGGATGCGCGTCCCGCTCCTCCCACCAGACCACCACGCGCGCCTCGGGACCGAGCCGCGTCGGGTCGTAATCGCCGTCGCTCACGAGCGAGACCAGTTCGGGCGAGCCGTCGAGCGGATCGAGCGTCACGCGTAGATGCGTGCCCTGATATTCGGCTTCACGCACTGTGCAAGGCACGCCGCCGATGCGCGTCAAGCCGTTGTCGCCGCTCGCGGTCTGCACCGGCGTAATGCCATGCGGCACGATGCGCAGATGATCGGCGCGCACGGTAAACGACCGGCCGTTGCTATTGAAGACGTTGTGGCCGCCGAGAAAGCGCGCGACGAATTCGGTGCGCGGACGATTGAACACTTCGTGCGGCGTGCCGCTTTGCTCGATACGGCCATGGCTCATCACCACGACGAGATCGGCCAGCGCCATCGCTTCTTCCTGCGAATGCGTAACGTGTACGAAGGTAATGCCGAGTTCCTTCTGCCAGCGCTTGAGTTCGGCGCGCATCTGCACGCGCAGGAACGGGTCGAGCGCGGAGAGCGGTTCGTCGAGCAACAGGCAGCCCGGCCGGTTCAGCAACGCGCGGGCGAGCGCGACACGTTGTTGCTGGCCGCCGGATAGCTGCGCCGGTTTGCGTTCGCCATACGCCGACATGGCGACCAGTTCGAGCAACTCAGCGGCGCGCTTGCGCCGTACGTCTTTGACGATGCCGCGCATCTTCAGGCTGAACGCAACGTTGTCGAGCGCGCTCAGATGCGGAAACAGCGCGTAGTTCTGGAACACCATGGCCGTGCCGCGAGCAGCGGGCTCGGCGCGCGTGACGTTGCGGCCGGCAATCAGAATGTCACCTTCGGTGACCGATTCATGCCCGGCGATCATGCGCAAGGTCGAGGTCTTGCCGCATCCCGACGGCCCGAGCAGGCAGCAGTACTGGCCGCCGGCGATGCGCAGATCGATCGCGTCGACGGCGAGCGAGTCGCCATATTGCTTCGACACGTGCACCAGTTCGATGTCGGCGGCTTTGGTTTCGAGCACCGTTGAAGCAGGCTGAATCATGAAGAGGTGTCCTCGTGAACGACGAAAAAGCGGCGAAGAAGCGGCGAAGAAGCGGCGAAGAAGCGACGCAGAGCAAGGCGCACGAAAACCAATGCCGCGCCTGATCGACGCCAAGCAAATGCAAGACATGTGCCATCGTTCGCATCGCGAGGTTGACGAATTGCCGACGCGCCGGTGTGCTTAACGTCTACGAGTTGGCTCACATATTGCAAACGATCTGCAGCGTCGATCGTTAGCGATTTAACGATTCTTTTTGCGCGATCACGGTGCGTGCCGGGTCCGTCGCGGGGCATGAACTGGCCATTCCGGTTCATGCGCTGCTGCGGCCAGGCGCTTTTCCTTACCCACGGCTTCTTCAAATGAACGACACACGGAACATGCCCGCTGCAGAGAACCGCGCGCGTCAATTGCTCGCCACGCATGGCCGCTTCGCGTACCGCCCGATCACCGACAGCGACGCGTACCGCTGGCCTGGCGGCAGCGGCCTCGCGGTTTATCTGGGCTTCAACATCGAGCACTTTGCCTTTGGGGAAGGGCTCGGCGCCGCGCTCGGTCCGGTCTCGCCGCAGCCGGATGTGCTGAACCATAGCTGGCGCGAGTACGGCAATCGCGTCGGTGCGTGGCGCTGCATCGAACTGTTCGATCAACTTGAGTTGCCCGCGGGCACGCTCATCAACACCGCGCTCTACGATCATTGCCCGGAGTTGATCGCAGCCTGCGTGGCGCGCGGCGACGAACTGATCGGGCACGGCCACACGAATGCGCATCGCCAGAGCGATCTCGACGAAACCAGCGAGCGTGAGCTGCTTCTGCATTGCCGCGAACGGATCGCGGAAGTGTCCGGCACAGCGCCGCACGGCTGGCTTTCGCCGTGGATTTCGGAGTCGCACTTGACGCCTGATCTGCTCGCCGAGACCGGCTACCGCTATACGCTGAACTGGTGTCACGACGATCGTCCCGTGCGAATGGCCACGCGCGGTGCGCCGCTGTGGTCGATCCCATATCCGCAGGAACTCAACGATCTGCCGATGATGGTGGGCCGCCATATGGATGGCCGTGCCTTCGCCGATATGATCATCGATCAGTTCGACGAGATGCTCGAACAGGCCAATCGCGGCGCGCAGCCGCAGGCACTCGTGATGGGTATCGCACTGCACCCGTATCTGGTCGGGCAGCCGTATCGCTTGCGGCATCTGCGCCGCGCGCTCGAACATATCGCCGCGGCACGCGCCCGAGGCGACGCGTGGATCACCACGCCGGGCGCGATTGCGAATTATATGGACGTGCTGGAGCGGGACGGTATCGTGCGCCCGGCCATTGCGTGAGCCCGAAAGCCGGCGTGGCCACCGCAAAGAAAGTCGTGAAAGACGACGCGGATCAAGACGCACGCATCTACCAGTCGATTTTCGACGGCGTGCTGAATCATCGTCTGACGCCGGGCACGAAGCTGCCGGAGCCCGAGTTGTGCCAGTTGTTCGGCGTGGGCCGCGCGGTGGTGCGGCGCGTGCTGGAAAAGCTCGCGTATGACGGCATCGTCGTGTTGCGCCCGAACAAGGGCGCGGTGATCGCCGAACCCACGCCCGAGGAAACGCGCGAGATCTTCGAGGCGCGACGCTCCGTCGAACGGATGCTGGTCGAGCTGGCCGTGCAGCGCGCGAACGCCAAAGACATCAAGGCATTGCGTCAACAGCTCGCGAGCGAACATGAAGCGATGCATCGCTTCGACCAGCCTTCGTGGGCGACGCTCGCCAGCGGTTTTCATATGCGCATCGCCGCGCTGGCGCGCAACTCGATTCTGCAAAACTACCTGAAGGAACTGGTCTCGCGCTGCTCGCTGATCGTCGGCGTGTATGAACCGCCGGGGCATGCGCCGTGCGAACACGCGGAGCATGCGGCAATCGTCGATTGCATCGAGGCGCGCGATGCAGCGGGCGCGATCGCGCATATGGAAGCGCATCTGCGCGACCTCGAAGAACGCATCGAAACCTCGCGGATGCGCGGCGAAAAAAGCCTCGGCCAGTTGCTCGGCATCACCGCATCAGCGACTCCCAACTAGGCGGCGGACATGGAAATCGACTTCGAAGCGATCACCGAATATCAACGTTACAAGCTGATGGCGAGCCTGATCGTGCCGCGTCCGATCGCACTCGTCACCACGCTCGGTGCGGACGGCACGATCAACGCCGCGCCGTTCTCGATGTTCAATATGCTCGGCGAGGAGCCGCCGATCGTGATGATCAGCGTCAACCGCGTGGCCGACGGCACGCTGAAGGACACGGCGGTAAATATCGTGCGCACCGGCGAGTTCGTGGTGCATCTCGCGGACGAAGCGATCGCCGGGAAAATGCACCGCTGCGGAGAACGATTGCCGCCGAATGTAAGCGAGCTTGCCGAGGTCGGCTTGACGCCGGTGCCGAGCTCGCATGTCAAGCCGCCGCGCATCGCCGAAGCGCCGGTCGCGTTCGAGTGCACGACATGGGAGACGCTGGAGACGACGAGCCGGCAGATTTTCATCGGACGCGTGCACCGGTTGCACGCGCGGGACGAGTTGATCGACACGGAAACGTGGCGCGTGCGCTTGCAACACTATTTCCCGGTGGGCCGCTTCGGCGCGAGCGACTATGTGACGACGCGGGATCGCTTCACGTTAGAGTGACGCGTCAGCGCCCATCGCGTCAAACAGCGAGCGCCCGGCCATCGCTGCGAGGATCGTGCGCGCCCGTCGCCGACCCGTCCGCCTCGATGCGAATCACGCCGGGATGCCCCGCCAACGGACTTTGCGCATCGATCGCGCTCACTTCATGTCCGCGTGCGGCGAGCGCAGCGAAGACGTCGGCGCCGGCGTCCGCTTCGAGTTTCAATGCATCACGCGTGTCGGAGAAGGTCTTGCCGAGCAGAAAACGCGGGCGCGCGAGGGCGCTCAGCGGGTCCATGCCGTAGTCGATCAGCCGCGTGAGAATCGCGGCCAGCGTTTGCGGCTGACCGTCCGCGCCTTGCGTGCCGAACAGCAGTTGCGGGCGGCCGTCCTTCACGTACATGCCGGGGTTGAGCGTATGGAAAGGCCGTTTGCCTGGCTGCACGGCGTTGTGATGCGCGGGGTTCGTGCTGAACGACGCGCCGCGGTTGTGCCACAGAATACCGGTGTCGCCCGCCACCACGCCGCTGCCCCAGTCGAAGTAAACCGTTTGCAGCACGCTCACGCTGCGGCCTTCGCGATCCGTCGCGCCGATGAATACCGTATCTCCCGGACGGAAAACATGCGGCCATACGCGTGCTTTACGCTGATGGATCGAGCGGGCATGGGCGTCGAGCGTGGCAGGCGAGAGCATCTCTTCGACCGGCACGATGTTGAACTCGGGATCGCAGACGAAGCGGTCGCGATCCACGAACGCGCATTTAACGGCTTCCACCAGCAGGTGATAGTAATCGGCGCTGCCTTCCGGAATCGATCCAAGATCGAAGCGCTCCAGCGTGCCCATGATCTGCAAGGTCGTCACGCCTTGCGTGGGCGGCTGCAGGCTCACCAGTTCGCCGCCGCGATAAGCGACACGCAGCGGCGCTTCGTTGCGCGCATGCGTGCGGGCGAGGTCGCTAGCAGTGAGTGGCGAACCGGCTTGCCGGAGACCATCGGCAATTCGCTCAGCGAGGTCGCCTTCATAGAATTCGCGCGCGCCGAAACGCGCAATGCGCTCGATGCTTTTCGCCAGCGCCGGTTGCACGAAGCGCTCGTCGATCGCGGGAATAGGGCCATGCGGCGCGAAAGTTGCCGCGAAACCGGGCAACGCCTGCAATTCGTCGGCGCGCATGGTTTGCCAGAAATGCTGTGACGGCGTGACGGGGAAGCCGTCAGCGGCAAGCTCGTGCGCTCGGTCGAACAGCGACGACCACGACTGCATGCCGCCCCAAACGCTTTGGCTGATTTCGTAAGCCTGATTCCATGTATCGACGGTCGCGGCGGTGGTGATCGCGGACGCGGGACCGCGCAACGGGATCGCACCGTTGAACGCCGGCAGTTGCGCCGCGGCCTGGCCGATGCCCGAAAGCGTGCGCAACGTGCCTTGCCGGTCGCCGATCACCCAGAAGGCATCGCCGCCAAGGCCCGTGAAGTGCGGGTACGTCACGCACAGCGCCGCGCCGATCGCGATGGCGGCTTCGATGGCATTGCCGCCCGCGCGCAAGACATCGCGGCCGGCCTCGCTGGCTAACGCATGAGGACTGGTGACCATGCCGCCGTGGGTGCCGGCGGGATTTGGATTGTGCATCGAAGCTCCGCTACTGAAGGTTCGCCGGAAGGTGCCGCGAGTATAGACCGCCAATTGTTAGATGATGTGAGCCGCGAATCGCACGTGGGCCAGCGCGCTTTGCAAACGCTAAACACATTGCGCGATGTCTGCGCGCCTGGCGATTCGGCCCGCGCGGCGAACCGCGTTGATTCGTCGGATTCGTTGCGCTCGCGTGCCGCGAATGCTTCGGTCATACGCGTAAGCGGCAAGATCACGAAACGAGGCGCGCGAAAAGGTGCGTGCGTTCATGATGGCCGTCGCGTCGCAGCCCGCTTTGACGATGCGCGCGTCGGCGCGAATCCAGGGCGCGTGAGCCCCGAGTTGGTGAGCGCTGCACCATCGGCAGCGCGGCGCAGCGTCGTTTCAAGCGCGGCCCGGCCACTTTGACTGACGTAGCGAAGCGCCGTCCGGCTTGGCTTTGAACCGATTCTCCGCGATGAAATAAGCAACTGGCATAGCTCCTGCTAATTTGAGTCCAAACTTGTATTCAAGATTGAACTCAAGGAAAAACAGGTGCCCATTTCCTCACCCATGACGGTCAAAGGTCTACTCGCGGCATACGCCGCGGGCAGCCTCACGCCGACCGAAGCCGTGACCTCGGCGCTGGCGCAAATCAACGCCATCGACCGGCCGGAAGTCTGGATTCTGCGCGTGCCGACAGCCGACGTGCAGTCTCGCGCGAAAGCGCTCGAAGTGTTATACGAAGCGCAGGGCAGCGCCGTGTTCGAACAGATGCCGCTGTTCGGCGTGCCGTTCGCGGTCAAGGACAACATCGACGTAACCGGCCTGCCGACCACGGCCGCTTGCGACTCCTTCGGCTATACGCCGGACACATCGGCCTTCGCCGTGCAGCGGCTCATCGACGCCGGCGCGATCCTGATCGGCAAGACCAATCTCGATCAGTTCGCCACCGGCCTGGTCGGCACGCGTTCGCCGTATGGCGCCGTGCGGCACACTGAGTCGCCCCTGCGCGTGTCGGGTGGTTCGAGTGCGGGCTCCGCGGTCGCGGTAGCGGCGGGTTGCGTAGCGTTTTCGCTCGGCACCGACACCGCGGGTTCGGGTCGTGTGCCGGCGGGATTCAACGGTCTGGTCGGTCTGAAACCTTCGCTGGGACTGGTCAGCAAACGCGGCATGGTGCCCGCGTGTCGAAGCCTCGACACGATCTCCGTGTTCGCCCACGACGTCGACGATGCCTGGCGCGTGCTCCGCGAAATCGCCTGCTTCGATTCGCTCGACGGCTACTCGCGCAAGGTGCCGAGCCTTGGCCTGCTGCGTTCGGCGCCGCGCATCGGCGTGCCGGAACGATTGGAGTTTTATGGCGACGCCATCGCGGGCCGGGCGTTTTCAACCGCACTCGACACGCTCACGTCGCATCTCCATCTGCCGACGCAAGCTATCGACTTTGAACCGCTCAAGGCCGTTTCCGCGTTGCTCTACGATGGCCCGTGGGTCGCGGAACGGCGCGCGGCGCTCGGCACATTCTTTGAAACCCATCACGAAGCGATAGATGCGGTCGTGGCCAAAGTGATCGGCAAGGCTGAGCAGTTCAGCGCCGCCGATGCCTTCAATGGCCAGTACGCGCTGGCCGATCTCAAGCGGCACGCCGAAGCGCTCTTCGGCACGATCGATATCCTGATCGTGCCCACCACGCCGACGCATCCGCTGATCGCCGACGTGCAGGCCAATCCCGTCGAACTGAACAGCCAGCTCGGCCACTACACCAACTTCGTCAACCTGCTCGATCTGTGCGCGCTGGCGGTGCCGTGCCAGCGGCGCAGCGACGGTTTGCCGGCCGGCGTCACGCTGATCGCACCGAGTGGCGCGGACCGCCGTCTCGCCGAACTCGGCGCGCGGATTCAGGCCTTGTTCGCGAATGCTGCCGAGGCTTCAACAGCAACGCCCACGCTCATCCCGCCGTTGCCGTTCCAGGAGCCCACCATCACCCTCGCGGTGGTCGGCGCGCATCTGCGCGGCCAGCCGTTGAACTGGCAGCTCCAGGAAGCCGGCGCGCGTTTCGTGAAGGCGACGCACACCGCACCCGGTTACAAGCTCTACGCGCTCGCCAACACGCAGCCGCCGAAACCCGGTCTCGTGCGCGCGACGCAGCGGCAAGGCCAGCCGATCGCCATCGAACTATGGGAAGTGCCGCTGCGCAGCTTCGGCCAATTCGTCGCCGACGTGCCCGCGCCGCTCGGCATCGGCACGTTGCAACTCGCCGACGGCCACAGCGTGAAGGGTTTCATCTGCGAGCCGTCGGCCGTGGATGACGACAGCGGCGCGCTCGACATCACGCCGTTCGGCGGCTGGCTCGCGTATCTCGCCAGCCTGAAGTGAAACACGTCAACCGATCCCCGGACCCGCGCTCTTTAACCTTCGATCAGGAATTGGACACCATGACCAACCGCCGCCATTTCATCAAGAGCGCCAGCCTGTCGACGCTCGGCAATATTCTGCCCATCCGGTCGGTGTTCGCCGCGCCGAAGACCACCGTCGGCGAGATCTACGTCGGCGCGCGTGGCGACTACGGCTACAACCAGGCACAGGCGCAAGCCGCCGCGGTGATCAAGAAGATGCCGGACGTGAAGGTGGTGGAAGAAGAGAACGTGCCCGAGACCATCGCCGTGCAGAAGACGATGGAAGCGATGATCGAACAGGACGGCGCCACGCTGATCTTCGCGACCTCGTTCGGCTGCTTAGACCCGCACGTGCTGAAGATGACCGCGAAGTATCCGAAGGTGCGATTCGCTCATTGCGGCGGTTTGTGGAAGCAGGGCAACTAAGAAAAAAGGGACCTTGGCATCATGAACGACGACCCGACCAATCTGCTGGAGACGCCCGCCGCGCCGGCCGCGGCCAACCCGCTCGCCGAGCAGGTTTATCAGCAGCTCAAAAACGACATCTTCAGCTTTCGCCTGTTTCCCGGCGACCGTTTTTCGGAGAACGGCATTGCGCAACACTACGGCGTATCACGCACGCCGATGCGCGACGGTCTGTTCCGTCTGCAACGCGAAGGCTATCTGGAAGTGGGTTTCCGGCGCGGCTGGAAAGTGTCGCCGATCAACTTCGATCAGCTCGATCAGCTGTACGATCTGCGCATCGTGCTGGAAGTCGCGGCGGTGGAGCGGGTCGGCGCGGGCGGCGATATCGCGCATGCGGCCGTCGAGGAATTGAAAGCGATCTGGTGCGTCGCGCCGGAATTGCGTGAGAGCGATCCGGTGAAAATGTTCGGCATTGACGAAAACTTTCACCGTCAACTGGTCGCCGCCACCGGCAATGCGGAAATGCTGCGCGTGCATAACGAAGTGACCGAGCGCATCCGCATCGTGCGGCGGCTCGATTTTCTGAAGCCGCACCGCACCAGCGCCACTTACGACGAGCATGCCACCATGCTCAACCTGATCGAACGCAACCGCCTGACCGAAGCCATCATTCTGCTGCGCGCGCATATCACGCAGAGCAAGCTGGAAGTGCGCAAGATCACACTGTCGATGCTCGCCGCGGCGCGCGATAGCAAGCTGCCCTTCGTGTCGTGAGCGGCTTGAATCTCCTGATGCGAGCCAGGCTCACTCGTAAGAGAACGCCCCGCCGAACTTGTCGATCCGTTCGAGCGCCATACCCGAGCCGCGCACCACGCAGGTCAGCGGCGCTTCGGCGACGAACACCGGCAAGCCGGTTTCCTCGGCGAGCAACCGGTCGAGATCGCGCAGCAGCGCACCGCCACCCGCCAGCATGATGCCGCGCTCGGCGATGTCCGCGCCGAGTTCCGGCGGCGTCTGTTCCAGCGCGATCTTCACGGCCGAGACGATCTGGTTGAGCGGATCGGTCAGCGCTTCGAGAATCTCGTTGCTGGACACCGTGAAGCTGCGCGGAATCCCTTCGGACATATTGCGGCCCTTGACTTCCATTTCCTTGACCTCGGAGCCCGGAAACGCGGAGCCGATTTCCTTCTTGATCGCTTCGGCCGTTTGCTCGCCGATCAGCATGCCGTAGTTGCGGCGAATGTAGTTGACGATCGCGTCGTCGAACTTGTCGCCGCCCACGCGCACCGAGCCTTTATAGACGATGCCGCCGAGCGAGATCACGCCCACTTCCGTGGTGCCGCCGCCGATATCGACCACCATCGAGCCGGTCGCTTCCGACACCGGCAAGCCCGCGCCGGTGGCCGCGGCCATCGGCTCCTCGATCAGATAGACCTGCGAGGCGCCCGCGCTATGCGCCGCCTCCTTGATCGCGCGCCGCTCCACCTGAGTGGACCCGCACGGCACGCAGATGATGATGCGCGGCGACGGCGCGAACATACGCGACTCGTGTGCCATCTGGATGAAGCGCTTGATCATCTGCTGGGTGATGTTGAAGTCGGCGATCACGCCGTCCTTCATCGGGCGGATCGCCTCGATATTGCCCGGCACCTTGCCGAGCATCTGTTTTGCTTCCTTGCCGACGGCCAGAATGATCTTCTTGCCGTTCGGACCGCCTTCCTGACGAATCGAGACCACCGAGGGTTCATCGAGAACGATGCCCTTGCCGCGCATGTAAATCAGGGTGTTCGACGTGCCGAGGTCGATTGCCAGGTCGTTGGAAAAATAGCCGCGCAGAAAACCGAACATGCAAATTCCTGTCTCTCGGAAGTCGGGCGCAAAAGCGCCGCTTGGAGTGCCGCCCGAAGGCGGCAGGCGACCAGTTGACGGTCGGGAGAGACGCAAGAATAACAGTTTCGGGTCTGCGGGCTATTTCAGCGGTTATGGATGCCGTGCCTGGCGGGTCGCTTACTGCGCGTTGGCGAGTGCCGGATCGATATAGGCGCTCACATTCTGCGACTGTTTGTACACGGCGTTGCGCACGTTGAACTTGTCGGCGTTCACGCTCGAACCGTACACGGAGTCGAGCCCGTCGCCCTTGGTGAAGGCTTTCTTGGCCGCGGCGGAGTCAAGCAGATGCGTGCCTTTCAGCAAGGGCAGATACTGCGCCGGTGTGAGACCGACCCGCGCGGACATGATCTTGACCGCGTCCGGCTGTGTCTTCGGATCGTTGATATAGGCCACGCAGCGGTACCAGACCTTGATCACCTTGGCCCAGTCGGCCTTGCGCGATTGCAGGCTGACGGGATTGACCGTGATCGCGTCGTAGATCAGGCCGGGGGCGTCGGCGGAGGTGAAGATCGGCCGCGAGCCCGGTACGCGTTTGAGCGCTTCGCCCGCGTTCGGCTGCCAGGCGCCGACCGCGGCGACGTCGCCGGACGAGGCGAGCACCTGCGGCAATTCGTTGGTCTTCGCATTGACGAGCGTGAGGTCCGATTCCTTCAGCGCGTGTTTTTCGAGCGCCGTGTCGAGCAGCAGGTGATCGACGAGGCCCATTTCGACGCCGACCTTCTTGCCCTTCAGTCCTTCCACTGTGCGCACCGGCGGCTTGGCGACGATCATGTCGTTGCCGCTCGAATAGTCGGTCAGCAGGATCATCACGTTCTTCGCGCCGCTTGCACCGGTCACGAGCGCGTCACCGTTGGTCGCGCCGACCGCGTCGAGCTTGCCGGCGGAGAACGCATCGAGCGACGCCGAGTAATCGAACCACTGAAAATTGACGTCCACGCCGGCTTCCTTGAACCAGCCTTTTTCGATGGCGACCTGGAAGGCGACGAAGCCGGGCCAGTCGCTATAGCCGATGGCGAGCGGCGCGGCCGCTTGCGCCGGCGTGGCGGCAAGACCCGCCGTAAGACCGAGAGCGAGTGCGGCGGCGGCCGCGGCGAGGGCGCCACGCACGCGAAGGGCCGAGGCGAAGCGGGCAGGCAAGGCGAGTGAAGCACGGGAAGTGCGGACGGATTCGAAGCGTTTCATCGTTTTCTCCAGGAGACCGGTCAGTTGCGATTGTTGAGTTGGACCGCGCGGCGACTGCGCGATGAAACAACATGACCGGTTCCCGCGCGCAAGCTACGATCAAGCGCGGAAACTGCGGGAGACACACACCGGCCACGGAGAGGCACGATAGACATTGCTATCGCCAATCTCCCGGGCTTTTGTCCCGCCGTGTAGTGCGGCCGTCGGTTCGTGCTTGCAATGAAGCCTGCAATCGAACCAGTCGGCGCACCGGGCTGCTCTCGGACCAGACATTCTCGCGAACCGGAACCCTAGCATCCCTAAGATGCGACGCTGCCGCACCTCTCGGTCAAACATCTAGCGAGAAATATGCCAGCGGGATTTGCGGCGGAGAGTATGCGGACGCTTTACCCCCACGTCCCGCGTAGGCACTGTCAATCCAGCGCCGCAAACCGTTGATGCACATAGGCAAGAAACTGCTCCAGACGTTCTTCGATCGACGCCGCGAGGCTCACCTGCTTGATGCGGCGATCCGCGGCGGAACTCGTCTCCAGTAGCCAGCCGCTGTCGATCAGCTCCTGCACGTAGCGCACGGCGGTGCGGCGGCTCACGCCCGGCATGAATTCGTAGAGCGCGGTCTTGGCGAAGTAGTCGTCCTGATCCACCCACATGCGGCAGAACAGATCGCTGTAGTTCAGGTCGTTCAGGCCGAGATCGCCGAAATGCGCCGACCACTGCCAGTCCATGTCGAGAATGGCGCGCGCGACGGCTTGCCCCTTGGTACGCGCAATTTTCTTCTTCATCGATTCACCACGAGGAGGAGGGCTGCACAGTTTAAGTGCTAATTGAGCCGGAAATCGGGCGCGCGGAAATAATGTGCGGCCACGCTCTGATAGTTTATTGACTCATGCTTTTCATGTGTACTATTGCATGCAATTTTGCATGCAAATGGAGAGGCGATGAAATTCGAATTGTTCAAAACGTTCTGGGGATTCGACGGCGGTCCTCGCGATGCCGCTCCGCTCGTGCGGGCAGCCGGCTTCGACGGCATCGAAGCGCCCGTGCCGGCCGGCGGAGCGGCGCGAGATGCGTTTGCGCAGGCCATCGCGGACGAAGGCCTCGGCTTCATCGCGGAGATTACGACGGCCGGCAGCTATGTGCCGGAGCGTTCGGCGACGCCGGCCGATCATCTGCGGGACTTCGAGGAGAAGATCGTCTGGGGCAAGCCGCTCGAACCGCGCTTCTTCAACGTGATGGCCGGCTGTGACGCGTGGCCGGCGGCGGTACAGGTGGACTTTTTCTCGCGCGCCGTGGAGATCGCCGCGCAGCACGACGTGATCTGCAGCTTCGAAACGCATCGCGGGCGCTCGTTCTACAACCCGTGGATCACTCGCGACGTCGCGCGCGCCGTGCCCGCGCTCAAGCTGACCTGCGACTTCAGTCATTGGGTGTCGGTGTGCGAGCGGCTGCTCGACAGCGAGTGGGACACGATCCTCGAACTGGCGCCGCATGCGCATCATCTGCATGGGCGTGTCGGTTATCCGCAAGGTCCGCAGGTGCCGCACCCGGCGGCGCCCGAGTACGCGGACTGCCTCGCCTCGCATCAGCGCATCTGGGAAGCGCTGTGGACCGCGCAGATCGAGCAGGGCTACACCGTCACGACGATGACGCCGGAGTTCGGCCCCGACGGCTATCTGCACACGCTGCCGTTTACGAACGCGCCGGTGGCCGATCTGTGGGAGATCAACACATGGATGGGCCGCGAGGAACGGCGCCATCTGGCTGCATTTCTCGCCGCCCGTGAGGTTCGCGGCGGACGGCAAACGCACACTAACCCGCAGCTTGCCTAGGCGCCTCTCATGAGCCAAACCCACACCCGTTTTCAGCAGTTACCCATCGTCGACGTCAGCGGCCTTTTCAGCGACGACCAGAACCGGCGCCTCGCGACCGCGCGCGAACTCGATCGCGCGGCACGCGAGGCCGGCTTCTTCTATGTCACCGGCCACCAGGTATCACGCGAACAGCAACGCGCGCTGATCGAGCAGGCCAAGCGCTTCTTCGCCGCCGAACATGACTGGAAGATGCGCTACTACATCGGCAAGTCGGCGGCGCATCGCGGCTACGTGCCCGAAGGCGAGGAAGTTTTCGCGGACGGCAAGCGCGACAGGAAGGAAGCCTTCGACACCGGCCGCGAACTGCCCGCCGACGACCCCGATGTACGCGCCGGCACGCCGATGCTCGGCCCGAATAGCTGGCCCGAGCAAGCGGGTTTTCGCGAGGCGGTGGGCGGCTATTACGAAGCGGCGTTCGAACTCGGCCGCGCCCTGTTTCGCGGCTTCTCGCTTGCGCTCGGCTTGCCCGAACAGCACTTCGACCAGTATCTGCGCAAGCCGCCGAGCCAGTTGCGCCTGATCCACTATCCGCTCGATCCATCCGCGGAAGACCGCCCCGGCATCGGCGCGCATACCGACTACGAATGCTTCACGATCCTGCTGCCGACCGCGCCCGGACTTGAAGTGATGAACGGCGAGGGCGAGTGGATCGATGCGCCGCCGGTCGAGAACGCGTTCGTCGTGAACATCGGCGACATGCTGGAAGTGTGGACAGGCGGGACCTATGTCGCGACGTCGCATCGCGTGCGCAAAGTGAGGGAGGAGCGCTACTCGTTCCCGCTCTTTTTTGCCTGCGACTATCACACGATCGTCGCACCGCTGCAGCAGTTCGCGACGCCCGAAGCGGTGGCGAAATATCCGCCCGTGTCGGCCGGCGACCATCTGTTCGCGCAGACGGCGCAGAGCTTTACCTATCTGAAGGAACGTCTCGAACGAGGGGAGTTGGTGTTGCCCGACGGTTCGAAGGCCTTGGCGAGCTTCGGCCAGCAGGCGCGCTATGCGAGCACGGAACTGGATGCCCAAGGTTGAGTGTCACGACAACAGCGCCGCTCTGACTACGAGCGGCGCTGCTGCTTTTGCAGTTCGATGAAACGTGCCGACATCAGGGTGTACAGCGCGCGTCGAATAGCGGCAAGCGTCGGCATGGTCGAGTGATGAAGGTGGTGGACGTGGTGCATCGATACGCACACACCATGCCATCGGCTAGAGCCATCGCCAGTGTCGCGCGCGCTCATATCGAGCCCAATCGTGGTGCCCGGCGCATTCAACTGGTGCGGATTCACAAACGACGCTGGTGCGCGTGCCGCCGACCCTCACCTAGCAAACTGAATCGCTCATCACATCCAATCCCTTGCCACGCCGCGCTTGCCGCATGCTCGACATGAGCCTGGCACACAACTCGCTTAGCTACGCAGCGAGAGGTGCGAAGTAATTTGCATCATCTTCAGGATCGCTAGGGTTCCGGTCGAACGCTTGATGCGCACGATGCCTGGTCCGAGAGCAATCCGGTCTTGCCGTTCACCTTCTTTCAAGGCGCCGGCGAGGCTCCACGGAGGGATAAAAGCCCGGGAGGTCGCGATGTCGGTCAATCGCCCTCTCACGCTTATTCCCAACCGATACCCTGGAGCCTCCATGTCGACGCAATCCCCTGTCGAACTCGCACCGATCCCGCATGTGGCGTGGGAAACGGTGATTCCCGCCGGCACGCACTGGTCCGGCGTGCTGCGCCGTGGCATGGCGTTGCGCGTGGTCGATACCGAAGGCGGCGCGAACCTGGCCGCCGTGCTCTACCGGCACGACGAACCGCTCGAACGCTACAACATGGCCGATACGCTGAAGGCGCAGCACACCGCGCATCTGACGCGCGGCCACGTGCTCTATTCGGACATGGGCCGCGTGCTGGCCTCGATTACCGCCGACACGCTCGGCTGGCACGATCCGCTCGGCGGCGTCGGCGACGCGGAACTGTTCGCCGCTAAATACGGCGTCGCCCGCTATCAGCAGCATCGCAATGCGATGATCCGCAACGGCCGCGACAGCCTGTTGCTCGAACTGGCGAAGCATGGGCTCGGCACACGCGACCTCGTCGCCAACATCAACTTCTTCAGCAAACTCGCGATCGGCGAGGACGGCGCGCTCGACTTCGTGGTGGGCCATTCGCCGGCCGGCGCCGCGTTCGATCTGCGCTTCGAAATGGATACGCTCGCGGTGTTTTCGAGCGCGCCGCATCCGCTCGACCCTTCATCCGAATACGAACCGAGGCCCGTCAAGCTGATCGCGTACCGCGCGTATGCGGCCGACGCCTGCGTACCGGCCGACGACCCCTGCCGCTCGGCGTGCCCCGAGAACGGGCGCGGCTTTGTCAACACCGACCGTCTGTTCGTTTAAGGAGACCCGCGATGCCTATCATCGAAAGCAAGCTCGAACTCCGTCATGCGGTCTACGACCTCACGCTGCCTTCCGGCGAACCGTGGCTGCACGAAGTCAAGCGCGGACAGGTGTTCCGCATTCTCGACCTGGAAGGCAATCAGGCGGTCGACACGCTGTTCTATAACAGCGCCGATCCGCTCGAACGCTATAGCGCGCAGGACACGATTCGCGCGCAACGCAATCTTTATCTGTCCGCCGGCAGCGTACTGATGTCGAACCTCGGCAAGCCGATGCTGAGCATCGTGGCCGACACGTGCGGCCGCCACGACACGCTCGGCGGCGCTTGCGCGGCCGAAAGCAACACGGTGCGCTACACGCTAGACAAGCGCTACATGCATAGCTGCCGCGACAGCTTCCTGCATGCGATCACGCATTGCACATGCGGCGTGGGGACGCGGCTCAACAAGCGCGACATCGTCAGCAACATCAACTTCTTCATGAACGTGCCGGTGACGCTGCTCGGCAAACTGACTTTCGAGGACGGCATTTCCGCGCCGGGCAAATACGTCGAGATGCGCGCCGAGATGGATGTCACGGTGCTGATTTCGAACTGCCCGCAGTTGAACAATCCGTGCAACGGCTATAACCCGACGCCCGTGCGACTGACGATATGGGACGCCCAATGAGCTTCCGCAAAGTCCTGATCGCCAATCGCGGCGAGATTGCCTGTCGAGTGATACGCACGCTCAAGCGGCTTGGCATCGCGTCGGTCGCGGTGTATTCCGAAGCCGATCGCCACGCCATGCATGTGATGCTCGCCGACGAAGCCGTGTGCATCGGCCCGGCACTCGCGGCACAGAGCTATCTGAACAGTGCGGCGATTCTCGAAGCGGCGCGCGCGTGCGGCGCCGACGCCGTGCATCCCGGCTACGGTTTTCTGTCCGAGAATGCGGCCTTCGCGCAAGCGTGCGACGACGTCGGGATTCGCTTCATCGGCCCAACGCCCGCGCAGATGCGCGAATTCGGCCTGAAGCACACGGCGCGCGAACTTGCGCAAGCCAACGACGTCGCCTTGCTGCCCGGCACCGCGCTCCTGCCTGACGTGGGCACGGCGTTGCGCGAGGCGGAGTCGATCGGCTATCCGGTGATGCTGAAAAGCACCGCGGGCGGCGGCGGAATCGGCATGTCGCTGTGCCGCGACGCAGTGCAACTGGAGAGCGTGTTTGCGTCGGTCGCGCGGCTCGGCGAGGCGAACTTTGCCAACGCGGGCGTGTACCTCGAAAAGTTCGTGGAAAACGCGCGCCACGTCGAAGTGCAGATTTTCGGCGATGGCCGTGGCGGCGTGATATCGCTCGGCGAACGCGATTGCTCGGTACAGAGGCGCAACCAGAAGGTGATCGAGGAGACCCCCGCGCCTGGACTCACACACGCGGAACGAGGCGCGCTGCATGCGAGCGCCGTGCGGCTCGCCCAGGCGGTGAAGTACAAATCCGCGGGCACCGTGGAGTTCGTCTTCGATGCCGACACGCGCCGTTTCTATTTCCTCGAAGTGAACACGCGATTGCAGGTGGAGCACTGCGTTACGGAGGAAGTCACGGGTATCGATCTGGTCGAGTGGATGATTCGCGAGGCCGCGGGTGAACTCGCGCCGCTCGACACGCTGGCGCCGGCGCCGCAGGGCGCGAGCATCCAGGTGCGCCTGTATGCGGAAGACCCGCACAAGCAGTTTCAACCGAGTGCGGGCGTGCTGACGCATGTCGCGTTCGCCGCCGACGCGCGGGTCGACACCTGGGTCGATTCCGGCACGGAAATCAGCGCGTTCTACGATCCGTTGCTCGCGAAGCTGATCGTCAAAGGCGAGACGCGCGAGGCCGCGCTTGCCGCGTTGCGTGCCGCGCTCGAACAAACGCAGCTCTACGGTATCGAGACGAATCTCGACTATCTGCGCGCCATAGCCGGCTCGGCGACGTTTGCGCGTGGTGAGCAGACCACCGCGTTCCTGTCGCGCTTCATGTTCGCGCCGCATACGATCGACGTGCTCGACGGCGGCGTGCAGACCACGGTGCAGCAGACGCCGGGGCGCACCGGCTACTGGGACATCGGCGTGCCGCCGTCGGGTCCGATGGACGATCTGTCGTTCCGCCTCGCCAACGAACTGCTCGGCAATCCCGCCGACGCCGCGGGGCTCGAATGCGCGATGGTCGGCGCCACGCTGCGCTTTAACACCGCGACGCTCTTCGTGCTGGGTGGCGCGCCGCTTGCCGCCACGCTCGACGGCGAAGCGGTCGTACTCTGGCAGGTCACACGCGCGCCGGCGGGTTCGGTGCTCAAGCTCGGCGGCGTGACGGGCGCGGGCATGCGCGCGTGTCTCGCGCTCAAGGGCGGTCTGCAAGTGCCGGACTATCTGGGCAGCAAGGCGACCTTCACGCTCGGCCAGTTCGGCGGCCACGCGGGGCGCGCGCTGCGCAAGGGCGACGTGCTGCATCTCGCCGACGGCGCGGGCCGCGGCGAAGCGGGCGCGCAACTGGATCCGGCGCGGGTGCCGGTGCTGACGCACGACTGGACGCTCGGCGTGCTCGACGGCCCGCACGGCGCGCCCGATTTCTTCACGCCCGACGACATCGCGATGCTCTACGGCACGCGCTGGACAGTGCACTACAACTCCAGCCGTACAGGTGTGCGCCTGATCGGCCCGAAGCCGCAATGGGCGCGCACGGACGGCGGCGAGGCGGGGCTGCATCCGTCGAATATTCACGACAACGCGTATGCGGTCGGCGCGGTGGATTTCACCGGCGACATGCCCGTGATTCTCGGCCCTGACGGTCCGAGCCTCGGCGGCTTCGTCTGTCCGGTCACCGTGGTGGGCGAGGAGTTGTGGAAGCTCGGCCAACTGCGCCCCGGCGATACGGTGCGCTTCGAACGGGGGCCGGTCCTGGCGGCGGAACGCATGACGCAGGCGAGCGAGCCGGCTCACGATTGCATCCTCTATCGCGATCCCACCGCAGGCGAGGGCACGGGCGTGGTCTATCGCCGCTCCGGCGATCAGAACGTGTTGATCGAATACGGTCCGCTCGTGCTCGACCTGAACCTGCGCTTTCGCGTGCATGCGTTGATGAACTGGCTCGACGCGCACCGCTTGCCGGGCATCGTCGATCTGACGCCGGGCATCCGTTCGCTGCAGGTGCATTTCGACCCGCGCGTGCTGTCGCACGACGCTTTGCTCGCGCATCTGCAGCAGGCCGAGCGCGAGCTGCCCGCGGTGGACGCGATGCGCGTGCCCAACCGCATCGTGCATCTGCCGCTCTCCTGGGACGACCCGTCGACGCGGATCGCGATCGAACGCTACATGCAATCGGTGCGTCCCGACGCGCCGTGGTGCCCGAGCAATATCGAGTTCATCCGCCGCATCAACGGGCTGAATAGTATCGACGACGTGAAGCGCATCGTGTTCGACGCGCGCTACCTGGTCATGGGTCTGGGCGACGTGTATCTCGGCGCGCCGGTCGCCACGCCGCTCGATCCGCGCCACCGGCTCGTCACCACCAAATACAACCCGGCGCGCACCTGGACGCCGGAGAACGCGGTGGGCATCGGCGGTGCGTATCTGTGCGTGTACGGCATGGAAGGGCCGGGCGGCTATCAGTTCGTCGGCCGCACCGTGCAGATGTGGAACCGCTATCGCACGACGCGCGAATTCGAGGCGGGCAAGCCCTGGCTGCTGCGCTTCTTCGATGAGATCCGTTTCTACGAAGTCAGCGAGGCCGAACTGGCCGAGCTGCGCACGGATTTCATCGCGGGCCGCGCGAGTCTGAAGATCGAGGAGTCCATGTTCGATCTCGGCGCGTACAACCGCTTCCTGAAGGCCGAAGCCGAGTCGATCGCCACCTTCAAAGGCGCGCAGCAAGCCGCCTTCGACGCGGAACGCGAGCGCTGGAACGCGGCCGGACATGCCGAGTACGTCGGCGAAACGGATGGCGATGCAGCCGCCGGCAACCCTGCGAACGACGCGCTTGCGGCCGGCCAGCAAGGCATCGTCGCCGACGTGTCGGGCAGCGTCTGGAAGCTGCTGGTCGGCAAAGGCGAACGGGTGAGCGACGGGCAAGTGGTGGCGATCGTCGAGTCGATGAAGATGGAAATCTCCGTCACCGCGATCGGCGACGGCGTGATCGAAACGATCGACTGCGCGGAGGGCGCGGCGGTCGTCGCGGGTCAACGTTTGATGGTGATGCGCGCCGGCATTGCAGCGGACGCCGCCGAGGAGGCTACGTGCAAATGAAATCACCCGACGATCTGTTCCCGTCCATGTCGATCGCCGCGCTGCGGGCGCGCTACCGCGCCGGCAGTCTCACGCCCGCGCAACTGGTGGACGCGATTGCCGCCCGCACCTCGGGCGACGACCCGCATCACGCGTGGATCCGCCCGTTGAGCCGCGCTGAGATGATGCGTTACGCCGATGCGCTCGAAGGCCGTGACATGGACACGCTGCCGCTCTACGGCGTGCCGTTCGCCATCAAGGACAACATCGATCTGGCGGGGATTCCGACGACCGCCGCGTGTCCCGCCTATGCGTACACGCCCACGGCCAGCGCTGCGGTGGTCGCGCGCCTGATCGCCGCCGGCGCGATTCCGATCGGCAAGACCAATCTCGACCAGTTCGCCACCGGCTTGTCCGGCCAGCGCTCGCCGCACGGCGCGTGCCGCAACGCGCTCGATCGGCGTTACGCGTCGGGCGGTTCGAGTTCCGGCTCGGCGGTATCGGTCGCGCTGGGGCTGGCGGCGTTTTCGCTGGGCACCGACACGGCCGGATCGGGACGCGTGCCCGCGGCATTTCACGGCCTGATCGGACTGAAGCCGACCAAGGGCGTGTTGAGCACGCTCGGCGTGGTGCCGGCGTGCAAATCGCTCGACTGCGTGTCGATCTTCGCGCGCTCGGCGAACGACGCGCAGTGCGTGTTCGACGCCGCGCGCGGCGTGACGGCGGAGGACCCCTATGCGCGCGAATTCCAGCCGCCGCAGACATCCGCACCGCTTGCCACGCAAGCGTCGCTGCGCGGTGTGCGCTTCGGCGTGCCGCGCGCGAGCCAGCTCGAATTTTTCGGCGACGCCTCGTACGCGCACGCGTTCGACGCCGCGCTGACGTGCTTGCGTGCGGCCGGCGCCGAACTGATCGAAATCGACTTCGAGCCGTTCCTCGCCACCGCGCGGCTGCTCTACGAAGGGCCGTGGGTGGCGGAGCGGCTCGCGGCGATCCGCGAGTTCGTCGACACGCAGCCCGACGCGCTGCATCCGGTGATCCGCGAGATTATCGGCGGCGCGGCGCGCTGGAGCGCGGCCGATGCGTTCGCCGCCTTCGACCGCCTCGCGTTCCTGCGCATGCAGGCCGCCGACGTCTGGCAGCGGATCGACGCCATCGTCACGCCGACCTCGGCGACGACCGCCACCGTCGACGAACTGGAAGCGGACCCGATCCGCGTGAATTCGCGCTTCGGCTACTACACGAACTTCGTCAACCTGCTCGACCTGTCCGCGCTGGCGGTGCCGGCCGGCGTCTGCACGGTCGGCAAACACGCGGGGCTGCCGTTCGGTGTGACCTTCGTCGCGCGCGCACACGAGGACGCCATGCTGCTCGATCTGGCGCGTGCGTGGCTCGACGAAAGCAACGAAATCGACAAAATCGACGAAAGGGCCGCGGTCCCGACGTTCGCCCACGACGCAACCGCAGTCCGCCCCGGAGAATCACATGGCCGTCATTGACAGAACCGAATGGTTCGCGGTGCGCCGCGAACTCTCCGCGCGCGGCAAATGGCTGCTGGGGGCGGGCTCGTTCCTGCTGCCGCTTCTCGTCTGGTGTCTGGTCAGCTACGTGCCGATCATCTGGCATCCGCAGGTGCTGATCGACAGCCCGGGCAGCGTCGACTATTTCCAGCCGGGCATGCGCGTCGACAAGGAGGTGTTCGCCGACGAACTCGCCCACGCGCGCGAGGCCCATACGGCCTTGCCGGCAGGCGAGCCGGTCAACCCGGTGTATCTGCCCGCGCCGCATGAAGTGCTGCGCGCGTTCTACACCGCGTTTACCACGCCGCCCGCATCGCGCGACGGCGTGTGGCTGCATCAGAGCCTGTGGCACAGCATTCAGGTGATTTTCTGGGGCTTCGTGCTGTCGTCGGTGATCGGCGTGCCGATCGGCATCGTGTGCGGCACGTACAGCGCGATCGCCCGCCTGCAGGAGCCGTTCTTCGAGTTCTTCCGCTACTTGCCGGCGCCCGCGTTCGGCGCCTTGATGGTGGCGATCCTCGGCATTTACGACGGCCCGAAGATCGCGATCATCGTGATCGGCACGTTGTTCCAGCAGGTGCTGATCGTGGCCAACACCACCCGCAAGCTCGAGTACGGCCTGTTCGAAGCCGCCATGACGCTCGGCACGAAGAAGCTCAAGCTGCTCACCCATGTGGTGATTCCCGGCATCCTGCCCGACCTGTACCGCGACCAGCGCATTCTGCTCGGCTGGGCGTGGACCTACCTGATCGTGGCGGAACTGGTCGGCACCAGTTCCGGCATCACCTGGTACATCACGCAGCAGGCGCGCTACGAGCACTTCGACAACGTCTACGCGGCGATCATGATGATCGGCATCATCGGGCTCGGCACCGATCTCGTGCTGGCCTTGCTCGGCCGCAAGCTGTTCCCGTGGGACCGCACGCTCAAGGCGTAGTGGACGGCTTCGTGACACGGCCTATCGCAAGCACAGCACCGCACCGCACCGCACCGCACCGCATTCAAAGGATTCCATCATGTTAAATCCGCAACCGATTCCGTCGTACCTGATCCAGTCCGAAGCGGTACGCGAGCGTTTCGACCGCCTGAAATCGCGCGAGGTGATTCTGGAGGTGCGCGATCTCGGCAAGCGCTTCGAGACGCCGCAAGGCGAGTGCACGGCGCTCGACGGCATCAGCTTCAAGACGCACCGGCGCGAGTTCGTCTGCGTGATCGGACCGTCGGGCTGCGGCAAGTCCACGCTGATCCGCATTCTCGCCGGGCTGGAGCGGCAGACGAGCGGCAGCGTGCTGCTCGACGACAAGCCCGTGCAGGGGCCGGGTGCCGACCGCGGCATGGTGTTTCAGGGCTACACGCTGTTTCCGTGGCTGACGGTCAAGAAGAACGTCATGTTCGGTCTGAAGATGAACGGCCACAGCACCCTGCATGCGGAACGCGAGGCGCTGCAATGGCTCGATCTGGTCGGCCTGACGAAATTCGCCAATGCCTATCCGCATCAGTTGTCGGGCGGCATGAAGCAGCGCGTGGCGATTGCCCGCGCGCTCGCCAACCGGCCGCGCATTCTGCTGATGGACGAACCCTTCGGCGCGCTCGACGCGCAAACGCGCGCGAAGATGCAGACGCACCTGCTCGATATCTGGCGCAACATCGACGTGACCGTGCTGTTCATTACGCACGATCTGGACGAGGCGATTTTTCTCGCCGACCGTATCCTGGTCCTGAAGGCGAATCCCGGCGAGGTGCAGGAGCTGATCGAAGTGCCGGTGTCGCGGCCACGCGATTATTCGCAGGTCACGTCGCCCGAGTTTCTGGCGACCAAGGCGCGGCTCGAGGCCTTGATCCACCCGCCCACGGACACCCATGACGACGAGGACGACGTCGTCAAACCGCACATGATCCGTATGACCGATGTCGCGGACAACGTCGAATAGGTCGCAACCCTCGCGGCGGCGGCACGAGCGCATACCGACGCTTCGACACCAACACCGTCGTTACGCCGCGTTGCAGCGGGCGGCGCGCGGCCTGTTCGGCCGGGTGAAGAAACTACGGTATGCCGGTGCTGCGGCGCCGCATGCGGGGGGAAACAGGCTGGGCTCTGGCGCCGACCATGCAGGGTTCGTCGCAAACGGCCGGCGCGAATCCGGGGTGAGCGCGTGAACATTACCGGATCGTAATCACCCGCCGGAGAGCTTGACGGTATGATTTCACCGTCAACGCCCACGCGGAGCAACCGATGCGAATCCTGGTGATCGAGGACGAGCTGAAAACAGCGGCCTACCTCAAGAAAGGCCTGGAAGAATCCGGCT
>NZ_JARESS010000110.1:0-10338 GCF_046027915.1 Paraburkholderia sp. RL17-347-BIC-D
CACTGGGTGAGCAGCTTGGCCTCTTGCCTTGTCAAAAGAACGAAGTAGTGAGCGATTCCGGTTTGGCTAACGCTTGGATTTTGTGGGCCCCAGCGAAGGCTCATGAAGCCCAGCTATGATCGTCTGACGCGTTTGATCGCTGTTTGATCTTTCTTGACAACGTTGGGCCGGCACTTCATCCATAGATGCGGAATGTTGAATATCCTGGAAGATATCAAGCGAAAGGAGCGAATCGTCAGGATAGGTCTACGGGATAGCGGACAAGACAATCTCTTCTACTCGTTCGACCTCAACAACAACGTCCTTCAATCCCACGCGATGAAGGGCATCTACCGCTGCGAGATCTGCGCTAGCATCTCGCACCGTTCTACAGCCTAATGAGGCGCTCATCGATCGACCCAGAACTCACGATTCGCATGTTGATTCGGGGTTGCTGCTTTAGTATCCGATCCGAGCGCCGCCTATGCGAAGAGGTGTACCACAACCTCGCATATCGATGACTCTGCCGTTTGCGTTTGGAGTAAGCCGTGCCGGAACGCTCGACCTTCTCAGAGAACCGGCACGGACACTTCCGCGATAGAGATGTCTCGTCACGTGTTCGAGTGTCGATCGGCCGGCGTGCGACTATCATCGATGAACAAAGATTTCACCGAAGCGAATCCGTCGTCTGACGGTACTCCCGTTTACGAGCGATTCAAGCGGGCAGACAAGGGATGCGGAACGAGATAGCTCTTAGCTAGCTTGCCGATGCCGGCAATATTTTGCCGGTTCTTCCGTCAATTTAGGATGGCCATAATGGCATAGCTGTCATGACAAAATGGCATATATAAGACTATTCGACAAGTTCCGCCGGTCGTGGAGCTTAATTAATGCTATGCATAACGAACAATGTTTCTGATGACATTGCTACTGGTCAGATCGGCTGGTAGAAGTAAGGGGACGTAACGCTCACGCTACCCATCGGAGAGTCTAGTATGGTTTTTCGGGAGCGAACGCTCAATACTACGACCATGTTTGAGGCAGTGGGCAGTAGTGGTGTGCTGCTCCGCTGGCGAACTGCTCAATGTGCCTAAACCCGGCGTCGGGCGCGGAACTACCTGGCTGGAGGCGTCACTTGAAGTCAGGCGGTTTGACCGAAATCAGTGCCCTGCTCCTACTTTCGTGCGAGCACAGACCGCCTCAGCCGCTCTTACGATCAGCGGGTCGATATGTAATTCAGGTTCTCAAGACCAGAAGGTTTGCAGAAAAAGTAGATGCAGGCGCGCTGCTCTGCTCAGCGACGTCAAGCCAATTCCGTTCACATCAAATTTTGACTTATCCGTTGGCCTTGGTCGTGCACATCATTGACCACTTCGGCTCGTGTGCCTGTTAACTTTTTGCGACGGGTTTTTTTTTTCGGTACTGCGCAAGGACGCGTCACGTTACCGTCCATCTTGCAATAACCAAATTATTCATCCACACGGAGAAACAGATGAAACGAACAGCGCTCTCGACACTCTCGCTGACACTTTTGGCTGCCGCAGGCACGGCGCATGCACAAAGCAGCGTCACACTATACGGCACCATCGATACGTCGGTTACCTTCGTTCATAATGCGAATGCTGCCGGCCAAAACCAATGGTCGGTCGGCAACTCGAGTTTCGGGGATCTTTCCGGTAGCCGCTGGGGTCTGAAAGGCCAGGAAGATCTGGGTGGTGGACTGTCTGCCCTCTTTCAGTTGGAAAACGGCTTTAACTCAAGCACGGGGCAGCTTGCGCAGGGCGGTCGCGAGTTCGGTCGTCAGGCATTTGTGGGTTTGACGTCAGGTCAATACGGTACGCTCACGTTGGGTCGCCAATATGACCCGCTCATTGACCTTGTGCAGGGGATCACTGCTGACAACTATTTCGGGAGCGCATTTGCAACTGTAGGTGACGTCGACAACTACGACAACAGTTCCCGTACCAACAACGCAATCAAATACGTGTCGCCGGTGTTTTCGGGCCTGCAGGTCGAGGGAATGTATGCGTTTGGCGGCGTCGCAGGACAGACGGGCTCGGGACAGACCTGGTCGGCCGCCGCGGTGTATAACAACGGCCCGATCTCGGTCGCGGCGGGTTACTTTGTGGCGAACAATCCATCGGTGAACGGCCTCGTGCGCCCATCGACGACAACTGGCTCCGGCTGGGGCGGAACGTCTGACGGCACCTTCGACGGCTCGTTGGTCAACTTGGGCTTCCAGAGCGCGAAGTCCATCAACATTGCCCGTGTCGCGGCGCAGTATGTGGCGGGTCCTTTCACGTTCGGCGCGGGCTACAGCAACGCGCAGTACAAGTCGGACGGACAATCGGCATTCTCGTCGACTGAGAAGTTCAACACAGGGCAGGGTTTCCTCAACTACCAGGCCACCAAGGCAATCCTGCTGGGCGTGGGTTACAGCTATACGAAGTCGAGTGGCGAGACG
This sequence comes from Paraburkholderia sp. RL17-347-BIC-D, assembly GCF_046027915.1. Taxonomy (NCBI): domain Bacteria; kingdom Pseudomonadati; phylum Pseudomonadota; class Betaproteobacteria; order Burkholderiales; family Burkholderiaceae; genus Paraburkholderia; species Paraburkholderia sp. RL17-347-BIC-D. The sequence continues at coordinate 2,444 of NZ_JARESS010000110.1, forward strand.
GCCGCGACCTACCATCAGGTCAGCATTGGCGCGGACTACAACTTGTCCACGCGTACCGACCTATATCTAGTGGGCGCATGGCAACACGCCAGCGGGGAAACGCTTAGCGCAGGTGGCACCGCCGTGGTGGCCGCACAGGCGTCCGTGGGCTCGTACGGCTACGGCGGCACCAACACGCAGGAGCTGGTTAGCGTAGGACTGCGCCATAGGTTCTGATGATGCTTCAACTGCAGCGCTCATAGCGAAATAGCAGCGCGTGACAGATTAAAGCCGGTCGTCAGGATGAGCTGACAACCGGCTTTGTTTTCGTGCGCCCGCAGGGAGCGCCCACGCGGGGACGAAAGTGATCAACATGCCCAACATGCATGTCGCTTGAGACCTCGAATCTGAAGGGGCAGACGCGCTGTCCTAAGGAGCAGATGGTGAATAACCGGTTGCGTAGCGGAGTGAGGAGCCCAATCGAACTAGGTCAACGGCGTCGGAAGCCTAGCCGCGTTGTCGGTTTCGGGTGATGAAATTCCAGCTTTAACTCAGGATACATCTTAAGAAACTCTTCAAGGCGAGGACCGGAGAATAGGTTTGAGGGAAATTCCTCCGCAGTGACGCGCAGGGACCCCAGGACTTGCGTTTTGCCGCTTCCTCAAGTGCAGTTAGCGTCGGAACGATTCGCTCGTACAAGGGCCAGTTATTTTCCGTTAGTGTCTCGGAGTACAGGTGCTCGTGAAGCAGTCCCACGCGAGGTCTCGCGTCCGATCTCGTTATGGGGCAGACGTCGGATGCAAATTGCTAAGCACTTCGCTTGCGGGAGAACATGTCGATTATTGGCCGCTGCTGAAATCGTGCGTAACCCGTTGATCGTTCGCAGGTCAAAGGCTATGTCCCTATATTCCACGTAGGTTGCGCGCTGGCTACGGGCACTAGCTGAGGGCGAGAAAGGTGTGCGCTTCATACTCGCAGAAATCTAATATGGGTATGTGAAACATCAAACTTTCGCCCCGAACAACAAGCGTCGTCGAAGTTCAGCTATGCCATCCCGTTATGGAAGGTATGACGTGATGGTGGTCCTAATCTGATCAAAGAAGAACGAGAATGCTGAAACATTGGGTTTGATGCAGTTCTAGCGACAAGGAGTCCATTATGTTTTCCCTTATTGGAGTCACCGGTCAGGTAGGAGGCGTTACTGCCCGATTGCTTCTCGCAAACGGATGCGACGTTCGCGCCGTCATTCGAAATCCAGACAAGGCGTCGATGTTGCTGGAGCAGGGGTACGAGGTTTCGTTAGCTGATCTGCGCGATACGCAATCGTTGGCGCAGGCGTTCCAGAAAACGGAAGGCGTCTTTGTGATGTTGCCCATGAGCTGTGATCCATCTACGGATTTTTCAGAAGCGCACGAAATTGTTTCGTCTTTGCACGATGCGATCGTAACTGCACAACCTGGCAAGGTCGTCTGCCTGTCGACCATTGGGGCTCAGGTGTTGCAACCTAGCTTGCTCACGCAAGCTCGCTATCTGGAGGAAGCGCTCAGTAAGCTCCCGATGCCGGTCGCGTTCGTGCGTTCTGCATGGTTCATGGAGAACGCCTTATGTGATGTTGAGCCTGCACGTGAAAGCGGGGAGATTCCGTCTTTTCTTCAGCCTGTTGGCCGGATGATTCCCATGGTGGCAACGGCCGACATCGGACGTGTGATTTCAGAGACTCTCATGGAGGAGTGGGACGGTCTTCGAATCATCGAACTCGAAGGTGATAGGCGCATTAGTCCGAATGACATCGCCGAAACCTTTGATCGACTGCTCGGACGCCAGGTCCGGCCGAAGCTTGTCCCCCGGGACGAGTGGGAGGAAACGTTTCGTGCGCAAGGCATGAAGAATCCTGGCCCGCGTATGCAAATGCTCGATGGTTTCAACGAAGGTTGGCTGAAGTTCGAAGGTCGTCGGACTGAAACTCGAATTGGACGCGTGCCTTTAGATGTCGTGCTGCGTGATCTCGTTCGCAACGCGGGCTAAGCTGGACTTCAGTATCTGGCCACTACGCGGTGCGAGCGGTGTTCGAGATCGGGTGGCGAGGCGATCTACGCGCTCCTGCTTAGTGTGTGATGACTCGAATTCTATTCCGCGGCGGATGCCGTGTCGATATTGATGTTCACGATGACAAACGTTGTTGCGTATCGGAAGCGACTCGGTAGTTAGAGACTGTGCAGAAGCATTGAGCAGTTCTCCAGACGACATGGCGACGTAGCTCTCGTGTCGATCATATGTCGTGCAGATCGCTGCGCGAAGTCTCGGCGAGGCTGTGGCGAAACGTGTTTTATCTGCATCCGCTCTAGTTACTTTCTTTTAGTTTCACTTTGATTTCGTGCGAGATCCGGCCCGGTCTTGTTGCGCACATCGACTCAATCATGTCGCAATAGCATCGCAAAGATGCTACCTGTGCTATCGAAAAGGCCGATTAACTAGGCCAGAATGCATGTGAGTTCGTGGTGGCAATCAGTCGTTTTATTCTGCCACGACACCCGGGGATGCTTTACAAGCATTGCGCGCAAGAGGGTGACAGGGTCGGAGCAGGGGGCGTCTTTGGGTCCGAGGCTCAGGCAAACGAAGTAGCGATATTTTCACATCGAAGAGGGTCAAGTAATGTCTCAACCAACGACGCAGTTTTTTAGACGAAAGCGAGTCGCACTCCAGATAATAACGCTGGCGGTAGTCGCGGGCAGCGGTCTGCTACTTAAAACGCATGCATCCGCTTCTTCCGATTCGGTGAACGCCGCGCCCGCACTTCAGGTAACAGTTGTGCAGGCCCGTACGTTTCAGGTGGATGATCGTCAGGTATTCACTGGCAGGTTGCAGGCCGTCGACACGATTGACGTACGACCACGAGTAAGCGGATACGTGGATGAGGTGCTGTTCAAGGAAGGCGCCCGCGTGCACAAGGGCGACGTACTGATCCGGATCGATCCGCGCCCTTACCGCGCCGAGGTAGACCGCCTGACAGCGGAACTCGCACAGGCTCAGGCTGAGGCCGCGCAAGCCCGGTCCAATTCGGAGCGAGGTAGACGATTGCTCACGCAGAGTGCGATTTCGCAGGAAGCGTCGGAACAACTTGACACTGCGGCAAGCACAAGCCGGTCGAAGGCGCTTGCGACCCGCGCGCAACTTGATGCGGCGCAACTGAATCTCAGCTTCACAGAAGTGCGCGCGCCGATCGACGGGAAGGTCAGCTATGCGATGATCACAGCGGGTAACTTGGTCACGCCAGACGCGGTCCTGACCCGCGTCGTCAGCCTCGACCCCATCTACGGATATTTCGACGTCGACGAGCAGAGCTACCTTACTCTCCAACATTTTCGCGACGATGGTCATAGCGTGCCCGAAGTTGCAATGGCGCTCGCGGATGAGCACGACTTCACGCACGTTGGACATCTAGATTTCGTTGACAACCAACTCGACTCAGGCTCGGGAACCATTCGCCTTCGAGCTGTATTTGCAAACGCCCAAGGTGCGTACACGCCAGGACTCTATGCGCAGATCCGCCTTCAGGAAACTCATCCGGTGCCTCGCATCCTCATGAGGGACACGGCAGTGGGAACTGACCTCGGGAATCAGTTTGTGTATGTGGTCGGGCCAGATAGTAAGATCATCTACCGCAAGGTGTCGACAGGCCCAGTCTTTGCCGGCCTGCGCGTCGTCGAAAGTGGTATTCAGCCAGGCGAGCGGGTGGTCGTTGATGGCCTGCAACATGTCCAACCGGGCATGGTGGTGCAGCCAGTCACCGTCTCAATGGATACGGACCTCAACGAACGTCAGAAAGCCGAGCTCGCAAACGTAGCCAAACCGGTCTCCGCATCTGGCGCAACCGCGCTGGCCGCGCGATAACCGCCTCATCGAGACCTTAGCCATGAAAGGCATAGCCAACTATTTTATCGACCGGCCGATCTTCGCTGGTGTTCTGTCGGTTCTGTTCGTGATTGCTGGTGCCATTGCGCTTGTAATGCTGCCCGTTAGCCAGTATCCCGATATCGTGCCGCCGACCGTTGTCGTGCAGGCGAACTACCCTGGGGCAAGTCCTGAGACGATTGCTCAGACGGTGGCCACGCCTCTTGAGGAGCAGATCAACGGTGTTGAGCACATGCTGTACACATCGTCGCAGGCGACGAGTGACGGACGGCTTGCGCTGACAGTTACCTTCGCACTCGGCACCAACCTTGATACGGCGCAGGTCCAAGTGCAGAACCGGGTCGCGCAGGTGTTATCGCGCCTGCCCGATGAGGTTCAGCGACTCGGCGTGACAACCCAGAAGAGTTCACCGGAGGTCACGCTGGTAGTGCATCTGGTGTCGACGAACCATCGCTATGATGGTCTCTATCTCTCGAATTATGCTCGCGCACACATCCGAGATGAATTGTCTCGTCTCGATGGCGTGGGTGACGTGCAGATCTTCGGCGCGGGCGAATACAGCATGCGCGTGTGGCTCGACCCGCAACGCATGGCACAACGCGGACTGACGGCACCTGACGTCATAAAGGCAATTCGGGAACAGAACGTCGAGGTGGCAGCGGGTACCCTCGGCGCTCCCCCGATGCATACAGATGATGCATTTCAACTGAATGTGAATACACAGGGGCGTCTCGTTACCGAAGACCAGTTCCGCCGCATCATCTTGCGCAGCAAAGGCGACACGGGCGTCGTACATCTTGGCGATGTCGCGCGTGTCGAACTCGGCGCGGACCTGTACGCGCAGCGCAGCCTACTGGACAACGATCCAGCTGCTGGTATTGTGCTGTTCCAACGTCCAGGTACCAACGCGATCCAGACGTCGAACGAAGTCGCGGCGACAATGAAACGCCTGAAGGCGAATTTTCCCGAGGGTCTGGATTTTCGAATCGTACGCGACGATACGCAGTTCGAGCGCGCGTCAATCGAAGCGGTCGTTCATACGCTTTTCGAAGCAATTGCGCTTGTGGTGCTGGTCGTGATTCTCTTCCTGCAGACGTGGCGCGCATCGATCATTCCGTTGATTGCGGTGCCCGTGTCGCTGATTGGCACGTTCGCGGTTATGAAAGCAGTTGGCTTCTCGCTCAATACGCTGTCGTTGTTCGGGCTCGTGCTGGCGATCGGAATCGTCGTCGATGATGCGATCGTCGTGGTTGAGAACGTTGAGCGGCACATCGAGTTGGGACAGAGTCCGAAGGAAGCGAGTCGACGCGCGATGCGGGAAGTCACGAGCCCAATCGTTGCTACTGCACTCGTGCTGTGTGCAGTGTTCATACCGGCCGCATTTATCAGTGGGCTCACCGGCCAGTTCTACCGCCAGTTTGCGCTGACGATCGCAATCTCGACAGTGATCTCCGCGTTCAACTCCCTGACGCTGAGTCCGGCGCTTGCCGCACTACTGCTCAAGTCTCACGACGCGCCTAAAGATGCATTGACGATATGGATTGACCGCCTGTTCGGCTGGTTATTCCGACCTTTCAACCGGCTTTTTGTGACTGGTGCGGGTCGTTACGTCGGCGGTGTGGGTCGGGTGCTGGGCCGCTCGTCGGTCGCGCTCGTGGTGTATGGCGGTCTGATTGTGCTCGCGGCGGTCGGTTTTATGCGAGTGCCCACTGGCTTCGTGCCGACGCTCGATAAGCAGCTCATCCTCGCATTTGTCCAGTTACCGAGCGGCGCGTCGCTCGATCGCACAGAAGGCGTCGTGCGCGAGATGAGTGACATCGCAGCCCACCAACCTGGCGTGTGGCGCTCCGCATCATTCCCGGGTCTGTCGATCAATGGCCTCACGAACAGCAGCGATTCAGGTGTGATCTTCCTTCTTCTCAAGCCATTTGAGGAGCGGAGGGATCCGTCGCTGTCGGCCGACGCGATCATCGCTGCACTGAACAAGAAGTATGCGGCTATCCATGGCGCCAGCATTGGCGTCGTACCTGCGCCGCCGGTGGACGGCATGGGCGAGACGGGTGGTTTCCGGATGCAGATTGAAGATCGCGCTGGCTATGGTCCGGTGGAAATGCAACGCCAGCTTGACAAGCTCATTGCGCGTGGCGCGAAAGAGCCAGCATTGAGCCCGCTCTATTCGAGCTTTGATGCACACGTGCCGCAAGTCCGCGTGGACATAGACCGCGAGAAGGCGAAGATTGAAGGTCTCGACATGACGGACGTCGCCGAAACGCTTCAGGCGTTCACGGGCACCTTCTACGTCAACGATTTCAACCGCTTTGGTCGCACGTATCAGGTGAATCTCTCCGCCGAACCGGATTTCAGGCGCACGCTCGAGAACGTCGGGCAACTGAAGGTCCGCAACTCGTCGGGGGCAATGGTGCCACTTGGCTCGTTCGTGTCAGTGCAGCGCACCGTCGGGACGGAGCGTTCGATGCACTACAACGGCTATCCCACAGCAGAAATCAATGGTGGCGCCGCACCGGGTTACAGCACCGGACAGGCACAGGATGCGATGGAGCGCATTGCGCGAGAGAATCTGCCGAGAGGGATGACTTTCGAATGGACTGATCTAACGTACCAGCAGATCCTTGCGGGTAATACGGCCGTACTCGTATTTCCTTTGTCCGTGCTGCTGGTGTTCCTCGTGCTCGCTTCCTTGTATGAGAGTGTTTCGCTCCCGCTGGCCGTCATCCTGATTGTACCGATGGTATTGCTGTCAGCTATTGGCGGCGTGTGGCTCACACACGGCGACAGCAACATATTCACGCAGATCGGTTTGATCGTGTTGGTCGGCCTCGCGTGCAAGAACGCAATTCTTATCGTGGAATTTGCGCGCGACGCACAAGGGCGTGGTATGGACCGCAAGCAGGCAGTGCTTGAAGCTGCGCGCCTACGTCTGCGGCCGATCCTGATGACGTCCGTGGCGTTCATCATGGGCGTTGTTCCACTGGTGTTGGCCCACGGCGCGGGGGCGGAGATGCGACACGCGATCGGTGTGGCTGTATTCGCTGGGATGCTAGGCGTTACGGCGTTCGGACTGGTGTACACACCGCTTTTTTATGTGTTGGTACGCGGGTTCGTGGAACGGCGCGAGGCGCGCCGCAGCAAGGCTATCCAAAGTGCGCCGGTTCTCGGAGAACATTGAAATGAATAGGTTGAATCCTTTCTCGTCTGCGGCAGGAATTCTGCTTGCACTGGCGCTTGCTGGGTGCGTGTCCGTCGGGCCCGACTACCACGCGGCCGCCCCAACGGTACCGAAGCTGCTCAACGTCGATCCCATGCGTGAGAACAACGGGACCTTCCAGGCACAATGGTGGAAACAGTTTGGAGATCCGACGCTCGATGCCCTGATACAGATGGCGGCACTCGATAACCTCGACTTGCGCATTGCACAGGCACGCCTTCGTGAGTCGCGGGCCCTCGTGAGCGGAGCTGAGTCGGCACAGATTCCAACCGTGGCGGCTGGGACGAGCTTCGAGCGCGCCTATGGTCAGTATCCGGGGATAACGACGGACCAGGTGAGGTACGACGTGTATCGCGCAGGGTTCGACGCCAGTTGGGAACTTGACCTATTCGGTGGCATCCGGCGTGAAGTGGAGGCGTCGAAGGCAGAACGCGATGCACAGCAGGCGGCATTGCGTGGCACCCAAGTTTCCGTCATCGGCGAAGTAGCACGCAACTACTTCGTTATGCGCGGTTCACAGGCACGAATCGCTATTGTCGAGAACGACATCGGGACGCTCCGGGAGACCCTGCGCCTCGTGCAGGCACAGGCGAAGGTTGGCACGGGCTCGGAGCAGGATGTCGCAAGCGCGGGTGCACGGTTAAGTGCGGTGGAGGCACAGTTGCCAGACCTCAGGATCGCCGAGCAGACCGCACAGTTCCGGCTTGCGGTGCTGCTTGGCAAGCGACCCGGCGAACTTGGTGTCGATCTGTCGTCGCGCACTTCCGAACCGATCGCC
>NZ_JARESS010000111.1:0-9610 GCF_046027915.1 Paraburkholderia sp. RL17-347-BIC-D
GACTGGTCGAGCAGCTTGACCGTGAGCGCGGCGTTAGTCTCATGAATCTCCATTGGAATGGGCGCAACATGACTCCCGTCGCCGACGCTTGCCGTCTCATTGTGCTATACGGCACATTTGCCGGCATTGCCAATTTAAGCAAAACGGCGTCACGAACATCCCACTGCGAGCGATGTTTTCGCGCTGTGACGTCCCTTCGCGGACCGACTTGATGCTCAGAATGGCGATCATTTCCCGCTTTTTCAGGAAATGTTTTGGCCAATTTGCTTAAGTTGACAATGCCCTTCTACCGCTTCAAGGAACTATACGACAAGGGCGGCGAAGCGGCCCTGCAGGAAATCTCGCGACCACCCGCTGATGCAGAACCGCGTGCATGCGCAGGTCGAGGCCGCGGTGATCGAACTGATGCTGGAATTGCTCGTCCATGGTCAGATCAGTATCGCCAACGGGGCGCTCAAACGCCACGCCCTCAGCGTCTCGCCGCAGGGGGCGTAGAGTATCTGGCTGCGCTAGGCCTCGTGATCATGAACAAGCGCCTGAAGGTGGTGGAGGCGAAGCCCGTCCAGGAAGGGCTGGTGCTGACCGAATCACAGCTAGGTGCGCTCGAGCGCGCGAAACTGGAAAAGGAAACGCACGGTGGATTCGAATCTGAATGCCCCAGGCTGCTTCAGCGCCCAAGACACGTTCTAAGCCGGTACGCTCAAAGGCCGTGGGTCGCGTCTATCAGCAGACCTTTGTCGATACCTACTCGAAGGTGGCGTTCGCCAAACTCTACGACCGTAAGACACGGCTGCCAACTGACTGCCATTCGACGGCCTATGGGATTGCCCCGAACTGCATGGTCTCCGGCAGTAGAAAGCGCTAGGTATTGTTAGACGGTCTTTGAGCGTAAAGCGTTGTTTGTTCCGACTCCAAACAAGTCTGGAACGTCTAGTCCCAGTTCGCGCAAGACGCTTCATGGTGATGTCCCGTCGCCACGGCGGCCAGTGGCTATAACAGGTCTGCTGGGGTGGAAAGGTTGCGGGCAGGTATTGTTATCTTTCGCGATTCACCGACACCCAGAGTGTGCTGTTTAGCGTATCACGTGGATCGATTCACGGGCGCCTGCGGCAGTGGGACCATTCGATGAACAGGTGCGATACCCGAGCCTAGTTGTCGTCAAGCGGAATGGAATAGCAAGCATTGGTTTCCTCCAACCGGAACACAGGCTGGTGCGGCGCGCAGACAGAGGGAAACAGAAATGTCTACCGCGTGTGGTAGCTCATACCACGACATCCGATATCTCAAGTTTCCTGCCCCACTCAGCCCGTAGACTCTCGTCAGCGATATCCACCCGAAGCCATCCAGCGCCGCCCCGCTCACCATTGCATGATATTGCTACTGGGGGTATTGCTCCACAGATGAACTTTACTAGCGTCAATTTAAGCACTCTCTTTTGACTAGCTCTCGCCTGTGACAATCACTCTGCACCCCATCTGTAGCTGAACCCGCTGGCGTCCATGGGTTCGCACCTACCTCATTTCGCCGGCCTCTGAGTCGCGCCACGCGTCGATCAGCAACGGTCGGCGAAGCATCTGCGCCAGCAATACACCCAAAAGAGCGACTCCGCCGCCTAGGAAATGATACACATGCAAACGTTCTCTGAACCAGCCAACCGCGATGACGGCTGTCACGACAGGTAGCATGTTCATAAACATGCTGCAGCGGTTAGGGCCCAGATATTTGACTCCCTGTACCCAGAAATACGGCACTACGACGGAAGCAAGCACACCCGCATATGCGATCAACGGCAAGCTCGCCCGATTCGGTAGCGCCGTGTGCAGCGGCAACCGAAATTCGAAAGGCAGCATGAAGATCAGCGCGGCGATTGACTGCAAATAGGTCGACTGCCATGACGGTAGGCCGAAGTGCCAGCACCGCAGCAACACGCCGTATAGCGCGTAAGCCAGAGCCGCAATCAGCATCAGCAGATCGCCCACGTGGTCGCCGCCTGCGAGAAGTGCCGCCGGGTTTCCTGAACTGATCAGGTAGACTAGACCACTCAAGGATAGAACGCCGCCGTATAGCATGCCCACTGTCGGCGCTTCGCGCAACAACAACACGGAGAGAAGCATCGTCAGGAGCGGCACGAGCGATGTGATGATCGCCATGCTGGTTGCGGTGGTGGTTTTCGCTGCCTGGTATGCCAGGCATTGAAACAGCGCCATGGCGAGAAAGCCTAGAAACGCAAGTCTGGGCAATTGCGGCACGATAACGGCGCGATTCCGCCACGCCGGTTTCAGCACAAACGTACTCATCAGTGCGACAGCAACAACAAGTCGCCAGAACGTGATGGCCGTCGGATCGATGGTATTGACCGACAGCTTCGAAACCATCATGTTGCCCGCCCATAGCAGTATTGCGATGAAAGGAAACAGGAAATACGGGGCAGACATGGTGGAACATCTCCTGAAAATAGGAAACTGGAAAATTACGTCCGCGGCAATCGAGAGTTAGAGAGGCGTCTTGACTGAATGCGAGGCGCCATCGTGTCAGCATGACCTCAATACCGCTTCCGCGCCGGCGGCAAAAAATTGGCGCAGAGAAATCGAATTGTGCAGGCCGTCCTACCTTTATCGTTGTCTCGACCACGAACTCTGGGCATTCAGAATATTCTGATGTCGAACTTGGCAGCAGATCTTTTATCGAAGATTTGCGATGATCATGTCCGGCGTCATTCCTTCTGATTGAAGGACATCTGCGGTATCAGGGGGAACGCACGCGTCAGCGATGATCGGCTCATCACGTTCTTCTAGGATACCTAGCGTGCCGCACACTCATTTAAAATTCATTACAATTTTGCTAGAAAAATTGGCATTGCCATCTGAAGCAAATTGGCCAAAATATTTCCTGAAAAAATGGGAAATGATCACCATTCTGAGTTTCAAATCGGTTCGCGGGGCGACGTCATAGAGCGAAACATCTATCGCAGTGGGATATTCGTGACATCGATTTGCTCAAATTGACAATGCCTTTTCGACACCCTTTGTTTGTTAGATTGTGCGATTGAACAAATAAAAATTCCAATGATATATCGGCATCTTTGCAATGCCGAGTTGTCATATAAGTGTTCATGCGAAATTGAGCGCGCTCTCCTGGATTACGCCGAGAACACGCCTTTGGGACAACCGAGGCAACCACGCACGCTCGATGAGCTTCTGCTCGATCCACGCTGCCCGAATCCAGTGCACCACTTGCGCAAGCTTTACGCGGACCCGATGACGGGCAGTTGATCGCCTGCCCGTCCAGTCCTTTCACCACGCCGTGTCGACGGCTCATCCGATTCAGATGGCGTATTCGCCGAAGAAATTTCGGTGGTTTGGGAAGAAGAGTAAGCGGCTCGCCTGGGCCATTCGTCCATGCGCGTGCGCGTGAGGCATGATGGTGATCTAGACCTGTCTGGTCAGGTAGCGGGATTCGGTGGACTGGTTGGCTTGTACAGCTTGTCGGCCACACGCCAAGGCAGGGGCTCGTCGATGCGATTGATTTTGTGGTCAGCGATGCGAGTTAGCACATAGTCCAGGTAGGCACGTGAATCGACGTCATTGAGTGTGCAAGTGCCGATCAGCGCATACATCGCGGCCGCGCGTTCGCCGCCACTGTCGGAGCCGGCAAATGGCAGAGGTTTTTTTGATTGGCGATCGCGGCCACGGACGCGCAAACAGGTCGGTCGGGGCCAGTCCGCGATCGGTAATCAAAAAAACGTTTGTGCTAAACCGCTCCGCAGGCGCTCGTTTTTATGGGCATTGAATGCACGGCGCTGTGATTCGCGAGACCCGGCGCGTGGTCATTGGGCGACAGAGCCGGACAATCCGACGGAGCCGGTCGCGCGAAGACAACGGCAATACGCTGGTCAACGGGCAGGTAATGCGCACTTGTGCGGCATTGTGATGGAGCGAGAACGCCGGAGCACGAGTGGGTTCGCGTTGGCCGCATGGGGGAAGACCAACGTGCTCGAGGCGATGGTGATGCCGGTCAGTGAACATGGCTGGGGTCAGGTGGAGCCCGGGGCAGGATGTCAGGCCTGTCGTCAGGCAGCGCGCCGTCGATGCGGACCATATGGCCCTTGCCGCACACGGGGCAATCGCGCAGTGACCTGCCGGTGAGCCGCTGGTAACGGTCACGGTAGTCCTCGCCGGGGGCAGGTAACGCAGCGACGGGCGGCTCGACGCCGAGCAGCCGCCGGCAGGTGGCCAGTTGCGCTGCCCGGTGACAGTTGGCGAGCCAGCCGTAGCTGCGGATGCGCTTGAAGCCGCCGGGCAGTACATGCAGAAGGAAGCGGCGGATGAACTCGTCGGCCGTCAGGATCATGGTCCTGTGGCGGGCTTCGTGCCGGTAGTCCTTCCACGGGAACAGCACCGAATCGCCATCAAAGCGCAGCAGCCGGTTATTCGAGATGGCGACGCGATGCGTGTAGCGGCCCAGGTAGTCGAGCACCTGTTGGGCGCCGCCAAACGGTGGTTTGGCGTAGACCACCCACTCGGCCTGGGCGGTGGGCGCAAGCCACGCGGCGAACGCCTGGGGATCCCGCAGGCGTTCGAGCTGGCCATCGAAACGCAGCCCGCCGGCGTCGAAAGCGCGGCGCAGTTGCTCGAGGAACAGGCGGCGAAACAGGCGCGAGAGCACGCGCACGGGCAGGAAGAAGCCGGGCCGGCAGGCGATCCAGCGCTCGCCATCCAGGGCAATGCCGCCGCCTGGTACGACGCAATGCACGTGCGGATGGTGCAGCAGATTCTGCCCCCACGTGTGCAGGACCGAGAGGAAGCCGATTTCCGCGCCGAGATGTTTTGGATCGGCGGCGATCGTGCGCAGCGTTTCGGCGCTGGTGCGGAACAGCACGTCGTAGAGCACGCGCTTGTTCTGGTACGCGAGTGCCGCAACGGGTTCTGGCAGCGTGAAGACCACATGAAAGTACTCCACCTCGGGAAGCAGTTCGGCGCGTCGGCGTTCGAGCCATTGCGCACGGGCAAGTGACTGGCACTTCGGGCAGGCGCGATGCCGGCACGAGTTGTAGGTGATGCGTTGATGCCCACATGTATCGCATTGCTCAATATGTCCGCCGAGTGCGGCGGTGCGGCACAGTTCGATCGCGCTCATCGCGCGCCGCTGGGCACGACTGAGGGCGTCGGCATGGGTCTGCCTGTACTGCGGGCCGCGGCGGAGGAAGATGTCCGCCACTTCGAGCGCCGGTCTCATCGCCAGGTTCAGAAGTACTCGGGCGCAGCGGGTGCAGACGGAATGGGTTCAGGGCGCGGAAGAAGGTCGAAGGGACTGGTGGTGGCGCACACAGTGCTGGTGGCCACTTTAAGGTAACGCGAAGTTGTGGACAGGGACCTATGGCCCATGAGCAGCTGGATCCTGCGCACGTCGGTACCGGCTTCCAGCCGATGTGTGGCGAACGCGTGACGCAAAGAATGCGGTGTTACTGGCTTCTGGATCCCGCTGCGCTTATGTGCAAGCTGGCATGCCTGGCCGACGGCATCGCGGCTGATGGGGTGTCCGGGAATGTTGCCTGGAAACAGCCACTCGCGCGGGTGGGCGTCGTGCCAGTAGGTTCGCAGGATCTCGAGCAGCCGCGGCGAGAGCATCACGTACCGGTCCTTGCGATTCTTGCCCTGGTTCACACGGATGACCATGCGCTTGCTGTCGATGTCGGTGACCTTCAGGTGGACGACCTCCGACACCCGCAGGCCGGCTGCGTAGGCAACCATCAGGATGGCCCGGTGCTTCAGGCTGGGAATGGAGCCGAAGAAGGTGGTGATCTCCTCGAGGCTCAGGACGACCGGTAGTCTGAACGGCTTCTTCGGCAGCGGGAAATCCTCGTCGCTCCAGTCACGTTTGAGCGTCACACGGTAGAGGAAACGCAGTGCGCCGATCGTTGCGCCGAGACTGGCGGGTGCCAGCTTGCGTTCTTCGCGGAGGTAGACGAGCCAGGCGCGGATCTCCTCGGGACCCAGCAGTTCGGGCGAGCGGCGGAAGTGTCGGGCGAAACTGGATACCTGAATCAGATAGGACTTCTGGGTATTATCCGCAAGGTTGCGGATCTGCATGTCATGCAGCATGCGTTGGCGCAGTGGCGTCATGGCGAGCCTCCTGGAAGCAGTGGATGGAATGCCCAACCGGGCGTTCACATACTGCTCCTGGCGATACCGCTCACCACCTCGCTGGGGTTCAGCGCCAGACGACCCTCTTCATGAAACGTCAGCCATCGACCTGTGCCCGCCTCCCACTACCGCGTCAGCGGTTTAGTACAAGAAGCGTTATGCGGAGCGGGTGTTTGTCGCGCGGTTTGCGTAGTCGATGCAGGGTGGAGCGATGAATGTTCCTTCTGTCGGCGGCGCGACAGCGGCAGAAGCGGCGACTCCACGCGGTGACGATCGATAAGAGTGGGGCGAATCCGGCAGCGCTCGAGGCGAGCAACGTCGATCAGTATCCGCCGGTCAAAGTACCTTACCAACACCATCGAGCAGGACCATCGGGCGATCAAGGGGAGGACTCGACCGATGTTCGGGTTTAAGGATTTTCGTTGTGTTCATATCCTTTTAGGTGGCATCGAGCTGATGCACATGATCGCCAAGGAGCAAATGAAAGATGGTGACATCCGACAAACTCCTGCCGAGCAATTCTACCTGTGGACTGCATAAGCATTCCTCCTCATATCGCGATCCTTCGCCTAGCCACCCTTAATGCGACAAAGCGTCAAAAATAGGCAATGGCTCGTTTCGATACAAGAAGAGCGCCTGGTTGATGTCGCCTGATAGATCGGTGGCCGTCGGGGTAACGCGAAGTGCTTCCTGGGGTATTCGTACTTTCCGTGCATTTTCTGGCGGTTTGCACGAAAAATCACTTTCAGATCAACGAGTTAAAAATCCGTCAAGTTGCAAAAGCCTGTGAGGCCACAGAGCCTTGCTACAAGCGGTTTCTTACGCCGCCACCGCCAGATTTTGCACGGATCGAACGAATACCCCTGCTTCGCCTCGATGGCGAGTCCACGCGTGAACATCACGATGCCGGCCATGGCCGCGCCGATCAGGCTCTCGCCGGGTGTCGGCAGCTTGGCCGCATCGGATGCGATGTTGATGATCGCGCCGCGCTTTGCTTCGCGCATGTGCGTGAGCGCCGCGCGACTGCAAAGCAGTTGCGCGAACAGGCAGCGTTCCAGGATGCCGGGAATCGCTTCGAGCGGCGTCTGATGCAACAGCCTGGGCAGATCGTTGCCGCCCGTCGAGTTGACCAGCAGATCGATACGCCCGAACGCGGCGATCGCGTCGGCCATGATGCGTTCGGCAACGACGGGCTGCGCGGCGTCGCCGAGGGAGACGGCGATTTGCGCATGAGGATAGGTGGATTGCAATTCCGTGCGCGCGAGGTCCGCGCGCTCCGCGTTGCGGCCGTTCAGAAGCACCCCGGCCGCGCCGGCTGCGAGCAACGCATTGGCACACGCACGGCCGATTCCGGCCGTGCCGCCGGTGACGACGGCCACAATGGGCCGAAGCTTCGATACGGAGATGGGTTCTGGCATGAGGGTGGCGTCCTGGCGTGGGAAGATCGGGGAAATTTCAGTGTAGTAGCTAATTGACCTGCTGGGTGACGGACCTACTGATAGGTTAGAATTCCAGCGCACTGGTCAGAGGACTGCGCGTGATCGACAATTCGATGAACCGGTGAAGCGGGTTCGCCCGATCAGATCATTTCAGTAAGGCGTCAGCAAGTATGAAGGCATTTTCTTTGACGATTGGAGCAGCACGATGAGCACCTGGAAGAATGCGGTGCTCGGCGCGAGCGAACAGTTCGATCGCAAGCGCGACGTGCTTCTGCGCGAAGCAGCTGCGTCGTTCAACAGGCGTGGGTATCACGGAACGTCTCTCGCTGAGATTGCCAAGAAGCTCGGCGTCACTAAGGCGGCGCTCTACACCTACGTACCGAGCAAGGAAGAACTGCTGTACTTCTGCCACGATTCGGCGATGAACAGCGCCGTCGAAATTCTTACGCAGGCGCGGGCGAGCAACGGTAACGGCCTGCAGAAGCTCGTGATGACACTCAGGCGCTACGTGGATCTGATGCTCGGCGAAGACGGCAGCTACGTCGTGCTGCTCGAAGAAAACGCAATGAAGCCCACGCATATGCGCGCGATCGTCAAGCGCCGTGACAAGTTCGAACATGGTCTTCGCGAGCTGGTCAGCGAAGGCATTGCGGACGGCAGCATCGTGCCGTGCAATCCGAAACTCGCCATCTTCATGGTCATGGGCGCGATGAACTGGAGCCGGAAGTGGTATCAGCCTGACGGGCAATGGAGCGGGCCGCAAATCGCCGTGTCGCTGGTCGAGATTCTCGAACGCTCGCTTGCGGGCACGCCGGTCAAGGCACTGATCGAAGATCCGTCGAAAGTCGATGCAGAAGAATTTCTCGACGGCACGCGCACAAGCGAGTCGCCGCGTCCGCTGGCCTAGCTGGTGCGGGGTGTCAGGCGATCGACTGGCCGACCGCAAATTCGTATTGCCCAGACGCCGTAGCGACCTGGTTCGCGGCATTTCAGGCGGCAGGCGGTCAAGGACAAATGATCGTTGAACCGCCGTTCGGAAAGAACGGCCACGGCATGTTCGCAGTCGCTTCGTCAATTCCTATATGGTTTGCCACACGTCGAGCAATTCCTTGCTCCGTTGGTGCCGATGAGACAGGTGCGCTTACCTGGAAATGATTCGAGAGTTGAAAGTGTACGCGGCGCGTGTTACGGGTTCGTGAGCGATAGTGTATTGAGGCAGTTCGGTTCTTCAGGACTTCATGAACCGGTCGCGCATCACCTCAAGAAACGCGGCAGCCGGCCTCGGCAACTGTGTGGTCTGCGGCGCTGCGACGACAACCCGTTGCGCAGGCACAGTGGAGTCAAAAGGACAGCACACGATCGGACGCCCGTCATAGCATAAATCGCCGACCGGGCGAGTCACGAGAATCGAAACGCCATGCCTGTTCGCGACCAGCGACCGGATCATCTCGACGGAGCGCAATTCCAGCGCAACCGTCGGCGATACGCCAGCCAGCCGGAACAACGAAAGAAAATAGTCGCGGCTGTGTGGCATGTCGAGGAGGAAAAACGGCTCATCGACTAGGTCATGGATCGTTACGACACTCTGCCTGGCAAGCCGATGACCTTCTGGTAGCAGTGCATAAGGTGATTGCTCGCCAATCGTGTGAAGCACTACCTGGCGCGCGAGATCATCCATGTCGTAGATCAGCGCCACATCCGGGATATCTTCACGATACAAGGATTGGGTCGAGCAGAACACCAATGACGCGATCGAGAGAGGCGCGTTCGGTGCGCCCGCGTTTGCAGCCAATGATCGCCTGTTCTGGGGCAACGATCGACTTGAGATGCTCGACCATTTTCTCGGCACAGTACACTGACCACCGTCGCTTGCTTGAACGCGACGGCGCAATCAACGCTGCGGCAGACCAGCATGAAAGTTTGGTCGCCTGGCCTTACGTTGCGGCGAGATCCCGTGTGCGACGGCGGGAGCTCATTCTAGTCACCGCTTGGAGCAACACAGACGCTGCTTCAAAAGCCTCAATTTGG
>NZ_JARESS010000112.1:0-9278 GCF_046027915.1 Paraburkholderia sp. RL17-347-BIC-D
CCCCCCCCCCCGCGCCCCCCCCGCCCCCCCCCCCCCCCCCCCCCCCCGCCGCCGCTCCTCCGCCTGTGCCGGCCCCTTCCCGCCTTGATCTTCTCTATGCGCCGCTCATCGTTTCTTGTTCGCATCATCCTGATTGGCATCCTCCTGCACATTTACGTGGGCTTGCGTCTGATTCCCGACATGCCGATCGATACCACCGGCCGCTGGCTGTGCGCGTTGTGGCTCGTGCTGTCGATCTTTCTGATTCCGCTCGGCATGCTCGCGCGCACGATCAAACAACAACCGCTCGGCGACCGACTCGCATGGGTCGGCCTGCTGGCGATGGGGTTCTTCTCCTCGCTGCTGGTCCTGACTTTCGCGCGCGACCTCGTGCTCGCGTCGCTTCTGACCGTCGACGCAATCTGGCCGAACACCGTCGCCATCGCACACTGGCGAACCGGCTCAGCGGCGGCTGTGCCGTTGCTCGCCCTGCTCTCCACGCTCGTCGGCCTGTTCAACGCTCGCCGCCGCGCCAAAGTGGTGACGATCGAAGTGCCGATCGACGATTTGCCCGCCGCGCTCGACGGCTTCACGATCGTGCAGATCAGCGATATTCACGTCGGCCCGACCATCAAACGCCGCTATGTCGACGCAATCGTCGACGCGGTGAATCGCCTCAAGCCGGATCTGATCGCTGTCACCGGCGATATCGTCGATGGCAGCGTGCCGCAACTGACCAAACATACGCAGCCGCTGTCACGGTTGAGTGCGCGCCATGGCGCTTTTCTCGTTACCGGCAATCACGAGTATTACGCCGGCGCCAACGCCTGGATCGACGAATTCCGCCGCCTGGGACTGAACGTCCTGCTGAACGAGCACGTGATCGTGGATCACGACGGCGCACGCGCCGTGATTGCCGGCGTCACCGATTATTCAGCGGGCCATCACGACCCGGCGCACCGCAGCGATCCGGTCGCCGCACTGGCCGGCGCGCCTGGCGACGTGCTGATCAAGGTGCTGCTCGCCCACCAGCCGCGCTCAGCCGAAGCTGCAGCAGCAGCCGGTTTCACGCTGCAGCTATCCGGCCACACGCATGGCGGCCAGTTCTTCCCGTGGAATTTCTTCGTGCGCTTTCAGCAGCCGTTCACCGCCGGTCTCGCGCGGCTGAACGGACTCTGGGTGTACACGAGCCGCGGCACCGGCTACTGGGGACCGCCGAAGCGTCTGGGCGCACCTTCCGAAATCACGCGCTTGCGCCTCGTACCCGGCGAGCCCGATTAAGCTCCGACGAAGGCGCCCGTTACTGCGCGGGCGCCACGGCCACGCTGACTTGCGGCGCGAACGCCACCACCACTTGCATACCCGGCGTCACGCCGGTGATCTTCGCCGGATCGCGGCCCTGGATATGGAACACGGACCCATTCGGGCCTTTGAGCGCCATGATGCCGGAAGCATGGTCGATGGCCTCGACGTGAGCGGTCACGCTCTGAACCGTGTTCGACTGCGCGACGTGAGCCGCCGCCGCTTGACCGTCGACACCCTGCGTGATGCTGATCACGGCATTGCGCATCATGCGGATGTGAACTTTGCCCCCTTGCTTGATCTGCGCAAGATTGCGCGTGTCGGTGATGTTGAACGACGCTTCGCCACCTTGTGCGTCGAGCACAGTGACTGAATGGTTGGCCTGATCGACTGATTTCACGACGCCGTCCGCCTGCAGCGTGCTGCTGCCTTCAAACGGTGCCGGCAGACCTGCGGCCGACGATACGAGTGGAGCGGCAGCGATCAACGCGCCGGCGATGAAGCCAAGAGCTTTACCTTTCATATATTCCTTGATTCGGATGGGCGGCGGAAACAACGACGTCGTGCGGATCGCGGCGCCGTCTGAACGATGCGAGAGCAAAAAACGCGGAATTGAGCGCCAAGGCCGTGCGACGTGTTCCGAGTGATGCAGACAGTGTGTTTTCCGGGATGAACATCGTCAATATTCGGAGTCCGTATTTATGTGGGAATAGCTCCCCTATCAGCTCAGAAACTTCCCCAAAGAAAGCGTGCAACTGATTCGCCGCCGCGCCTGATCACGACTTGACTTAACTTTGCAGAGGCGCCTAAAATCCGCCCGTTCATCTACCCGGAATCACGATCTTGGACAGTAGCTGCAGTACCCGTCGAGCTTCGATTCGCCCGATCGCCTGATCGGCAAGATTTCCGCGCCAGTCTTTACCTGTCGCCGTCTTGCCTTCGGGCTGGCGGTGCACGTCGTTGATACCCGCTTTCTACCAGCGAAATTGCCAGTGAAGTCGCAGTGAGGCGCCGCATGGCCTAACGCCGTGCCGACGTTGCTCGCCTTTCAGCGCTGCGAGTCTTCGTTCGCGCTGCGTTGCGCCGTGCCTGAACGCGCCCGCGTCCCATCGAGGCGGACGTGTCGCTGTCACGCGTACGGTTCACACTGTGCGATTTCGCGCCTCAACCTTGCTTACCGATGACAATTGAATTCGTCTGGCGGCTTCTCGCTGCCTTCGCCTGTGGCGTCGCGATCGGCCTCGAACGGCAGATACGTCAGCGCAATGCAGGCCTGCGCACCATCACGCTGGTCGCGAGCGGCGCGTGCCTGTTCGTCACGCTCGGCGTACTGACCGGC
Source organism: Paraburkholderia sp. RL17-347-BIC-D (assembly GCF_046027915.1). Classification (NCBI taxonomy): domain Bacteria; kingdom Pseudomonadati; phylum Pseudomonadota; class Betaproteobacteria; order Burkholderiales; family Burkholderiaceae; genus Paraburkholderia; species Paraburkholderia sp. RL17-347-BIC-D. The sequence continues at coordinate 2,621 of NZ_JARESS010000112.1, forward strand.
AACGGCACGGCAGGCATCACCCAGATCGCCGCGTATGTGGTCTCCGGCGTCGGCTTTCTCGGCGGCGGCGTGATCATGCGCGACAAGGGTTCCATTCAGGGGATCAACACCGCGGCGACCTTGTGGTGCTCGGCCGCGGTGGGCGTTTTGTGCGGCGCGGGCCATTACGGCCCGGCGCTAGCCGGCACCCTGGTCGTGCTGTTGACCAATACCGTGCTGCGCGAAGTCAGCCGTACGATCAACGCGACGCCGGTATCGAACGCCGACCTCGTCCGCGAATACGTGTTGACAATCGTCTGTCGGGAAGCCGACGAGATTCACATTCGTACCGCCGTCTCCAACTCCATGTATTCGACGCCGCTGTCGTTTCAAAGCCTGACGAGCGAGGACGTCGAAAACGACCCAGGACGCATTCGCGTTACTGCAACGTTGAAGATGCATCCCAAGGATCAGTCGAAGCTCGAACAGATGGCCAGCCGCATCAGCATGGAAAAGAGCGTCTCCAGCGTCAGTTGGACGGCCAGAGAAGCGGAGCCGACGCCCGAGTAAGCGTAACGCGTAAGTCCCCCATCTGCGCGCGCATCGTCTACACTTGATCTGCAATAGATTCAGACAATGTTAATTCCGCGTCCTGAATATGGACTGTCCCATAACCATCGACTAAGCTCTGTCACCGTGAATTTTTCACACTCAACTAGGGAGTCTCGATTATGGAACACGGCATCATTGCATGGCTCATCATCGGCGCGATCGCTGGCTGGCTGGCAGGCGTGCTCGTCAAGGGCGGCGGCTTCGGCCTGATCGTCGACATCATCGTCGGGATTGTCGGCGCGTTCATCGGCGGCTGGCTCGCCGGTGTGCTGCATATTTCGCTGGGCGGCGGCTGGATCGGCTCGATCATCACGGCGGTGATCGGCGCGGTCATTCTATTGTTTCTTGTCCGGCTCGTCCGACGAGGCGCCTGAGCGTAGCATCTGATGTCTTACGGCGTCAGGGGCGAAGGCCACCTGACGCCGGCTTGAGCTGACTACCCGCGTTTAAAGCTTCGTCTCCACCGCCGGCAACATCGAGCCGGTATCACGCAGCCGCGTATGCCAGGCGAAAGCCTGATCCAACTGATGCGGCGTTTGCCCGCCTCCCTTCAATGCTTGCCCGTAGTAGTCGCGCAACAGATCGCGATACAGCGGATGCACGCAATTCTCGATGATCAGCGTGGCGCGTTCCCGCGGCGCGAGGCCGCGCAAATCGGCGAGCCCCTGCTCCGTCACGACCACGTCCACGTCGTGTTCGTTGTGATCGCAATGCGGCACCATCGGCACGATGCTCGAAATGCGGCCGCCCTTTGCCATCGACTTGGTCGCGAAGATCGCGCACGACGCGTTGCGCGCGAAGTCGCCCGAACCGCCGATGCCGTTCATCATGTGCGTGCCGCCCACGTGAGTCGAATTCACGTTGCCGTAGATGTCGAATTCGAGCGCGGTATTCAACGCGATCAGACCGAGCCGGCGAATCACTTCAGGATGGTTGCTGACTTCTTGCGGACGCAGCACGAGACGATCGCGATAGCGTTCGAGTTCGCCGAACACCTGCGCCTGGCGCGCGGCCGACAACGTGATCGACGCACCGGAGGCGAACGTCACCTTGCCGGCATCCAGCAGATCGAAGGTCGAATCCTGCAGCACTTCTGAATAAATTTCGAAGGCGTCGAAAGGCGAATCGACGAAACCGGCCAGCACGGCATTGGCAATCGTGCCGATGCCGGCTTGCAATGGCGGCAAGCGCTTCGGCATGCGTCCGCGCGATACTTCGTGCTGGAAAAACTCAATCAGATGACCTGCAATCGATTCGGTCTCGGCATCTGCCGGCAGCACCGTGGATGAACTGTCCGCCATATCGGTGATGACGATCGCCGAGATTTTTTCGAGTGGGATCTCGATGGCAGGCGTGCCGACCCGGTCTTGCGGACGGACGATCGGCAGCGGCTCGCGGTTCGGCCTGCGGCCCGGAATCCAGATGTCGTGAAGTCCTTCGAGCGCGAGCGGCTGAGCAAGATTGATTTCGACGATGACCTTGTCGGCGAGAATCGCGAAGCTCGCCGAATTGCCGACCGACGTGGTCGGCACGATGCCACCGGTCTCGGTGATCGCGGTGGCTTCGATAATGGCGATGTCGAGTTTGCCGAGCTGGTTCGCGCGCAGCATCTCGACCGTTTCAGACAGATGCTGATCGACGAACATGACTTCGCCGCGATTGATGGCGTCGCGAAGCGTCTTGTCCACTTGAAACGGCAAGCGGCGAGCCAGCACGTGCGCCTCGGTGAGCGTGCGGTCCACATCGTGACCGAGCGATGCGCCGGTCATCAACGTAATGCGCAGCGGCTTGCCTTCCTGGCGCGCGCGCTCGGCAAGCGCAACAGGGACGGCTTTGGCATCGCCCGCGCGCGTGAAGCCGCTGGCGCCGACACACATGCCATCCTGAATCAAAAGCGCCGCCTCGGCGGCTGAAGTGATTTTTGCGCGCAACTCAGCGCAGCGAATCCGGTCTTGGTACATGAAACTGAGTCTCTCCATAGTCACCAGTCCAGTCTACTGGTGCGCACGTCTATGGTGTGCTTCGCTCAGCAGCCGGATTGTCGCACCCGCCGCAGCGTCACAAAGGGACGGTGTCGCGGCCAGGTGCTGCGTCGCGTCGAACGTTCGCGACAGGTCTTGCACGTATTTCAGATATGACGCGTGGCGCTGTTCAGCTGCCGAAGTAGATGTTGCAGAAGCTCACGGGCCCAACGCACTCTTCAGCTTTGATCGCCGGTGTGGTGATGCGGCTTTGGCTTTCGGCGTTCTTCGCACGCTGTGCATTCGCTTGGGCGACCTGTTGTTCCGGGGCGGCCGGCGCCGATTGTGCGTGAGCGACAACAGCGGACAAAGAGCAGGCAATCAGAGCAATCTTCAACACATTCATTTCGTTCTCCATGACTTACGGTGCTGCCCCGTAGGAAGCCCCGTTGGGGGACTGCGTGGCAGTGATGAAACTATATGGCTGCCTTTCCCGCGGATAAATGGGGCGGTCCGGAAGTGATCCTTCCATTCTGTAGAAGGATCGATGCACATAGTCGATCGTCGCGTGCATGGGTCAACGCGCATTGAACGGCGCGTCCTTGTCGAGCAACGCCGTGCGGATGAAGTGCAGGCAGCTCAGGATGCGCTGCAGGTCGTGACGCTTTTCGCGATCGGCATGAACCGTTTGCAGCACGTCCTGCGCAATCCACGTGGCCGCGCGCACGGACACCAGCGCGCGCTCCAGACCACGCGAGTCAGGTTGCTCGAAGAGCCGCGCGAGGTCATCGCGCATGTGCTCTATGGCGCTGGTCCAGCGTGGATGAAGTGCGTGCGCGTAGTCGGCGCGCGCCGCTTCGTTGCGTAGATCGATCACGGCGTGACCCACTTCGAGCGTCGCGAGCGTCCAGCGCAATGCATCGCGGCGGCGCCGGGAGCGTCGCGTCAACAGCATGCGCAACTGGGAAGTCAGATCGTGCGTACTCGACTGAAAGCGTTGATTGAGACCCGGCAGTTCGTCCTTGCACGCGGACACGACCTGTGCCCGCAGATCGCCCATGATTTTCCCGATGAGCCAGGGCATGTCGGTCGGGAAAACGACTGCGAAGACAAGCGCCGCCAACAGCATCGACGCGGTGAGCGCAATGCCGTTGTTGATCACCAGATCCGGCGCGTAAGTGACGACGTTGTCAGGCGCGGCGAGCAGGCAGAAGAACACTGAGAAACCGATCCCATATCCCGCCGCAAGCTTGCGCGTGGCGATGAATGCGCCGAGTGCGAGCACTGGCGCCAGCATCATGCACAGCAGCGGAAAGCCGTCGATGTTGGGATACACATAGCACGTGAATAGATAGCCGGTCATGGTCGCCAGCACGGCGCCGACGGCCATTTGCACGGCCATCTTCGACGGATTCGGCGCAGTCGACGTCAGCGCGCACGCCAGCGCCGCGCCGATCACCGCAAGGCCGCCGCTCAGCCAGTCCGTCGTGATCCAGAACCAGCCGGCGATTGCCATGACCACAGCCGAGCGGATAAAAGTCAACGCGACGACAAAGGTGTTGGTTTTGCTGACGTAGCGGCTGGTGGTCCGTGGCTGGTTGCCCGGCTTGCGCTGCGTGAGAGTCGCGTAGGTCTGCGAGTAACGGATCCATTCGTCGACGAACCGGTACAGCAGTTCCGCCGCCGTGTCGAAGTCCGCCAGCGATTCGGCGGGCGTGGCTTCCAGCGGCCGCCTCGTTTCACGCACACGCCGTGGCAAGCTCGCCTGAAAATGTCGCAAACGGGCGGCCGTACGCGATGGGTCCCCTGTGACTTCGAGCGGTGGCGACATGAGCGCGGCCAACTCGTGAAAATACGGTTTGATCGCCGCGACGACCGGCGCCGAGCCATTCATGCGCAGACGCTTGAGCAGTTGATGTAGTGCATGCAGTCGCGCGCAGGCATCCATGAACTCGCCGTTCAAACGGCCGAGATGCTGACTGCGCGAACGCATGGCCGGATCTTCGAAAGCGGCGAAAGTGCGCGTCGCCTCGAAACCGACGATCTCGTCGGCGAGATCCGCAAAGCGCCGCTCGAATTGGCCCCGCTTGATGCCGCGAGCCAACACATCGGCAGCGAACGCAGTAAAATTTCCGTACCGAATCTGTAGCGCACGCCGCAGTGCAAGGCTGGACCGCTGCGGCACGATCAACGCGCTCACCGCGCTCGAGGACACGATGCCGACCGCCACTTCCGCCGCGCGCGTGAGCGCCGCCAGAAACAGGTCGTGAGGCACCGTCACATTCGGGATGCCGATCAGCGCAGCGGTGTAACCCGCAAGCACAAAGCCGTACCATCTGAAATGCCGATACCGGACCGCTGCCGCAATGCAGGCGCTCACCCAGCCGATCATGCCGAGCATGTACAACTCGGGCTGCTGGACGAACAGCGCGCCGAGCACCAGCGCAGCGACCGTGCCCACCGCGGTCCCGAGAATCCGATAGAAACTCTTGGCGAGCACCATGCCGCTGAACGGCTGCATCAGCACGAACACCGTGGTCATCGCTATGCGCGGCTGAGGCAGATCCAGCAGCATCGCAATGCCGAGCGCCAACAGCCCCGCGGTGACCGTTTTGAACAGATGCAGCCAAACCAGACCGTCGCTGGTCGCCCAGTCCCGAACAGCCGGACTGAGCGTTTGCAACATGACGCCCCACTTCCGGCGGGAATCCGCCGTAGGTTCGATCGCATGTTCGCGTTTCATCTGGAAGCAAGGCGCCCCGGTTGGTCGCTGGAAAAAGCGCCGGTGAAGAAGACTGCTCGCACCGGCCACGCAAGGCGCCGATTGTAGGGGCATGCTGCGCGCGCATTAAGAGGACGGCCGCGGAACGTCCCTTCCAGAACGAACAACAATGCGCATCCGAGACAGGCGGACAATACGGCTTCAGCCGTGAAATAGAAGGATCGATGGATACGTTACAAAATATGCGAGTGTTCGTGCGCGTGGTCGAAGCCGGTAGTTTTACCGCCGCCGCGCAGTCGCTCAATTCGACGACCGGCGCGATGTCCCGTGCGGTCTCGGAACTCGAAGCTCATCTGCGGACGCGGTTGCTCAACCGTTCAACGCGACGGCTCGCGCTCACCACTGCAGGCGAGCGCTATCTGAAACGATGTCAACAGATACTTGCAGATGTCGACACAGCGGAAGAAGAAGCCAGCTGTGCGCACGAGCGCCCGAGCGGCGCGTTGCGGATGCACAGTTTTGCCAGCATCGGCCAGCATTACGTGCTGCCGGCCATCTCGCGCTATCGCGCGCTGTATCCGGAGGTGACGGTCGAGCTGACGCTGTCGCAGCGCATGCCTGATCTTTTCGAAGGCAGCGCAGACGTTGCGGTGATCGGTGCTTCCAGTTTGCCTAATTCGGAACTCGTATCGCTCCCACTGGGGACGACCTTTAGCATTCTGTGCGCGTCGCCGGCGTATGTGCGCGCGCACGGCGCGCCGCAGCAGCCGGCCGATCTGGCGCACCATGAGTGTTTGATCCTGCACACGCCGGCGTTTCCGCCGCACGATTGGGTGCTCGATGGGCCGAATGGCAGCGAAATGATGGAAGTGAATGGGCCGGTGCACGTGAACATCGCCGAATCGATGATTGTCGCGATTCGCGAAGGGATGGGCATTGGCATGCTGCCGCTGTACGCGGCGATTTCCGGATTGCGTGATGGCACGTTAGTGCGCGTGTTGCCGGAGTATACGGCGCAGAAGATGAATATTTACGCGCTGTATCCGTCGCGTAAGTTCATCGACGCGAAGACGCGGACCTGGGTCGAGTTCCTGCGTACACATCTGCCGAAAGTCATTGCACGCGATGAGACCCTGCTTGCAGAAGTCGGCGAAGCGGGGATCGGCGATGGCGTGGTGCCTGCGGGCGCGAGCGGCGGTGGGGATGTCGCGACGCGGTAGGCGTCATAGTTGGAGTTGTTAGGGGCCGCTGGCTGCGGGTGGGTGCGGCGGCGGCGCTGTGCTCTCCTGTGCGGGTGTCTGCAAAGTGGAAAGGACCGTTTGCGGAGTGTGTTGCACACGATTGCTCAGTGCGGATCGCAAACCGGAGTCTTTGTTCGCCCCAT
>NZ_JARESS010000113.1:0-9097 GCF_046027915.1 Paraburkholderia sp. RL17-347-BIC-D
TCTCATTTATAGCCTGATCAACGTGCGCTCGCCGGCACCACCGCTCATCGCACTGCTCGGTCTGCTCGGCATGCTGGGCGGCGAGCAGGTGATACCGGTCGCGAAGCGCCTTCTGTCAGGCACCACCTTGTCGGTCGCCTGGCGCGACGCCCATTGCGCGAGCCACGTCTTCGGCATGTTGCCGGGCCGCCACGCTTCACAACAGGCGCGACGCGAGACGGCCGACACCGAGGAGAACCGCTCATGACTACCTCTCACACCGTTCCCGATCTCATACTGCGCAACGGCCGCTTCACGACGCTCGACCGCGCGAAGCCGGTCGCGAGCGCCGTTGCAATTCGGGAAGGCAGGTTCGTTGCCGTCGGCGACGATGCCGAAGTTGTGCCGCTTGCCGGTGCGACGACTCGTGTGATCGATTTGAAGGGCCGACTGGCTCTGCCTGGTCTCATCGACAACCACACGCACGTCGTACGCGGCGGGTTGAACTTCAATATGGAGCTGCGCTGGGACGGCGTGCGCTCGCTCGCCGACGCGATGAACATGCTCAGGCGCCAGGTCGCGGTCACGCCACCGCCGCAGTGGGTGCGTGTGGTCGGCGGCTTCACCGAGCAGCAGTTCGTCGAGAAGCGGCTGCCGACCATCGAGGAGTTGAACGCTATCGCGCCGGATACGCCCGTCTTCATCCTTCACCTCTATGACCGAGCGCTGCTGAATGCGGCCGCGCTGCGCGTCGTCGGCTATACGAAGGACACGCCCGAGCCGCCGGGTGGCCAGATCATGCGCGATAGCCAGGGCAACCCGACCGGGCTGCTGCTCGCGAAGCCGAACGCGGCGATTCTTTACGCGACGCTCGCGCGGGGGCCGAAGCTGCCGTTCGACTATCAACTGAATTCGACGCGTCACTTCATGCGCGAGCTGAACCGGCTCGGCATCACGGGCGTGATCGACGCGGGCGGCGGCTTTCAGAACTACCCGGACGACTACGAGGTCGTCCAGAAGCTGGCCGATGAAGGACAGATGACCATCCGGCTCGCCTACAACCTGTTCACGCAGAAGCCGAAGGCGGAGAAGCAGGACTTCCTCGACTGGACCAGGACCTCGAAATACAAGCAGGGGGACGACTACTTCCGGCACAACGGCGCGGGAGAAATGCTCGTCTACTCCGCCGCCGACTTCGAGGACTTCCGTGAGCCGCGCCCGGACATGCCGCCGCAGATGGAAGGCGAGCTCGAAGAAGTGGTGCGCGTGCTGGCCGAAAACCGCTGGCCGTGGCGCCTGCATGCCACTTACGACGAGACGATCAGCCGGGCGCTCGACGTCTTCGAGAAGGTCAACCGCGATATTCCACTAGCGGGCATCAACTGGTTCTTCGACCACGCGGAGACGATCTCGGAACGCTCGATGGACCGTATCGCCGCGCTTGGCGGCGGCGTGGCGGTGCAGCATCGCATGGCCTATCAAGGCGAGTACTTCGTCGAGCGCTACGGGGCGGCAGCGGCCGAGGCCACGCCACCGGTCGCGAAGCTGCTCGAGAAAGGTGTGAAGACCTCAGCCGGCACCGACGCGACGCGGGTCGCTTCATACAACCCCTGGGTCTCGCTTGCGTGGCTAGTGACCGGCATGACGGTAGCCGGTCTGCGTCTCTATCCGCGGCGCAACTGCCTCGACCGCGAGACGGCGCTGCGCATGTGGACGGAAAAGGTCACCTGGTTCTCCAACGAGGAGGGCAAGAAAGGCCAGATTGCAGTCGGCCAGTTCGCCGATCTGATCGTGCCCGACCGCGACTTCTTCGCCTGCGCGGAGGACGAGATCGCGCAGACGACATCGGAACTGACGATCGTCGGCGGACGTGTGGTGTACGGCGTGGGCGAATTCGGTCCTCTCGACGACAGCGCGCCGCCGCCCGCGATGCCCGACTGGTCGCCGGTGCGCCGGTTCGGCGGCTTCGCGGCGTGGAAGGACGCTGCGGGCTCGCGCGGCCAAGGCGAATCCACGTTGCAACAGGTCGCCGCCGCGGCGTGCGGGTGCTCAAGCGCCTGCTCGGTGCACGGCCACAGTCACGCGCGCGCATGGTCGGGCAATGCGCCGGCCTCGGACCTGAGCGCATTCTGGGGCGCGCTCGGCTGCGCCTGCTGGGCGGTCTGACGTGAGCACCCTCAAAACACGCAATCCCGAGTGGGTGAGCACGATCCTCGGATGGCGCTGGCTCCTGCCGGTGGCGCGCGCAGCGCTGGTGTCCGCGTACGTCCTCGGCGGCGTAACCAAGCTCGTGCATTTTTCCGCGGCCGTCGCCGAGCAGGAGCATTTCGGGCTTCGTCCGGGATGGCTCTGGGCGACGCTCGCGATCGTCGTCGAACTTGGCGGGTCGGTCTGCGTGATCGCGAACCGGCTGGTCTGGTTGGGCGCGGGCGGGCTGGCCTGCCTGACGGCCATCGCCATGCTCGTCGCCAACAACTTCTGGAACGCGGCGGGCAACGCGCGCTTTTCGGCGACCAACAGTTTTTTCGAACACCTCGGGCTGATCGCCGCCCTCGTCATGGCGGCGTGGCTCTCCGATCTGGATGGCCGGCGCGTCCATGCACGCTCTCAGCAAAAACACTAAAGGAACGCCAATACCATGCCCATGATCCGTTCCCTGATCGCGACCGCCCTGGTTTCAGCCAGCGTCGCGATGTCGTTTCCCGCCACCGCGACGCCTCCGCTGAAGATGCATCCGGCGAGCCCGATCATCGCCGTCGGACCGCAGTACGATACGACGCACGTCTACGTCGCGCCCGAGGACTTCGACCGTTTCACAGACAGTCTCGTCGCAACCTTCGGTGGCCACAAGTCACAGCAAGGCGTGTTTCAGGTGACGCCCACGCCGAGCCAGACCATGTCGCAGCTTGTCTTCACGCCGGTCGGCACGCTTTCGGTGTTCGGCTTCAAGACGCCTGTTCCCTCGCCGTTCGGCAACGAGCGTACGGGCTATCTCGTCACCGACATGGATGCTGCGGTCAAGGCCGCGAAGGCCCACGGCGCGGACGTGACGGTCGCGACGTTCCCCGACCCCATCGGCCGTGACGCGATCATCGAATGGCCGGGCGGTGTGCACATGCAACTGTACTGGCACACGCAGGCACCGAGCTACGACCCGCTGCAGACCGTGCCGGATAACCGCGTCTACGTGTCGCCGGAACGCGCCGATTCGCTGATCCACAACTTCGTCGCGTTCTCGCATGGCAAGGTCGTGTCCGATGAGCGCAACGCGCCGGGCGTCGAAATCGGCCGACCGGGCGACACGTACCGGCGCGTGCGCATCGAGTCAGGCTTCGGCAAGATGACCGTGCTGGCGACGGACGGCCATCTCCCGTGGCCGTTCGGCCGGGAGATGACCGGCTACGAAGTGACGGACTTGGCCGACACGTTGAAAAAAGCCGAAGTCGCGGGCGTGAAGATACTGGTCCAGCCGTTCTCGGCTGACAAGCGCGAGGCGGCGCTCGTGCAATTTCCAGGCGGCTATATCGCCGAGATTCACGCGGCGGCCCATTGATCGCCGGCACGCCGTCGGTCACGGGATTCAAACTATGAAATACGCGGACAGCGCGCCCGTGGCCGTTGCCGGCTATGTGGATACGCTGAGCTTCGTGGCCCTCTTCGGGCTGTTCACACCGCACGTGACCGGCAACTTCGTGCTGACCGGCGCCGCAGCGATGGGCGTGCAGAACACCCACGGACGTTTGATCGCGCGCGCCGGCGTGCCGAATACTGTCATGACCGGTAACGTTACGCAGGCTGTGCTCGATGCACTCGAACTCGTCTCGTCCGAGGTGACGGCGGAGGTGAAGTCAGCGGCTCGCGCGCGCCTTGGTAAGACGCTGCATGCGGTGGCGCGCTTCGGCGCAGGCGCGCTCGCTTATCGGTACGTCATGTTCTGGGCGCTACTAATGCCTTTTGCGGTGTTGGTCTGGCTGGCCGCCGTCGATCGTGACGAGTCGGGCTTGACGGATTGCGCGGCAGGCACAAAGCCGCGCTGATGATCGGGGAAATTCGCGTGTGTGAAAGCAGGATAATGATTCGGACTGCGACAAGACGAATGTGGCGCAGGCAGCGCTGTGCGCTGTACGTCACGGCGGCGGGAGCGGCGCTTGCCCTGAGTGCTGGGGCGCGTGCGGACGTCGGCACAGCTGCGTCGATGGATACGGCCGCGCCAGCGTGCACGGCACAGCGGCCGCAAGTGATGTTCAACCGGTGGCAGGAGGACTGGTCGGTTCTGGCGAATCCCCGCGTGCCCGCAAAGCCGATGGACGGGCTCAAGTATTTGCCGCTCGGCGGCGATCCGGAATCGTGGCTGTCTCTCGGTGCGAACCTGCGCGAGCGCATGGAGGTCAACGATGCGCCAATTTTCGGTATCAGCCCGGGACTCGCGGACACCTATGTGATCCAGCGCGCGGAGGTGAGCGCCGACGCCCACGTCGCGCAACACTGGCAGTTCTTCGTGCAGCTCGAAGATGCACGCGCGTTCGGCAAGGATGTCGTGACACCTGTCGACAAGAATCCGCTCGACCTGGAGCAGGCGTTCGTCGCGTGGGTCAGTCCGCTGGCTGGCGGAACTGTGAAGCTTCGCATCGGCCGCCAGGAGATGGCGTTCGACTTGCAGCGGTTCATCTCCGTTCGCGACGGCCCGAACGTGCGGCAGGCCTACGATGCCGTATGGGCTGACTATGAGCATGGCAAGTGGCGCTTTATCGGCTACGCGACGCAGCCGGTGCAGTACCGCGACGTCTCTGCGTTCGACGATGTGTCTAACAGGCACCTCACGTTCAGCGGCGTGCGCTTCGAGCATCAGGATACCGGGCCAGGTGACCTCTCCGGGTATTACTCGCGATACAACCGGAGCAATGCGCGGTTTCTCGATGCAAGCGGCAACGAACATCGGGATGTGTTCGACCTGCGGTATGCCGGAAAAACCGGGCACGCCGACTGGGACGTCGAATCGATGGTACAGAGTGGTCATATCGGCAGCAAGCCGATCTTCGCGTGGGCGGTTGGCTCGCTTGCAGGCTACACACTGGACGCGCCGTGGTCACCGCGCTTCGGCATCCAGATAGATGCGGCATCCGGTGACCGGCATCCCAACGACGGCCGGGTGGAAACGTTCAATCCACTCTTTCCGAATGGTTCCTACTTCACGCTGGCGAGTTATACCGGCTACGCCAACATCATCCACATCAAGCCATCGATTACGCTGAAGCCGGCGAGCCGACTCGCGCTGTTGGCCGCAATCGGTTTCCAGTGGCGCGAGACGACGGGCGACGCCGTGTACCAGCAGGGTAACGCAATCGTGCCGCGTACCGCGGGGCACGGCACCCGGTGGACGGGCATGTACGCGCAGCTACGGGCGGACTGGACGATCGCTGAAAACCTGATCGGCTCGGTTGAGGCCGTCCATTTCCAGGTGAGCAATTCCATCCGGAGCGTGGGCGGCAGCAATGCCGATTACGTTGGCGTCGAACTCAAATATGGCTGGTAATCCGGCATTGTCCTGGAATTTTTTGATATCCGGATTGTGCGGTTGACGCTCTCGGCGAACGCTGCAGCGCAACGGGTGAGTTCGGGAATGACAGGTGAAAAGACTCGACCACTGCAATGCGCCCTTCAATTCGTTCATACGATATGTCAGAAACCTAGCGCTGCTCCGTACGGCCAGACGCTCCTCCGGCGAATAGGCCGGACAATGCAGATTCAAGCCGGAAAGGGCAGTGCCCAATATCCGGTCGGTTGCGGCAGGCTATTTGGCGGGCACCGGCGCGAGCGCTTCGTGCGCACCCGCTGTGCGCTGTGGCGCCTTGTGGACCATCGTAAAATCGTAGTCCACGCCCATCGCGTACGCACCTGATTGCGCCGTGACGATGGCCATTACCGCGTCGTACGTCTCCCTGTGCGCCCTGTCGCGTTGCCATTCCAGCAGTACCTGTTGCCACGTCATTGGCACGGAGCCGGCCTCGATCATGCGCTGCATCGCGTAGTCATGTACGTCTTTCGACGTGCCGCCTGATGCGTCGGCCACCGTATAAACTTCGTAGCTGCCTTCATTCATGACGGACAGCGAGAACGTGTTGTTGCGGCCATTCGCGGCCAGCGCGTCACGCACCTTCTGGTCATCCCACGAATTCACCGACGTGCGTTTGAGCACCCTCTGTCCCGGAAACACATCCAACAGTTCCCGGGTGCGTGAAACCGGAGAAGCTCTCCCGCTGGACCAGCCCATTGGTCGTCGTGTGCGCGAGAGAAAGGCCGCGTTCGGACATCATCTCGACAACATCGCGCAGGCTCAGCTTGCAACGCACGTACCAACTAACGCATAAGACGATGACTTCGCGATCGAAATGCCGACCTTCGAACAGCTTGTCAATGCTCCTTAGCTTACTCATCTGTTTGCTCTGCGAACGTCAAAGCCCTGAGCCTAACGCATCGGCCCGTATCGAAGTGATGCACATCATCAGGAAAGGCAGATGAAAACGGCGAAGGGAACCGCTCCGTCTGCCGCTGAGCAGTTTCATTCATTGGTCATGTAAAGCATCCTAACGAGATCGACTTGCTTCGGCATCCACTTCTTATTGCGAAACAAGCATGGCGTCGGGCTCTGTACGGTGTCCTGCACCTATATCTCCTTACGCCTAGAAATGGATAGTGGGGCTGACACCGGTTCGTCGTTGCATCTCGCATAGGGTGGCAACCCGAGCACTCCCGTCACCGCCGTCACCGGTGCGATCGGGCATTCGGGGCCATCCCCTAGACGGGGGAGATCAACGGGGTGCGGTCGGAACCGCGTGTTCGTCGACCTGATCGACACTCCGTCCACCCCAATGTCTCCAGGGCAGGGCCTCCTGGACCGGGCCAACCTCCACACTGGCGGAACCATGGTGTGTCCGACCCGGCACCAATGAGTGAGGGCGGCGGTATCGGCCCGAGAAGAACCCCACCGGCGCACCATTTAACGCGGCTTCAGTTCGACGGGCGGATCGGCGAGATAGCCGCCGCCGAGCGCCTTCGTCAACACAATCTCCTGACTGAGCACTTGACCGTTGAGCGTGAGAAGGGCGACCTGTTCCGCAATCACCGGCTGGCGCGCTTCGAGCGCCGCGAGCCGGCTCGTCAGTCCGCGTTGATAGTAGGCTTCGACACTGTCCCTCGTGAACGCCACTGATTCGATCCGTTGTTTCTGCAACGCGGTCTCCGCGTCGAGGGACTGCAGACGGCTGCCCGTCTGGGCGACATCGCGTACGGCGTTGAGAACGGCCTGGTTGTACTGCTCGATCAACAGGTTGCTGCCCTCGCGGGCGCCGTTCAGGTTCGCGTTGAGCCTGCCGCCGTCGAAAATCGGCAAGGTCAGGCCCGGAATCAGGTTGATCTGCTGGCTTGCATGCGTGAAGAGGTCGGCGAGATGCAAGGCGTTGAAGCCGAAAAATGCCTTGATATCGAAACTCGGGTAAAACGCCGCCTTCGCCGCGTCGATCCGGTCGAACGACGCCTCGACATACCATCGCATCGCCTGCAGATCGGGCCGCCGGGCCAGCAGTTCGTACGAAAGCGTCGTCGGCAAGGCAGCCTGCGAGCGCGGCAGCGCTACGGGTTCGATGGCGGGCAGTCCTGCGGGCCCCGCGCCGACCAACGCGCGCATCGATTCGCGCAACTGCTTGATCTGCCCTTGCGCCGACACGATCTGCCCTTCGATAGCCAACTGCTGCGCGCGCGCTTCTTCGAGCTGGGTGCGGGCTTCCAGGCCTCGCGCCGCTCGCCCCTCGTGTGCTTCCACCGCGAACGCCGCGATCTCATGCGATTCGTTCAGCAGATCGATGAGCTGATAAGTCGTTTGAATGCCGTAGTAAAGCTGCGCGACATCCGTCGAGATTTCGATTTCGACAGCGGACGTCTCGGCGAGCCGCGCATTGCTCACGCCGAGCGACGCGGCGACCTCCGCGCGTTGCTTGCCCCAAATGTCCAGGTCCAGGCTCGCCCCAAGTCCGACAACACCTTCCGTGTACCACGGCCCCGTCAGCCCCGCAGCCGGTTCGTTCCTCGCGAACGGGCCCAGAAAGCCGTTCGCCGAAATATGCTCGCGATCCAGCGACGCCAGCGCCGCAACCTGAAGGTTGGATCCCGCTCTGGCAAGCTCCACATCCGACTTTGCTTGCGCAACACGCGTGCGCGCGATCACCATGGTCGGCGCATCGGCGAGCGCCTGATCGATCAGCGCGTCGAGCTGGGCATCGCGATAGCGCGTCCACCAACGCGCGGCGGGCCAGCCTTCGCGTGCGAGGTGGATGTCGTCCGCGAGATTGATTTGCTCCGGCGCGATCTCGGTATAGGGCGTGCCGTTGTGATGGATCAGCGCGCACCCCGACAGCACGGACGATATCCACGCGACGCATAGGAGGCACCGACGCCATCGCCAATCGCACAAACCCGATCGCGCGTTCATGCTCGCACCGCCGGTGATGCCGACGCCGCGACCGGTGCCTCGACGCGCCAGTCCGGCAGCCCCGCGATCTGCCGCGACAGTTCGTCCGCTGCGGCGATGAGCGGCTGATCCGCCAGTTGAGCCGGTTCGACCGCTTGCGCAGCGATCTCGATGCGCCGCGGCCCGTGTGCATCGGGTGGGTTGGCCGCGAGCTCATCCGCGTATCGGTTGAGTTCGGCGCTGGCCTGTTGCTGGGCTGCGTGCACTGCGTCGATGGTGCGTGGGCTCGACGATCCCGCTTGCGCCACGAGCGCGCTGCGCAACGCGTCACCCGCCAGCATGATCTCGCGCCCCTGCGCGAGCACCGTTTGCGCGCGCAGGGTCAGTTGCGACTGCTCGCCTTCCTGCCAGGCCGGCTCGAGCGCGACACGCGAGAGCGTTGTCTCGCAATCGGCCAGCACGGCCCACGCCTGCAACTGGCGCTGTGCATACGGCAGATCATCCCCTTTCCCGGCGCCAGGCTGCGATGGACGCAACTGTGCGGCAATCGCCCGCAACAGGGTTGCGAGCTTCTGCCGCAGCACGTCGCCCTCGCCCTCGCGCCAGAACGACATCTGTACGAAGGTCGCCACGCAAACGCCCAGCAGAATGCCT
>NZ_JARESS010000114.1:0-8892 GCF_046027915.1 Paraburkholderia sp. RL17-347-BIC-D
CTCCACCTAACCGACTGTCCAGATTTCCGGGGCCACCTCTTAGTAACCCGGTTTGAACCAAGTGTTGTCCAGAATGTCTCTGTTTTTTTCGCGAACATGGTCGGTTTCGCTAACCCCGCAGTCATTCGGGAGTCGCACGACGATTGAAAAGATGGCTTAAACATCTTCTGTCTCCTAGCTAGTTATTTAATCATGTCGACACTGACCGGATGCCAGACCATCGTCCGTCGCCGGTTTCTTCCGATTGCGGTCAGATTGGCCGCCGCAAAACGGCGGAGCTCGCAGGCGGCGGCTATCGGAGCCTCTCGAGGCTGTTGTCAGTCGCACTCAATCTAATATGGGCGGCCCCCCTAAGGCAGTCGCAAAATTACGCTAGTGTCTATACCTAGCGCGGTGCTAAAAAGAAGAATCCCTGAGATCGCATCAGCGTCGATGAAGACAACTGACTTCCATCAAAACACGTGTTAAGACGTGGCCTTCTGCAAACGATCGTTCTCCGGGATGCGAGCCACTAGAAGACATCCGACAGAAACAGGCGACGAGGACCACCAATGCTGTACAAGCGATGCGCATTGACCCGCTTGCCTCTCTGCCAACTTTCTGTACGTCCGCTCATCAGTGCTGCGACGCGTTGAGGGCTGGTTTCGTTCTTCTGGAATCAACCGAAGTTCCGACTGTGAGAGAGGCGAGTTCGAACCAAAGCGTTCCTTTAGAGGACTAAGACGGGAAGGTGTCGCTTAAGGGTTGTCCCTGACGTAATTCTTCGTCTGTTTAAGGACGGTGCCTGAGTGTAGATTCTCTCCGTAATCAAACCGGAGGCGTTATGGGTGCAGTCATTGTCGGATGGTCTCACTCTCCATTTGGAAAATTTGACAACCTCGATCTGGAAGGCCTAATCGCCTCCGTATCACGCAACGCGTTGACCGACGCAGGGGTGTCAGCGCAAGAAGTAGGCGGCGTGTGGTTGGGAAATCTGAACGGAGGGTTCGAATCAGGGATTTTCAACTCATCGCTGGTGATGCAGTCGGACGAAGGTCTGCGCTGGAAACCTGCCACGCGGGTCGAGAACGCATGTGCTTCAGGTTCTGCCGCAATTTATTCAGCGGCTCAGGCCATTGAGTCCGGCGCCGCGCGAATCGCACTGGTTGTCGGTGCGGAGAAGATGTCTGCCGTGCCGGGGCACGAGGCGACGCGGATTCTGGGTAACTGCTCTTATGTGAAAGAGGAAGCTACCATCGATGGCAGATTCGCGGGCATCTTCGGTCACGTTGCACAGCAATATTTCGACCGCTACGGCAACCAGTCAGAGGCGCTTGCGCGCATCGCGGCCAAGAATCACCGAAATGGCATGAGTAATCCGTTCGCGCATATGCGGCGGGACTTGGGTTTCGAGTTTTGCAACACCGTATCGGATCGTAATCCTTTAATTGCAGGGCCATTGCGAAAAACCGACTGTTCGCTAGTGTCGGACGGCGCTGCGGCGCTTGTGCTTGCTAGTGAAGACCTCATTTCCGACTTCAAAAAGGCCGTCCGCTTTCGGGGTCGCGCGCACGTCAGCGACTTCCTTCCGATGTCGAAGCGAGATGCCATTGCGTTCGAAGGGCCTAGTAGAGCCTGGAACACTTCGCTACAACAGGCAGGTATCGGGGTCAACGATCTGTCGTTCGCGGAGGTTCACGACTGCTTCACCATTGCTGAACTGCTCTCTTACGAGGCGATGGGATTGGCAGTTCGCGGGGAGGGCGCTAAAGCAATTGAGTCGGGGTTGGTTGAGAAGGAGGGGCGACTTCCAATCAACGTGTCTGGTGGACTTAAGTCGAAGGGTCATCCAATTGGTGCAACAGGCGTGTCCATGCACGTCGTATCGTCGATGCAATTGTGTGGTGAGGCAGGAGAGATGCAGCTTTCCAGGGCTGAACTGGGCGGTGTATTCAACATGGGTGGTTCAGCAGTCACAAGCTACGTGAGCATCCTTGAACGGCTGAAGTGACCGAACTTTACTTTGGACCTAGATTAACGATTGTCTCAAAGGGAAAGAATATGGCAGCGCGTGGCTATTTGATAGCTGAACTGGATGTGTTCGACGAAGCAGTGTTCTACTCTGAATACATGGAGAAAGTCGGTTCGGTTCTGGAGAGCTATGGAGCACGATTTCTCGTGGCGACCGATCGGCCAGAGGTGATCGAGGGAGATCGAAAGGTCAAGCGGGTGGTGCTCCTCGAGTTTGAGACCTTCGAGCGCGCGAAGGAGTTCTACTTCTCCGAACAGTACCAGGAAGTAGCCGCTTTTCGGTTCAGGTCCGCCCATACACACCTTTGTATTCTGGAGGGGCATGTATGAACCGCGTGTATGAGTCGGCCGTCGATGCGCTTCGTGACGTACTGAGCAAAGGACAGACTTTTTCTGTCGGCGGATTTGGGCTATGCGGAATCCCTGAGGCGCTGATTGAAGGTGTTAAGGATTTGGGAGTCGGGGAGTTGATCTGCATCAGCAACAATGCTGGTATCGACGATTTTGGTCTTGGCGTTCTACTGCAGACCCGTCAGATCAAGAAAATGATCTCGTCTTATGTTGGCGAGAATCGTGAGTTTGAGCGTCAATATCTGGCTGGGGAACTGGACCTTGAGTTCACCCCGCAGGGCACGCTTGCTGAGAGGTTGAGGGCGGGAGGGGCTGGCATCCCGGCCTTCTATACTCAAACCGGGTATGGAACATCAATCGCCGAAGGGAAGGAGGTACGGGAGTTCGGCGGAAAGTCCTACGTTATGGAGCATGCTCTTCTTGCGGACCTTGCGTTGGTCAAAGCATGGAAGGCAGACAAAACCGGCAATCTGATCTACAGGCGTGCTGCTCGTAACTTCAACCCGCTTTGCGCGATGGCCGCTAGAATTACGATCGCTGAGGTCGAGGAGATTGTCGACGTGGGTCAACTCGACCCGGATCAGATCCATACTCCAGGTATTTTTGTGCAGCGAATCGTCGTCAATGCGAATCCGGAAAAACGAATTGAAAAACGGGTAGTCAGGGTGCAGGGAGAGGCAAAATGAGCTGGAATCGGGACGAAATGGCTGCACTGGCATCCTCA
Source organism: Paraburkholderia sp. RL17-347-BIC-D (assembly GCF_046027915.1). Taxonomy (NCBI): domain Bacteria; kingdom Pseudomonadati; phylum Pseudomonadota; class Betaproteobacteria; order Burkholderiales; family Burkholderiaceae; genus Paraburkholderia; species Paraburkholderia sp. RL17-347-BIC-D. The sequence continues at coordinate 3,086 of NZ_JARESS010000114.1, forward strand.
GAGCTCAAGGACGGGTATTACGTCAATCTTGGGATTGGTCTTCCGACGCTGGTCGCAAATCATATTCCGGACGGTCTGGAGGTTTGGCTGCAGTCGGAGAATGGACTGCTCGGCATCGGACCGATGCCTACAGAAGTCGAGGTCGACGCAGACGTTATCAATGCCGGGAAGCAGACCGTGACGACCCTTCCCGGATCGTCAATCTTTTCGTCAGCTGACTCGTTTGCGATGATCCGCGGCGGTCACATCGACGTTGCGATCCTCGGCGCACTGCAGGTGAGTGGAAGCGGTGACCTTGCCAACTGGCTAATCCCAGGCAAGATGATCAAGGGCATGGGGGGCGCGATGGATCTCGTGTCGGGCGTTGGGCGTGTTGTCGTCATGATGGAGCACGTCACGAAGACAGGGGAGAAGAAGATTCTCAAGAAATGTTCACTGCCGCTAACCGGTAAAGGCGTCGTCAGTCGCATTATCACGGACCTTTGCGTTTTCAGTGTGGGACCAAAAGGTCTCGAGCTTGAAGAGATGGGGCCTACGGTTACTCTGGACGAGCTTCGTGCGAAAACCGGCGCGCCATTCGACGCCTGTCGATTCAGGTAAAGTCGTGTTCAAGAGCAGGTCGCGTCCCAATCCTCCTTTCGGTTCTGAAGTTTTCATGTTCAAGACGCTGCAGACGGTCACCGGCCTGGAGGAATTGGAGGACAAAGCCCTCCTCAGGATTTAGCCGCGCGCAAGCACGCAACTTGGGTCGAGCACGCGCGCAGTGGCTCGCGCCCATGGAGGGTACGGGGTCTAGGGAGAATGGCACTTACTTAAGCCCGTGGAGCGTGTCCATATTTTCGGACGCGCTCGCGTGCGATGTGACGAGGCTCTTTCAGCCATGGGTAAGACTTCGGTCTTCGTTTCCGCATTCGTGGTTCGATGCGACTGGGGCGATTCCCAACGCAAGACTGTGCGATCAGGTTGAACAGGAGACTCTGGTCGTGGGTTGCTGTCAGACCTCGGGCCAGCCATTCAGTCCATAACTGCACGGTGTGTTTGAAACTCAGTGTTCTCGGATCGGTGGCATAGTGGCTCGCGGCCTGCGCCATCAGCAACCGAATCACGTTATAGGCCAGCAGATGGACCCAGATCTCCTTCTCGTTCATGTGGGCAGTCTGGCAATGTAGTACGTCCATACCCATCGTCGTCTTGATGTTACGTAGATCCAGTTCCACGTTCCAGCGCCTGGCGTACAACTGCGAGAGGTCCTGTTTGCTGGTCTTGCGTGCATCAAGCATTGTGGTGACCAGCACCCGGTGATGCAGCCTGGACTCGCGCACCATCAGTTCATCGGGGAAGGCCTGGTACTGCTCACGCGTCATCCAGTCGGGACGCTGCCGGGGTTTGGGCCACGTCACAATGTGATCGCGCATGCCCAGCGACTTGCCTCGCCGGAAGTCCGTGCGGCGCGCCCCATGCTGTTCCATCACGACATCCACTCCGGCGGCGATCATTGAGGCCATCAGAAAGTAGTGGCAGTACAAGGCATCGGCGACGATCACATCACCTTTACAAAACGTATCTTGCAGCATGCGAAACGCCGTCAGCTCCCCGCTGCCTTTGCCCGCGTACGTGCCGACACCCGCCTCCAGCACTGCGCCGCTTGCCAGACAGATCACCGCAACCAGATAGGCTAACGGAAATCCCACTCCTTCGGCCTGAGAACTGGACTGCGGGAAGCGGGCCTAGTTCGACGGCGTATCGGGCATCGAGATTCCTGTGCCGTCAACCAGCTTGACCGGCCGCCCGCGCCACTTCCAGGCGGGCCTGGCCTGCTCATGCAGTTGACGCCCCGTCTCGCGCGCCAACTCCCGCACCATCGTCAGCGGCAGTCTCTGGCGAGCGCGGCAGTAGCCTCCCGTACGCACACTCATGGGTCGCAGCCCGTCGGCAGCTCGCTGCGCGGCCCACCCGTTGACCGCCTTCTGACAGGAGGCGTCCTCTTCCAGCGCCTGGCGCATGAACAGCGACAGTGTCACCGTCGGCGGATACAGCCGTTCCCGATGTTCTGGCAAATACGCTTCCGTTATGTCCAACAGCTCCGGGCTCGTCAGTATGTTGAAGTAGTCGACGGCCTGTGCCTTGCGCGCCTGGCTTTGAACGCTGCTTCGTGTTTGCCTGTGATGACTTCGTGCATTACGATCCATGGGGGCTGTTCTTTGGAATGAGACGGTGTTTGCCTGGTAACAACCATCGTATCAATCCTCGGATCAGCCCCCTCCCTTTCTCTTCAAGCACTTACCCGCGTCTTCTCCTCCATGCTGGGTTAAGTAAGTGCCATTCGGTCTAGGGACCCTTAGAGCAGGAAATCGCTAACTTCGATTTATGCGAGCCCTACTTCAATGCAATCAATGGTGGCAAGCTTGGTGGTCTAGGTTATCAAGTATCGGAACGTCCAATTAACTTCGCGACGAGCAAACTTGTGGTATGTGCGTTCAGTTTTCGCATGAGCCGCGCCCGGTGGGCTTCAACCGTCCGAGGACTTATTTCGAGCTCTTTTGCAATGAGCTTGCTCGACTTGCCTTCGACGAGGAGCCGGGCAATTTGCCGTTCACGAACGGTCAATTCAGCCGTGACTGGCCGTTCCTTCGAGATATCTTCGAAAACCCAGGTGGCCGACGCAAGCGGAGCCTTTGGATCTGAGGCGCGCCCCGTCGCATGGCACCAAAACAGGCGTCCGCTGCGATGACGCATGATGCGCTCGTCACTGTAACGGCCGTCTCTTTGCATGATCTCGGTGGCTCGCTCGCCGATGTGCTCGAATTCGGCGACAGACGGATATAAACGGTCGAGCGAGTGCCCGAAGAGTTCATCAGGTCCGTACCCAAACATTTCTGAAAAAGCCGTGTTGTAGAAAAAGACGATTCGCTGCTTGGCGATCAGAAGGCCTACAGGTGCTGAATTGAAAGCTTGCTCAAGGAGCTCAAGTTTTTGCTGGCTTTGCGAATCCAAGGCGTCTCCGATTGACAAAGGTAGAAAGGTAAGACGTCCGTATGCACTGCTCGCTACCGTCGAGGCTCCGCGGCAGGCGCTGTGATTTCACGGGCCGCCTCCAAGCGTAAGAGCGCGTATCTGTGCAGCAGGAGCAGGCGGACCATTATTGTAGCTGTCAACGCGGACGGAACTCCGATCTGGTGAAGGCGTTGTCACATTAAAGTGTTGGACTCGCAGTAGTTCGGTAGACTGATTTTTCCTCAAAAATCAGACGGATTTCGGCTAAGTTCGGTTAAACGATGCCGCGCGGAAAAACGTTCGCCGAGTTGTTCTCGGTAGAGCGACGCACGCAGTAGATGGCGCTTCAGCGCGAAGTGTTGCCGGATCGGTCCGAAGCTTGACAGAAAAGCTTACGTGCGTTTGCGATCACGAAAACCATGCATGTGTCGCTCGCGTTCACGTGTAGGCTGGTAGCTGTTTTCAGCGCGGTTGTTAGCCTGGGCACCGGCTTTGACGAAGACCTGCTTGACGTTGGTCAGTTCCGGGGTCTCGGCCTTTGCCGCAGGATATCGAGTTCGACGCCATGCTGATCGACTGCTCGTCACTGCAGATAGGGCTCGCCGCACAGTGTAACGAACATTTTTCGAGGTGCCAGGTCGAGCCCAGCTTGCAACGGGCAGCCTTGACGCGATGCGCGAAGCCCGCGCCGAACTTGTCGGCCCAGCGCCGGATCGTTTCGTCGCTGACGATCACTCCGCGTTCAAAGAACAACTCTTTAATGTCGCGCACGCTCAACTGAAAGCGAAAATGCCAGCGTACAGCGCAACCAATGACGGACAGCCGGAATGCGGTGGCCGTGACCAAGCGATTTAGCATTCTTGATCACACGATCTTACGCGACAGATCCGGCAATGTGACAACGCCCCGACGAGTCATCCGAGACATGCGATGCTGCGACGATATGACAGATATGCCCTGATGTACGTAGAAGTTTTGTCCAGCGTTGCCGAAAATATCGTCAAGGTCAATGAGTGGATAGGCCAAAGGGTGGAACCTAGTGGCACTGCATATCCACGGACTAAAGCCACATAGACCCCATTTAGCAAATGTCTGTTGAGGAATCGTAGGCTAAAACATTCCGCACTACGGCATTTTGTTTCGCTTATCCAAACTTTCATTGATGTACAGGAGCACGAAAATGATCTTCAAGATTGCCAATCTGGTTATTGGTCTCGCGCTGGCTCTGCCGGTATTTGCAAGCGCACAGGAAGGAGGTACCCCGATCACGCGTGAGCAAGTGCGTGCTGAACTGGTCGCACTCGAAAAGGCAGGCTATTCTCCGAGCAGGGGCAGTGTCTATTATCCGGCAGACATTCAGGCCGCGGAAGCGAAGATTCATGCAGGCACGGTAGCGGGCGGCAATACACAGGCTTCCTATGGTGAGGTGATCAGCGGGACCTCACAATGTGGGAATCGGGGCGATGTAGCGCCGGCTGACAGCGAACCGTATTTGCATCATTGAACAGGTAAGTGGGACGCGCTCCCTACGCCGAGCGGCGTAGGGAGCTTCCTCTTTCAACTACCGGCAGGTCGAACTGTGGCGATATGGCGTCGCCCCTCGGGCTAACGGGGACGGCGGGCGTTGAAGATTGCGGCTACATCGTACGGTCTTTCTCAATATCTCTGCCCGGTTGCGTCAAGGGGTTGAACGGGCTCTATCAGTTAACGGGCATAGTTGGCAGGTAAGGCAGAAGAGTCATTAGGCATATCAAAATTGTTCCCAAGCATCAGCAGCAACTGTCCGGCCCTAACATGTGCCGCAGTGTTCTAGGTGTACGTTGCGACGACGTGCCGCTTCATGTGATGTCTGGGCAACGCGTAGCGCTGACGGATCCGGCCGGTAGTGTGAGAGAAATGCTTGCATAAGATACGCCTCACGAGAACCGCGTATCTGACATTCATACCTACGAGTCGGCAGGAACTTGGTCATGGGATGCGTACGGCGGGAATGCGATGGTATTGAAGCTGTAGGAGAAGCGACGGCAGACGTTGTCGGACTGCACGGATCCGAGGTATCGACTCCGCCGTCGTGGCGGAAGCTCGCAAAGGTTGCACGCAACGAGGACGTCACAACATCAACAGGCTGATCGCGGGTGGTGCAACGTACGCGGTCCTGTGAGGCAGAAACGCCTTCGACGAACGGGAAGCGTGGGACTACGAGAGCGACCGGCTGTACAAGTTGAGCCGGGCGGTTGTCGATCAAGATGGCCATGAATACGCGATTGTAGAGCGCTCCATGTCCATTGCCGAGTTTCTCAGTAGCCGTGCGGAATTGAGCGGAATCTTCTGGACGTCGCCAAACGATACCGTTGCACCGGCGTCGGCGAACCTGTTCGCCTCGACGTTGAGAACCGGATGCGCTTGGTGTTTTTCCAATATATCGATATTCGCCACGCACTTGGAGTCTTTGTTCGAACGAAAAAAGATGGACGATTTGATAATAATGCTTTGGCGGAATCATTGTGAGTTTGAAAAACAAAGGATGCTGAAGAAATTCAGTCTCTGAGCTGGATTCCCGGATACGTGACTGGACGGTCCGATAAGCGTGCGATTGGACACACCCCTAAAATTCACCGACAGGATTCGCAGTTTCTGGTTGTCCGAACAAGGTTCAGAAAACGAGGGCCAGTTCCTTCCTCTAAATCGATGAAGTTAGGACGCAGCGTGACGCTTACCGTACACGAGAGCCGAGTACTACTCGAGGCCGTCATCCCGGATATGAACGGGCGCGAGCAGTCGAGCACCGTTGCAATCTGCCGCACCTGCCCGAG
>NZ_JARESS010000115.1:0-8434 GCF_046027915.1 Paraburkholderia sp. RL17-347-BIC-D
GTTCACTGCCCTATATTTCGCGGCCGGCGGCGCCGACGCGCAAACCACGGCGAAGCCGGTAGTCACTCCAGGTTTTAGCCTGACCGTGTTCGCGGCGGGTTCCGGTGGGTTGATCAGCGCACCGGATTCATTGGCTGTGCTCGATGGTCGCGTTTGGGTTGGCTATGCAAATAACGGTGCACCAGATGGCTCGAACGGCGCGGTGAGTGTGATTGTTGAATATTCGCAAGACGGCAGTATCGTGAAGACTTATCAAGTAGCGGGACACAACGATGGCCTGAAGGTCAATCCGTACACGCATGAGATCTGGGCGATGCAGAATGAGGATGCGAATCCAAACCTGGTCATCATAAATCCCGCGACTGGCCAGGCATCCAAACCGTATTCATTCGGCAAGACACTCCACGGCGGCGGTTACGATGACATCGTGTTCAAGGACGACCAGGCCTACTTCAGCGCGTCCAATCCCACCCTTAACGCCAGCGGCAAGAATATCGGGCCCGCGATTGTCCGCGTTGTGCACCTTGACGCAAACAGCTACACGATCGACGTCACTCCGGTAATGCGCGGAACATTGGACGCCAGCAACATTCCGTTTGGCACGGTGGCAACCCTCACCCTGACCGATCCGGATTCGATGACGCTGACCCCGTCAGGTGACGTACTGCTCGATGATCAGGGAGATAGTCAGCTTGTACTGTTGCGTTCGTCGGGCGATGAACCGCGCGTGCAATATCTGCCGCTTCTCGGCAACGTGCAGGTTGACGACACGGTATTCGCCACTGCACGACGAGGCTTCCTGCTGGTGTCCGACACGAAGGCGAACATGGTGTACAAGATTAGTGCCAATGTCTGGCAGCGCGACGCGGCGTTCTCCGCATCAACGGGCGTGACCGCTACGAGTAGCGCGCTGGTGGTGCCGGCTTATGTCGGCCAGCTTGATTTGCGTAGCGGAGCACTCCTTCCTTTGGTGACCAATTTGGGAAGTCCGCACGGCATGGCCTTTGTACCGACAGACGACCAGCAGTAACGGCCTGGCGCTGATTGCCGGAGGGAGCGTTAAAAACCTTGGGGTCCGGCTCAATACGCCTATGATTCTGGCAGTCATGGCCATCGGAGGTGGAAATGAAAGTCACAATTCGCGTCGAGATCACTACCGATTGGGATGAAACGGACACCCCCGGTCAAGGTGCGGATGAGCTGGATCGATAGACGGGTGGGGCAAAAGTTCAGACGCGGCTTGTCGATAGCAGTTGTCGGTGCCGCATTGATTGATGGTCACTGTCGTGCAGTGCGTAGAGCTTGTTGGCAGCCAATTGGCTACGGCTCGTCGTTAATTCTCCATGCACTGAACGCACTTGTCAGACGAGCAGGTCCACATCAGTGGTGTCCGTACAGAGGGCTCGGAGTGGTAGAAATTGAAGTACGTTGGTCCCACTGCGTCGCACCGCTTGTAACTCCGCCCGCTCCTTGCGTAGCGGCCTGCATAGAGGAATTTCCTGCCGCGACGCGTGCTTCGGCAGCCTGAATGTCGGCGGGATAGGTAGCATTATCGCGTTTTGCCGGACTATATCCGGCCTTCTCTAACTGCAGGAGTTCGGCACGCACCTGTGCACGGGTGACCGTTGAGTTCCACTGCTGAGCGAAGCAGGATAACGGTGTCGCCAGAGCGGCAATTATAACGACGGCTTGAAGTGATCTCATGATTTGTACCTCCAAAGTAACTTCCGTTGAAAACAGCCCTGTTCACAGCCGGTCAGCAAAGGATAAGGTACGCATGCTTAAGGCGAGATTATGCGAGTCTCAGACGTTGGCGACGGCGCTAGTGCCGCAGTCTGTGCAATCTTATGCGCTTGACGTTTGTCGCATGTGGCAAAGACCGGCTTTGAATGGTCGTGTCCGCAGTGGGGCGTGCCGTCGGTACGACTGACGCTGTCTCCGGTCCTCTGAGGATGACATGCGGGATGAGGTGGCGAATATTGGTCGGTGATGGAACGGAGTGAATTGACGTCAGGATTGCTGGCGAGACTATTTTCTCTCTGGCACATTGATGCTCGGTTTGCGGCGCTGGGATGTCAGCAGTGCGAGTGACACTGCCTCATCGAAGCACTCAGCGAGCACTTGGTACCCCGGACCGCTTACGCCAAATACCAGCTATTTCCTCATGGGCACCCGGTCACATGGTTTGAACTGTGAGCAACCAGAGGTCTCCAGCAGCGCGGTTACTCGATTTTCCGGTAGCCTGAGCAGTATCTGGTTGTCGTAGACGCCTGCCACCATTGTTGCGCCCATAAAGAAGCCCGGACACTAAAATATTCGGCGCTCCTGTACGCCATCGCATCGACTGGCTATTGCTCGCAACGAGGCGAGCGGATCGATGAGGTCCTGATCCGGCTTGTGCATTGCATGTCCTCATCAAATCCGGTAGCGCGACTGCCTGTGTCGCCTCACATCCGCGTCGTCCACTTTCAAGGAAAAACGTCTTCCGATGCCGCCGGCGATTGCAGTGCGGCGCGCCAGTCGACCTGTTCCCTGTTGTGAGAAAGCGCCGAAGCGACTTCGTCTGGGCGGCCCCGTCGAACACAATCGTTGACGGGAGTGGACCAAATGTTGGAATCCTGCCTGATTTAGTTGTTCTGCATTCCCGTCGACCGGAGGCGCTGTGGGGTCGGCTGCATACCCGCGCGCACCGCTCAAACAAATTGCTGCAGGCGCTGCGCGCTGAGAGCGTCGCGTCCATCTACTTTGCGCTGTTCGGATGGGTGATTTCCGACGACGAGCTATCGGCGCTCGATATCTTTGAGCTGGGTGAAGGGCGGTTAAGCAATCGCGGTACTCGGTCTCGTTGCGTTGACGCAAACCCCGGCGTCGCATACACTTGAAAAGCACGGCCTCGCAAGTGGGCCTGAACAGTTATGGACTCCGCACCCTCCAAATATATGACCTTCTAAAGAAAGTCGATTGCTGCGTTCTGTAGTGTGTATGGACTCACGCTCGCAGCTTCTCGTTTTTGCGGGCTTTCATGGCGTTTTCTCGGTAGCAACTGCTTCCTTGTATGACGGACATACATCGTTGTTTGCGCGCATTGCACTGACAACTGGGTTTTTCAACCGATGCTTGTAATTCGACTACTGTAAGAAAGCGATGGAGATGTCACCGGCTGTTTGCGAACGATGACGAAGTACAAGGGGATTAATTAACAACCCGTTAGTGCCTGATGACGTCGATTGCACTGACAAGACACCTTTGCGCGCCTCGCGCTGTCCCGCAAGACCGGTTAGACACCTCTTTGCTGCAGACGCCGCCGAAAGTGAAAATTGACCCGGCTGATACCAGTTCCAATTGACGGCACTTCGTTGGTTGTCAACGTTCAACTCCCCAACCTAGGACCTGGGTCTCCCGCTCTGATGAACCGTTGGCTGTGCATGATCGCTTTGATTTCCATCGCCGAACGGATGTTGTTCGTATGGCCCCGTTCAATCTATGCAACGAGGCTTAAAGCAGGCTTAAATCGATAATCGGTGTAAACGCGAGGTGGAGCAAGCTCCCTGCTGGAGAAGCAGCGGCATTTCGTTTACCCACGGGTCGTGCAGGCAGTGTCGGCGTCGACTCGGGTCAAACCGCTTCGACGCATGCGTAGGTGTCTATCGGACGGAGAGCCACAGCACGCCGACCGCGATGGTCAGGACGGTCAGTGGCGGGCCCACCTTGAAGTAGCTCCCGAAGGCGTCCTTCGCCTTCACTCGCTCCGATAACGATGTGCGCCATCACGTCGACAGCCAGCGGCAACGGCGATGTCGGCGCCGATCCTAACAGGCTCGTTGTCATTCGCGACGTACCCCGAAGTATCGGTTCGTCCGGCGTTGCCCGTCGGAAGTTCGTCGCTTTGCGTAGTGCCGGATGCGTTGCAGGTGTGCTTGCGGAAAATAGCGATAAAATAGCTATCGTGGACCGAGCCAACTTTGGTCAAGGGAACGTGCCGGAAGGAGTCGGGCGTACAGATCATCGCAAACAACGCGGATGAATCGCCCGCGAATGTGTTCTGTGCTCTTCAAAGGTGAGACCTTAGGACCCGTCGCACTGCACGTTGGTGCAGGAACGACGGATGTCCGGACAACCTACTAGAAGCGCGTTCTCAAGCCAATTGTTGCCGCTAACTGACTGTTGCCAGACGACGCTGTCAGACCGGTGATGTCCGCGGTAATGCCGGAGTTGCCAGTACCGCTGACGTGCTGATAGACACCCTCGAGATAAACGTCGGTGCGCTTGGACAGCGAGTAATCCGTCCGCAAGTTGATTTGATTGTATTTCGGACTGACGCCGCTTACACGTGCATCGGTAAATGTGTAGGACCCGATGAGAGCCAATGCCGGCGTCAGGTTATAGCGGCCATTCACTTCGTAGTTCGTAAATCGGGCATCCCCACCTGTCAGCGTCAAGCCCTTATTCGTACCGGAGGCAAACGCGCCAATACCCGTCGCTGCGGACAATTTAGTCTGCGTGATCACGACACCGGCCACGGCAGGACCGAAAGCATAGCTGAGGCCGCCACCAAACGTGCGCTGGTTGCCTGCGCTAAACGTAGCGTCGTCAGAAACCGCCCCCGTCGCAAACGTCGAACCCGAGTTGTTCAGTTGAAGGTAGCCGACTGCTGCATTCAACGGACCCCAGTTATACGACGCGCCAACGCTGTACGCACGATTCGACGCGAATCCACCAGCCTGGTTCGAGAAGCCGTACAGACCACCGAACTTGAAGCCGCCGTAGCTGATGCTTTGATACTTGACCGAATTGCTGACCCGGAAGGAGTTGTCCAGGTTATCGTTGTCGTACGGGTGGGCGAAGTGCGTGCCGCCGTATTGTGTGCCGGTCAGCGAAAGCGGGCCAAGGTAATCGACCACGGAGTCGTATTGACGGCCGGCGGTCAGCGCACCATACGTTTCGCTTGACAGACCGACGAATGCCTGACGTCCAAACATGCGCCCGCCTTGACCGAGCGAGCCGCTTTGAATGCTAAAACCGTTTTCCAATGTGAAGATGGCTTTCAGTCCGCCGCCAAGATCCTCCGCGCCACGCAGCCCCCAACGGCTGCCATTCGTATCGCCGCTGGTCGCCTGGAAGTTTTTCTGACCGTGCTGATTGTTGGTGTAAGTCAGACCGGCATCGATTAAACCATACAGCGTGACGCTGCTTTGTGCATGGGCGGCGCTCGCCGAAAAGCACAACGCACTAACCGCAAGCAATGACTTCTTTTTCATTCAGGTTCTCCAAAGCGAAAGAGATGTTGGAAAGGCTCAACTTCTGTGAGATGAAACCCACGGCATCTTAATCATTGGAATGGCTCCGGTCCTCGTCCGCTACGCGAATTCAGAATTGCTGGTTCTCTTGCGCATATGACTAACCCCAGATCCCGTACGGGATAAGGGCGCAAAATGTTTGACCAGCGGATAAGGCATTTGCATAGCTATGCAACGCTCTCCGTTGTGTGCTTGCAACGTGTTCTTTTCGATTACGCGCTGTCTCCGCTGCATTCGTCCTCCTGACGAGTTAGCAGCGTTACGCTTTGGGTGACGCATATGACAAAAATGTAATCTCCCGGTCAGTGCGCGGATAAAGTGTGGTTGTGCACAATCGTTCCGCGACATCTGAATTGTCAAATCCACTCGCGGACCCGGAGGATCCATTTCACCCGTCTCTAACCCGCCTTCGTTGCGCTCGCCCGGTTCGCTCGTTTCATCCTGCCGATCATGCGTATTCTTTTAGCGGAATCGGTTGAGCGGGATGCAAGGCGACTGTCGTCGATTCTGCGCGCCCAAGGCTATGCCGTCGACCGCGTCAAAAACGATCGCGAGGCGCAACTCGCACTCACCACCGCGCGATATGCGCTGGTCGTCTTGAACATGATGTTGCCTCGCGGGTCGAGTCTCGATCTTCTTGTCTCGCTACGTCGAATCAATCGAGTGGTTCCGGTCTTCACCTTCAAAGAAGGTGACAACCCCGCAGATTGTGTACGCGCCCTCGAGGCCGGCGCCGACGACCATCTGAACAAGCCGTTCGATTCGCGCGAACTGGTCGCTCGATGTCGCGCGTTAGTACGTCGCTCTCAGGGGCGCAGTACGGATCAGATCCGGCACCGCGAACTGCTTATCGACACGGCATCGCGAACGGTGACGCGCGCGGGTGTACCGGTCCCGATATCGGGGCGGGAATGGGCAATCCTGCTTCAGCTTATTGCCTACCGTGGCATACCTCAGTCGTCGTCGACGCTCGAAGACTGCATCTACGGGTGGAAAGAGGAAGTAGAGAGTAATGCGATACAGGTTCACATCTCCAACCTTCGCAGGAAGCTCGGGGCGGATACGATCGAAACGGTGCGGAGGGTTGGATACGTCATCAGAGGCGAGTAGGGGAGAAGTGAAGTCCGATCTGCAATGGAATGCGAACGCGCAGTTACGCCTTCGACCCGAAGAGCGGGCGCCTGTTTATCAGCTCGCGCGACCCCGGTAAGCTGTTCGTGATGAATGCGAGCAACGGCTCGATCATCCAGCTCGCTCGATATCGTCAACACATCGGACGACATGACTGTCGACGCGGCCCATCGTCACTTGTAAATCACAGGTTCGATGGGTCTAGGTGTCGTCGACCCCGTCGGGCCGGATCAATACGCGGTCAAACAGCATCTCGACATTCTTGGCGGGACAACCTCGGTCTACATTCCATCGCTCCACCGGCTCTACGTTATTCATACGAAGGGCTCGACGCGGCGATGGCGGGACTGCAGGCGTTCAGTGTGCGATGAAGCGCGAAAGTCGCTCTGTCTGAGCTGGGTCCAGCATCGAACCCGGTGAACGCGCGGCAGTATTGAGGCCTTTCTATCGCAGTGTTGGGAACGCAGCGCAGGCAACGGCGAGACGTGGCCGTGGCCGTGGCCTGTGTCTCGTCACTGCCGTCGCGCGCTGTCATGGCGCCGAGATCGCGATGGATGAATCACGAACCGGGTAGCAATTGCTCCTCTAATTTCAGCGTAGATATCGAACGTATGCTCTAATCATCGTCAAGGTTGCGAGCCGGTTCGACTCTAATCTGAGAGGTTCGATACCGACATTGATTCGCATAGAGTCAAAAGAGTATCTGACGATGCATCCAAAAAAAGTAGATGGGTCGAATTGCATTCCGAATTGAGCCTTAAGGCAACCTTAAATAATAGTAAACCAGTAAAATAACAATCCTGTAATCTGCCAGACGGCTTTGGGTAACGAAGTGGCCGCTATGCTGCGAACTAACCTCCCGCGGTCAGACCCATACGTTGTGATGCGGTTCGTGACTTCGCATGGAGTCTGACGTCCAGCAGATGGAGTGCCCACCTATGGTTTCTCGCCCCCCCCCACCACCGGATTGCGCCCGACGCCTGTCATCCGGTGCGCGCCGGAGAATACGATGAATCAGTTGGCGTCGGTACGCATCTTCGCCAAAGTCGCGGAATACCTGAGTTTTGCTGAAGCCGCCAAACAATTGGGCATTTCCAATTCGGTGGTCACGCGTAGTGTCGCGACGCTCGAGGAACACCTGGGCGTTAGGCTCGTCAACCGGACTACGCGGCGAGTATCGTTGACCGGGACGGGCCAATTGTATTGGAAGCGCTGCATCGAATTGCTCAGGCAGCTCGATGACATGGACGAATTTATCGCCTCTGCGGTGGGACAACCTGGCGGTTCGTTGCGGATAGCGGCGTCGTCGTTGTACGCGAGCACCGATCTGCCGGGGTTGCTGGCCGCTTATCGCGCCCAGCAACCCCGAATGAGTTTCGACCTGACCGTCTTCGACAATATGAGCGACGTAGCGGCCAGCGAGTTCGATGTCTGTTTCAGTATGGAACGTCGCCTGCGTGATTCATCGCTGGTATGCCGGCCGCTTGCGCAAACCCGCGACGTGATTGTTGCCAGTCCGGACTATCTGGCGCGTTGCCCGGCGCCACGTACGCCGGCCGAACTGGCCTCGCACGACGTGCTCGTTGCGTCGGATGCGCCAAGCCGTTACTGGGAGTTTCGCGACGCCCACGGCACACAACGCGTCGTCGTGCAGCCGATCATGAGCATACAAAGTCCTCAGGTCGTCAAGCAGGCAGTGCAGGCGGGACTCGGCATTGCGCGCTTATCACGTTCGTTCGTGCGGAACGAACTGGGCAACGGCAGTTTGCGTGCGTTGCTCCACGACGCGACACTCTGCGGCGACGAACGTACCGTGTGGCTACTGTATTCCGGCCAACCATACATGGCGATTGCTTTGCGCAGCTTCGTCGATTTCGTTGTGGAGCGCTATCGTCAGAAACCGCGGGAAAACAAGGGACAAAAGGAAGCATGCGTCGGCCCCGAACAACACCGACCGAGCAATACTGAATTGCTGTCGAGAGGGATTTTGTAGGTCCTAAAGTGCG
>NZ_JARESS010000116.1:0-8284 GCF_046027915.1 Paraburkholderia sp. RL17-347-BIC-D
CGCCGGGTCCCACATGGCGGACCATCAGGTCGATCTGCGACTCGTGCGCGATAACCTCGGGCATGCGTCACTGACGACGACCAGTCAGTATCTTCACGTCGACGACGATCGCCGGCACCGCGAGACCGACGAGAAACACCGTATTGACTGGTGATGACGAGTGACCGATGACAGCCATAACTCACCACCACCTGCCGGCTGACCTGGACAGCGTCGGTGGTGAGCCTGAACTGGTTCACCCGGACGCAGGCGAAGATTTCTTCCGGCGACCGCATGATGCAGCGGCGTCCGTCCGCAAATGCCTTGAGCAAGCGGATCTGGTCAGCGTCTGGCGACAACCAGAATGGCACCTCGGGCGCTTCCCGCGTAATCGCAAAGGCGACGTCGCCGCGATGCCCGGTCAGGCGAAAATGAAATTTCATGTCGGTCTGCCGCAGTGGAGATTGCGCCTGCGTTTGCTGGAGGCGAGGTTTGCGGTTGAGGAAGATGCAGACGTACAAGACGGTTAGTTGCATGTTTGTATCGACACGGACTTCCAGAGTGAGCCTTATGGGAGACGACATTCACAACCATGCGAAAGTGCGGTCACCTGATACTGCGTGCCGCTGTCGAAGACGGCGCTCACCCACCCTATCGGGTGCCCGTTGAGGCGCCATTTAGATTTGCGTTCGCGTTGGGTGATCGGCGGTACTCGACCGAGATGGAATGGACATCGCCCTCCCTTGTATCTTGAAGTTCATGATTTTTCTTCATCATGATAGTAGGCTGTGGAGCTTGTGGGCGAAGGTGAGCGCGGTGGGCAACGTGTAGCGTTGTCCGCGGTAAGCTCGCCGGTGCGCCGAAGGCGCATCGTCCACAAATCCACAGCCTGTCGTTGATCTTTGTTGTTGATGTCGGTTTGGCAAAGCTCGTGCAGCCTGATCTCCTCCCTAGGGTTTGCAAGCCCGTCCCGAAGCACATGGCGCACGAGCCGAGCCGCTCATCGAAAGCCCGAACAGTTGCCTGAATCTAATTCGCATAAGCAAGGATGGGAAATGACGAGCCTGCCATATTCGACTCCCACGCCGGTCACGATTGGCATTGATGTGGCGAAAGCCATGCTGGACATAGCGATAGGCGTGAATGCGCCACCACTGAGCCTGACGAACGACTCCGAGGGTTTCGAAACGTTACTGGGGCAGTTGGCGACACATAGGGTCGCACTGGTTGTGATGGAAGCCACGGGTGGTCTTGAAACGGCCGCCGCCGCCGTATCACGGGTGGTCTTGAAACGGCCGCCGCCGCCGTATTGCAGGCCGCGGGTCACGCAGTGGCGGTCATCAATCCCTGACAGGCTCGAGATTTTGCGCGAGCGATGGGACAACTGGCGAAGACCGACCGCATCGATGCACGCATCCTCGCGCAGCTTGGCGAAGTCATTGAACGCAGTCCGGAGCGCGACAAGTTCGTCAAACCGCTGCCGACCGCAGAGCAGCAAGCCCTGGCGGCCCTGGTCACGCGCCGTCGTCAACTGATCGCCATGCTAGTCGCCGAGCGTAACCGGCTGGCTCAGTCGCCTGCCGCAATCCGGCAAAGCATTGACACCATCATCGAAGCGCTGACTACAGAACTCCTGAAAGGTCGATTTTTTAGAAGACATGAGAAAAGCTCCTGAAATAAGAGGGACCCTCTCCCAGTGGGAAGGAGGCTCCCCACGGGGTGAAATATGAAATTCGACCGGCATCAGCCGGGTCTGGCGCTACGGATTGCAACGAAAACGGAACGTTGCCAGCCGATGCGATCGCGGCAGCTAGAGCTACGACGCCAACCAGAAACGTAAGCATCTTCCAGCTTCAGCGTCCTGCTTGGTGTACCAGGCGAGACTGCTGAAAGCATGTTTGAGCGTAGAGGACACGGGAAACTCCTGAAAAATTCGGGAGCTACCCTGATGGGAGGCTCCCATCGGGAAAAAAGGAAAAAGGCCGACGCGAACGTCAGCTTTTTTTTGAAACCATCCGGGGTGGAATGGCGTGGAGAGAAAAAATCAACGGACCTTGGGAGGAACCGTTTGGAGGTCGATGCGCAAGAGCGCAGGGAATGAATCCAGTTTAGTCACCGGCATCCGGGTATTGCGGCGGAAACCTCCCGACTTCGCACCAGCTTTCACCGAAGCTGCATGCCAACGAACGAAAAAAAATGTGTGGTCAGCCTTGGTTTTGCAACCTCAATGTGTGACCTAAAATAGAAGGGCCTGCGCAAATGTATCCGGCTCGAAATGGGCGCGGATGAAGCGCGCGGCCCTCGATAAAAAGCCGCACCCGGCTGTCCTTAAAAGCCATCAATCTGCAGGACTGGATTTTGTGTCAGTGTTTAGCCGGGCCGTGCGCCGTTTATCTTCATCACAGGTTGATGGTCGCAAAAAAAGCAGGCAGGAAGTGTTGATCAGGCGGGACGCGGATCTGCGCGATACTCGCCACCCTTGGCCAGGATCGCCCACACCATTCTGGCCATTTTGTTGGCCAGCGCGCAGGCGACGATATTGGTGTGACGCCGTCGCAGCAGGGCCTGCACCCATACGCCGAGCGCATTGTTGCGCCTGTCACCGCGTTTGGAAATGCCCAGCAGCGTCACCCGGCCCCCGGTCGAATGCTGTCGTGGCACCAGGCCCAGCGATGCGGCGAAGTCACGGCCATATTTGAATCCATGCGCGTCACCGGCCATCGCAAGCAGACTGCTCGCGCTCATCTCGCCGATTCCCGAAATGGTAAGCAACCGCTGGCCGGTTTCGTTCTCAGCCAGTTGACGTCTGAGTTCGGTTTCGCGTTCAACGATTTCGTTGCTCAGTTGGTCGTAGCGCCGATGCAGGCGCAGGAGCAGGTTCACTATCGGCGCCGGCACCGCATGAGCCGGATCATCCAGCAGACAACACTGGCGGATCAGCCGAAGCCGAAGCAACTTGCGAATTTGGCGAAACGGTACTGATAAAGGCCCCCAAGGCCCGCGACATGTCTGCACGCGGGTCCGTTATCGGGTGCAGACTGACGTTCGGACAAGCGAGAGACAACGTCCACAGATGGCCCACCGAAGATAGAAGTACATATGGCGGCCTGCCCGGCGCGCCAGCGGCCAACGCGTGAGGAGATTTTGCCCGGCCGGGCAGCTGTTTTAGGCCCTCGAGTCCGACCGGTTTCGACACAACCTCGTCGACGAGCCTTGGCTGGCACTCCAGCTGCACGGACGGGGTGCCAGTGGCGATGAACCGAGCATGGCAGGATCCTTAAATGACGACACAATTCGCGCCAGTCCGCCTGGCCGAGCCACACGCCCAGAAACACCATGTGCGTCGGACGCTTGCGCCTTTGCAAGCCCGTCCTCGGACGAATACGCTGCCCAACCCTGATGCCCGAGTAACGTGATTGAAACAACCAGCGGATCGGCGATCTCCTTGTAGTCATCCACGTACGGAACGCGCATTTCTTGTCCTTTACCGCACAATAGTGTTGATCCATAAGCCAGCGCGGCCGGGGATCAGATCGAAAGAACTGTGCGCGGCCGCACATAGCTGACCATCTCGCACTTGTGAAATCAATGGACGCTCCTCAGCATATCTAGTGGACGAGAAAACATTGGGTAATCCCGGTCCCTTACAGGGAGGCTCGCGTGGCCGAATGGGCAAATCCATTTTTTGGCGTTTGGCGTTATCGTAGTTTCCTTAGTGAGCCGGACGCCGTTTCAAAGCTTGAAGAAATCCTCTTCCGGGAAGCAGGTTTACTTTTAGATGACGCTGCACCTGGTAAATTGACCGGCCAAATCGGTGACGGCACTGATAGTCTCGATATCCGTGGTTATTGCGTATATGGATCGCTGTTCGATGTGCGCTTCCAAGCGACGGGAATCCCGGGCGCCGAGACTGACGGGTGGGTCTACGATTACATGGGTACTTCGTCCGCACACTACCGGACGGTGTCGCTCAGCGACCCGCCATCGTTGGTGCGGTGATTCGCACGGTTGTCCATAGCGAAGGTAAGGCCAAAGCAGGTGTCGTTGTTTCCTTTATTGCGGTCAAAAAAGATTAGGAGCAGCTCGATGCCTTTGCCCGCCAATTTGCTCGCTCATCTGGCAAGCCGGCTGCACCGCCTCCACCATCATACGTGGCATCGAACCCGCGACACGTAGCCCCTATACGAAGATCCGTGACAACAGCTCGTAAATTCCAGACTTGGCCGCACCGCTTGTGCCATATTTTCTGCCTCGGGCGCGGAATGGATGTCCGTAATAAATGCCACGTTATGCCCGCTTGGAGGGGAAATGAAGGTTGAGATCGACCTAGAAGCCACGGATCCACAAGGGCGGTCGTTCATCGGCTGGGCCCCTGTCAGGGCGACCGCGCGCCTGAGCGAGGCTAATGGTCCACCTGGTCCGGCCGACATCACACTGCGCAACGGCGGCTTAGCGGGTGGCGGTCGTGTGGTGTTCGACCTGCAGCGCAGCGATGCGGGCACGGCCGAACTCCGCCTGACCTTGCCGGCCGACGGCAGCGAAGTAGAGTTCCAGGTCGCTGGCGATTTCCAGCACCCGAGCACCGACCCCGACGACGCTGCCATCGATGCTATCGTGCCTGCGGGTGGAGTGGTAGGACGATGCGAACTAATGGTTCGCATCCGCAAGAACGCGGTGAAGCTAACACCCGCCGAACGCGATCGGTTCCTGCTCGCTCTCGGTAAGCTCAACGATGACGGGGCGGGCCCGTTCCAGAGCTTTCGTGATACACACGTCGACTCGTCTCGGGCAGAGGCGCACGGCTACCCGGGCTTCCCGCCGTGGCACCGCGCCTACCTGCTCGATCTCGAACGATCGCTACAGGCCATCGATCCCGCCGTCGCACTGCCGTATTGGCGGTTTGATGAGCCTGCCCCGGGTTTGTTCGCGCCAGAGTTTTTTGGCATGCCGTCGGCGGACCCGGCACAGGGCGATGTGATTCAGTTCCCCCACGGACATGCGCTCGAATTTTGGAAGACGGACCCAACCCATGACCCGATCGAGCGGCGACCCCGGTATGATATAGCTGTCGCCCCGCCTCAATCGGTTGGAGGACAGCCTTTTGTGATCGATCAGGCGGCAACGCTAGCGCTCGGAAGTGGCCGTTATCGAGGGTTTCGCATGATGGAGATCGCTCCCCATGGCAATGCCCATACCAGTTTCGACGGGCCGGTTAACAGTGTGCCGACTGCTGCGAAGGATCCGCTATTTTTCCTGCTCCATGCCAATGTCGACCGCCTATGGGCTTTTTGGCAGTGGCTCAACAGGCGCACGGACCCGAATGACCCAGATACCTACCATTTGAGCGGACCGGTCCGGCCCCCGAACAACATTGGGCACAAGCTGGACGACACAATGTGGCCCTGGAACGGTTCTACAACACCGCCGAGACCCACGTTTGTACCGCCGCGTGGGTCATTTGCGTCGTCGCCGATCACGGCCCGTCCAGGAGCTCAGCCGACGGTGAGAGATATGATCGACTACCAGGGCGTTCACGGGGGCGCAGCGCTCGGTTTCGATTACGATGATGTCCCGTTCGAACTTCGTCCTTGAGGATCGGCATTGTGAACGTCAAAGCATACCGACAGCAGATTGAATCGCAGCTCCGGACCCGTAATGAACCTAAGGCTCAGGCGACTGCTGCGCCCGTAGACAGCAATCCCGAAGCGAATTGGGTTCAGGCGCTCGAGCGTATTGTCGACACTTCTCTGGATCCTGCCGACCGGAGAGGGGCGCTCCAGATTGCGCAGGCAGCCTCTTTCCTCACGCCACAGTTTGCACCGCTGCACGCGAAATACCTAGATGTGCTGCGGCGCTTGGCGACCGACGCAGACGGTGAGCTGCGCCGCATGGCGCTGGACGCACTGAGCAACCAAAAGGACGACTTCGCGCGCCAAAAGTTGACAGAAGGCTTGCGTGGCTTGGGTGAGACACTGGTGGCTCCGGCCGTGGCACTCGGTTTTCTCGCGCGTGACGACCATGGCTCTGCTCACGACATCGCGCGCGATTTGTTGAAGGAGAGCGCTGACGTGCCTGTCCGCGAGCAGGCCGTGCGTGTGCTCGGTGCGGCCCCCGCCGCGAAATCCTTGCTCGACGCGGTGATGCGGGATAAGAAGGAGTTTCGGCAGGTGCGGCGGGCAAGTGCTGTCGCCTTGCGCGCCCTCGACCCGCAAATGTTTGAGCAAGGTGCACGGGACATACTTAACGACAGTAGCGATTTCCGCGACATCAAGGCCACAGTAGGGGGCGCGCTTCAGCGCGCTACAGTTTCGCTTTCCGCATTGCCATCTTCACCGAGGCAGCCTCCGGCCAAGAAGAGCAGGAGCCGTCGACGTCCATAACGTTTGTTCGCCCATGGCGCTGTCTCGACGCCCTGAGAACGGTTTGGTGCCGGCGCTGTCCTACCTGACAAGGCTCAAATGAAAAGCATTCCCGCCATGCCGGAGGACCAGGTCGCAAGCGTATTGCAGGGAATCGGCTTGCATGCGACGTGCTACGGATGTCCCGACGACGTGCTCCCGCTGCTGCGAGAGGATGCTGCGATCTACCGCGGCAGAGGTGCGACCGAGGTCGAACTGCTTCGCGCCCATGTGATGGTGCGCATAGGATCGGCAGGCATGTCCGATGTGTTGCTGCCCTATGTTCTCGAGGAACTCGAAACGGGCCTGAATCCGCATGCCTTGGCCGCAGCCGCTCGTGTCGCTCGTGGGGTCTACCATCTGCCTCCAGAGATGCCCCGGCTCCTGATGGCGGCGATCGACCGCATTCGGCACGTTGACCAGTTCGTTCAGTTTGACGCCTACCCACCGCCATCGACTGGGGGTTATACGACTGCGGTCGATGAACTGGTCGAAACCTTGGCTTCTACTGGCATTGGTGGCCGGTCGGAATTGATGGCCCTCCGGAAAGATGTCGAGAGCGGTGGACATTTGACCTCGCGTGCCAGAGCACTGCTCCGAGATGTCCTTGACGCGATTGGCAAAGATGCAAACCAAACCAGTGCCACGTCAGATTGCTGCGCAGGAGCGGCGCGAGCTGAGCCCTCGATAGTTGCCGCGCCGCGGGCTCACGAATGCTCGCGGGAGCACTGCTCGTCGGCCGATTCGCAGCCTCTTGTCAGTTCCATCGCGTTGCTGCACAACGTTGAATTGGAGAACCAGGACGGGACGCGGGCCACGTTCGGTCAGATATTTGAGGGGCGTCCGGCCGTCATAGGATTCTTTTATACGCGATGCATGAACCCCAACAAGTGCTCGCGCACGATCAGCAAGCTGGCGGCCCTGTCCCAGCTCTTGCAGACATCCCCGGCAAACGGCACCGCAACCGTTGCGGCGATCAGCTATGACCCGGATTACGATGTTTCCCCTCGGTTGCGTCGCTATGGCGAAGACCGAAACTGGCCGTTCGGAGACCGTTACCAACTACTGCGAACAACTGGGTCATTTGCTGCAGTCGTTGACGCGCTGCGATTGGGCGTTGGCTATGGGCCCACCACCGTCAACCGACATCGAATCGAGCTGATGCTGATCGACGCTACCGGCGTCATCAGGGACCTGCGGGTGCGGCGTCTCTGGAACGAAGCAGACGTCCTCAACGTGTTGAGTTCAGTTGCCATGGTGTCACGTTCCTAACGGCGGACGCCACCCCTATGGTTGGCAACCTACAAGCCGCCGCGCTGACGGCCGGCGCGCAGCGAGGCACTCTGGAGGCCGGCCTTCCCGTTAGAGTCCACGGCAATATCAGTCATGGTCGCCGCGAAAGCCACCCGGCATCGCGAGTCAGGCCGGACGGGAATCATTTGGCTGCTTCAGACTTAAATTCACGTGTGCAAAAGTGGGGTGAAGCAGGTCTAGAGATGAGGCTCTGTGGCGCCCTCGACATTGCCCACGAGACAATCCTCACTTGCGCGCATGAAGGTAAGCGCGCGATTTAGCACACCGAGGTTGGAAACGTGCGCGAGGGTAGATGTGTCGGGCAGATCAAGCTCGAGGAGTGATGGTGGCGGTGAGCTTTGCGAAGTTGAACGGCAAGAGGTCAGTCGCGTCGGCATCCGGTGCACGCTTCGGTAATTCGGTAAGTACGTGCACGAGATAGGCGTAGGGTTCGACGTTGCAGGCCCTGCAGGTCAGCATAAGGCTGGAGATCATGGCGCTCGCCTTCGCGCCGACAACCGTCTCACTGAACAGCCACGAAGCCCTGCCTGTACAGAATGGGCGGATGTCGCGTTCGATGACATTATTGTCAACTGGGGCCCGCCCATCGCTCA
>NZ_JARESS010000117.1:0-7772 GCF_046027915.1 Paraburkholderia sp. RL17-347-BIC-D
TGGCCTGCGCGGACGGCGACTGCTAGAGCAGCAGATCGAACTGGAGATGGACATCGGTGCAGGGCTAAGTAAATAAGCGAGCTGGATAATAAAGTTCGATCCGCTCTCCGTGAAAAGCGGCGTATGCCGCGTTCGCACAATCGCGTCCGCCGGCATCCGCGCCTAAAAACTGGCACACAGTGTAACTAGCAGGCGTGTGTATTAGGCAAGCCTGCGCAGTCGGAAGGCCGACGCTGTGGATTACAGCCGAGGCGTTTGTGAAATAACAGGTGCTTTGGCGCACCACGCGGAGTGGGCAGTGCGGCATTCAGATCCGGCGATCGGGGTCGCCCTGACGCAGAGCGGTGCAGCCCGGTTACCGTTGCGACAGAGCGAACCCCACTGGGCAGCGGCGAACGTTGCCGGTGCGCGGCCACGCCACACGGCGCCACCGCGTGGTAACGATCGCTGATGCGCCGCGCGGTTGCCCGATGCGCTTGTAGATGGTACCGGACTGTCGAAGGTGCCATCTGCATGGCGGTGCCCAGTTGGATGCTCACCGCTCGATGCGCCAAGTCCGTTCGCTGTAAAGATGATCTTGCGTAGTCCGGGGGGTGGGGGAACGTAGCACCCGGCGTCGTCTCTGTGCACTGTGGTCGCAGCTACCCCTTCTACCCACCTCTGTGGCCGGTCATTTTGATTTCATGTAGCAAAAGCGAAAAAGCGAGGATGCCGAAACGCCAAAGTCCCGTTTCGGCTGTAGACCCACAGATGTAAATTCTGATGACAGTTTAGTCTGATTATGTTTGCAAGATCAAAACAGGAGAGGTGATGAGTGGCAATCGCGGTGTTGCATATGTCAGGCAGAACGTGGTCGAGGTTCGGTCCATTCCATTTCCGAAACTGGAAGATCCGCGTGGGCGCCGTATCGAACACGGAGCAATTTTGAAATGCGTGACAACTAATATCTGCGGATCAGATCAACATATGGTGCGCGGAAGGACGACAGCTAACGAGGGCCTCATCCTCGGTCACGAAATTACTGGGGAGGTATTGGAAGTGGGGCGCGACGTGGAGCGCCTTAAAAAAGGGGACCTCGTCTCGGTGCCGTTTAACGTAGCCTGTGGACGTTGCCGATCGTGCATGGAACAGCAGACCGGTGTTTGCCTCAGCGTCAACCCCTCTCGTGCAGGCGGTGCGTACGGCTACGTTGATATGGGTGGCTGGATTGGCGGCCAGGCGGAGTACGTTCTCGTGCCGTACGCTGACTTTAATCTCCTTAAGTTTCCCGATCGCGACCAGGCGCTTGAGAAGATCCGGGACTTGACCTGTCTATCCGATATCCTTCCGACCGGCTACCACGGGGCGGTAACTGCTGGCGTGGGACCGGGCAGCACCGTCTACGTGGCAGGAGCGGGTCCCGTAGGATTGGCGGCCGCGGCGTCCGCGCGCCTGTTGGGAGCCGCAGTCGTCATTGTCGGGGACGTCAACGTCAAACGGCTTGAGCATGCAGAGACTGTAGGCTTCGATACGGTCAACTTGTCGTTGGATACCAGTCTGGCAGATCAAATTGAGCAAATCCTCGGTGAACCGGAAGTCGATTGCGCGATTGACGCAGTCGGCTTCGAAGCTCGAGGACACGGCCATGATGGAGCGCAACATGAGGCGCCTGCCACGGTGCTCAGTTCGTTAATGGAGGTCACTCGCGTAGCTGGGAGGATCGGGGTCCCGGGACTCTACGTAACAGATGATCCCGGAGCCGTCGATCAAGCTGCAAAGCGCGGAGCATTAAGCATTCGATTTGGTCTGGGATGGGCCAAGGCGCACAGTTTTTTTACTGGACAGACGCCGGTGATGAAGTATAACCGTGCACTCATGCAAGCTATCCTGTGGAACAAGATCGATATCGCTAAGGTGGTTGGAGTTCAGATGATCTCGTTAGACGATTCTCCAGCAGGCTATGCTCAATTTGACGCGGGAGTGCCAAAGAAGTTTGTTATCGATCCGCATGGAATGTTTAACGTTTCGGTATAGGACGAAGTGTTGCCGATGCTGGTGTCTAGTACAAACCGAGAGAAAATTTGGCACGGATTCTAGCGAACGGGACATCGCGAAGGCCAACGCCCAGTTGCGAGTGACCGGATCAATAGTCCGCCCGGAGACAAGGCTGCATCAGCGTAGATCTCGTGATGGTCAGCAACGATTATAAGGACGTTTCGACAATGTCTAATATACAGATCCGGGTCGCCCGGAAGGAGACGCAGGCGACAAATATACGTGCCTTCGAGTTGGTGCTCGAAAATAGCGACGCATTGCCTGCATTGTCGGCCGAGCCTCATATTGATGTTCACGTCAGTAAGAACTTGGTTGGGCAGCGTTCGGGGCCCAACGATTCCCTCGAAAGAGATAGATACATGATGGGCGTGCGCGAGGCGAATTCGCGCGGCGTATCGGGATCAATACTTGAGGGCAACCAAGAGGGCAACATCGACGAGGAAGGCCGGCCTCGAAATCACGTTCCACTCGAGCATTGGACGAATACCAGCGCCTTGCTTGCCGACGGTATTCATCAGGTTGCACGGATTTCGTATATGCCTGACCGGCCGCTGCTCATTGTCAGCAACGACGCTATCCGTTATTGGGCAGGATCACCGGCCTGTATTCAGAAGCCCCACGCTAATGGGCGGCGTTACGCAACGATGTTGCAATCCCTGCAGCGCTCGCAGCCGCTCCTCGAGCCGTTCTCGTTGTCCTTGGTAGCCGCGCCAAAATTCGACCGAATGCAGCGCCGCCTTGACCGGCGCGACGCACCCGGGGAGGCGCTCGAACAGCGGCCTTTCGATCTCACTCAGCAGCCAGATCTACTGCGTAGCGGCCGGAGAGGCTGTATTCAGCTTATTCATTGCCTCGTGGATCGCGCCTCGGGACAATATCCGCACAATCTAGCTCAGCGGGTGTTGGCTAATCTCCAGGATCGCTTGGGTCCGTTCCGTTCCCTGCCCTTGGAGGGATTGACCGGAGAAAGTCTGAGCGTCTGAATAAACGCGCCACGCACTGCCCTTTAAGCAATGTTGGTTTACCTTAGTAACTCTCGCTTGCCAGTCATTAGATGCTGGATTTCATCCGGTAATCCACTGCCCGCCTGCGAATCCTCTTCTGGAGAACGTGCATGTACGCTATCCCTTCGAATTCGAGCGCTGATCAGACCACGGCGCTCTACAACAGGTTGAACTGGCGTCTGCTGCCCTTTCTGGTCACCTGCTATCTGTTCGCTTGCCTCGATCGCCTCAACATCGGCTTCGCGAAATTGCAGATGCAAAGCGACCTCGGCTTCTCTGACGCCGTTTACGGTGTCGGTGCGGGAATTTTTTTCTTAGGCTACGTGTTGTTTGAAGTCCCGAGCAATCTCTTACTGCCCAAATTGGGCGCCCGCAAAACAATTAGCCGTATCCTAGTGCTTTGGGGGTTGACGTCTGCATCCATGCTATTTGTGCACAACGTGACGTTGTTCTACGGGCTGCGCTTTCTACTTGGGGTATTCGAGGCCGGCTTCGCACCCGGGATGCTCTTTTACCTCACCTATTGGTACGGCGAGGCCCGCATGGCGCGCGCCATTGCCATCGTGATGATAGGTCAGCCACTCGCGGGCGTGGTAGGCGGGCCGCTGTCTGGTTGGACTATGACTGCATTTGCCGGGGCCTTCGGTCTCGCTGGCTGGCAATGGATGTTTCTCGTGGAAGGCTTGCCCTGTATCGTGCTGGGTGTCGTCGCGTGGTTCTTCCTCGCCGACCGTCCGGCCTCAGCGACGTGGTTGTCGACGGAAGAAAAGCGAACGCTCGACGCCGGCCTGGCTGCACCAGCTGTCGCTCATAACTCGTTCAGGCAAGTGGCGCGCGATCCCCGGGTGTATCTGATGGCGATGGCGTACTTCTGCGTGATCTGCGGCATTTACACCGTCAACTTCTGGCTGCCGACGATCCTCAAGGCTGATGGTGTGAAAGACACGCTTCAAATCGGGCTTTACTCGTCAATCCCTTACATCGCCGCGGTAATCGCTATGTACTTTGGTAGCCGCAGCTCGGATCGCCATCGCGAGCGGCGCTGGCATAGCGCAGTGTCGGCGCTGATTGGTGCGCTTGCCCTGGCCGCCGCGACGTGGGCGAGCGGACAACTCGCGATGTCGCTGATCTTCATGTCTGTCGCCACCGCCATGATGTCGATCTCCTATACGGTCTTCTGGGCAATACCCTCGGATTATTTGAAGGGCGACGCAGCTGCAGGAGGAATTGCCTTGATCAATACGATCGGTCTGCTGGGCGGCTTTCTGAGTCCGACGATCATCGGCTGGACCAAGACCGCAACCGGCAGCATGCAAGCCGGCCTGTACGTGATGGTCGGACTACTGGTACTCGGAGCTATTCTGTTGGTAGCGAACCGCTTGCCTGCACGCCAACCGGCAATAGCCCCGCAACCCGCGCAAGCCTAACAACCGTTTCCAAAACGAGCCCCAGTGCCCGGGGAATTCGCGCCGAGCTTAGCGAAAGATGAGTTGAGGGTGTGCCATTCTTGAACTTTGTACGGCACAGGTAGGTACAAACTATGAACTTTCTTCCTTTGTCCGATGACGATTGGGAGCGGGTGAAACACCTGTTTCCGGCGTTGGCTTCGAGGCGAGGGCGTCCCCGCCGGGATGACCGAGAAGTATTGAATGCAATTCTTTGGATTCAGCGGACCGGCGAGAAGTGGCATAGGCTGCCCGCTACGTTCCCCCCACAGCAAACGTGCTACACGAAGTACATAACATGGCGCCGCACGGGGGGCCTTCAACGCGTTGCCGAACTTATTGAAATGAAGTGACTGAATCACTCAACGATCTATCGAAGCGACGACGCTAAAAATCGGGACGGTACATCGACAACGACAGGCATCATCGCCTCCGTTAGCGGATCTGGGTGTACCGTTTGCGCCAACCTCACAGCTGATTGGCGTTGATCTTGTTGTCGCGGGCGACTCGGGTAACCGAGGCACCAGGTTCAAACGTCTGCTCAACGACCGATCGTTTCCATTTCAATTAATGCCGTCGGTTCTGACGCCTGGTGGGTAACTCGACTGTCTGAAACACAGTTTCCATTCTCGCTGTTTGTGGACACAGTCGGTCACTCGTGTCAGTCGCAGCCGATGATTGCATCTTCTACGCAGGGGGAACGGTACAGATCAGATCCTTACCAAAGAACCCCTTCCGCAACCGCTGTAATGCGCAATGGAATGCCGGATCGGTCGGCACCGGCGCCCGAGCTTGGCCGTGACCTTTAGAACAAGCTGGAGGTGTGCCCGACCATCGTGTCGGATCGTGACGATATCGAGCGGAGCTCAGCGCTGCACGATGAACCGTATAGCGGAAATGGCAAAAAAAAGGTGCACGGCTTCGCGGCCTCACGAAGATCACGCAGCTGCACCCCGTGGTAATCGTTCCAGGCGTACGCGCGGAGTTACCGGTGACATTCGCGTCTGAGTGGCCGGCCTCGCGTGGGCTGCCGCCCGCACAGAGAGCGCTCCGTTGTGACCTGACTGCACGTTCACTCAAGCGTACCTGTTTCGTCATTCAGTGGACTGTCCTAAGTCGATCGATGACCTGAGCGCGCCGGTCGAACGGGAGTAGGAATCGAGCCCGCTCGGCCATACACTAGATTTGTCCATCAGTCGTCGGGATGACAATCTTACTGATCTGACGCGAAACTAGCGAAGCGACGGTTTCAGACGTGCCTAGCAAATCGGGGCGCAAGCCAAGGACATGGGGATTTAGCGAACGTGACGGGGTGTCTTTTAATGAAAATGTCTTCGAGCAGATCACCGGGAACGATCGACAGGGATTGTTGACATACCGCTCACCGCGGGAGTTTCGGCACCGCTTCATCAATACCCTAAGGTAGTCGAGATCTCCTGATTGACAAGGGAACGTCCACCGATTACTCACATCACTCGATGTCCAGAGCTAGTACTTTTGACTTTGAGCGCGAGCAGCAAGGCATAATGGCATCGTTTGCCGCTTTCTCTGCATCGGTCAGGAAGAAGTCTCTGTGGTCGGGTATCCCATCGAGTACTCGAGTCGCACAAGTTCCACACACTCCTTGCTCACAAGAAACGGGAATTGAAATCCCCGCCGCAGCGAGAGCCTTTGTAATCGGCTCGTTCTTCTGAACATATATCAGCCGGCCGGATTTCGGGAGGAGAACTTGGAAATCTATGTCGTTGTCTGATGTGGTCAATGTTCCGACGAACATCTCGCAATGAATCTGATGTTTTTTCCACCCTTCATTCCACGCTGCGTCGAGGGCTGCGTCAATGAATCCTTTTGGCCCACAAACGTACAAGTGCATTTCAGCGGCAGGCTGTCCGAGTACCTCACGAAAGTCAATCACCTCGCTCGGACCGTGGTCGCTGTAATACATATGGACACGATCGGCAAACTCCGAGGCCATGATCTCTTCCCGAAAGCCCATTTTTGACTCGGTCCGAGCGGCATAGTGCATCTCGAACGGCTGTTGAATAGTGGAAAGGAAGCGAGCCATACTCAGAACTGGGGTGACACCAATTCCTCCCGCTAGCAGGATGCTGTGTCGTGAATCCGGTGTGAGAGGAAAATGGTTCTTTGGCTCGGAGATAGAAAGAATACTCCCCTCTTCGACGATGTCGTGCATCGCCGCCGACCCACCGCGGGATGCCGGATCTCGTAATACCCCGATAACGTAGCGGTGCCTTTCAGATGGGTGGTTACTCAGAGAGTACTGACGAATAATGCCGCCGTCTAAACGGACGTCGATATGAGCGCCTGCGCTGAATCGCGGCAGAACCATTGTGCTCACGGGAACCAACTCGAATGCAAAAATCTGGTCAGCCACCTTCATCTTCCTGCTAACTCTGACCTCGATCCATTCCACAATCATAAACCGCCACCTCACAATGAAGAAACAAACTTAATGAACGAATTCAAACGCACAGAGGACTGGTCGGGATGACTCAGTTCCAACCAGCGCCGCGTCCTTACGGCACCGTTGATTTCTATGCAGATCATGACCTCACCACAAGGTCAGCCCAATTCAGTACGCAGCGATGATCGAATGGCGTTGTCGGGCGCTTTGCTCTTGTTTGGATCGGTGGTATGCCACTCGTTGAAGTTGCTGGGATAGAAGTTAGCAATCACGTGATGCGTGGACGATGTCCACCGGTACTCGTCCGGAATGGGGTTCGAGACAGTACACCTGCAAGAAGGTCATGGGAGCATCACTGCATTGTCCAACGGTTGCTTTTTCACGGCATTCGTCTCCAAGAAATCCGATAGAGAAACAACGCGCCGACATGAAATGCCGATGTCATTCTTTACGACAATATCACTAGGCTTGCCGAATGGATTTGATGCACGGAGATGACTCTACCCCCGAATAACCCACGGCGATCCCCAGTTGTCGCTCGGCCACGCCAAAGTCCGCGCCTCGCATGTACCGCCGCGCCTTGATTCCCACTTCGGCCTCAAAGAGTTGTTCGGCATCAAGTCGTTCCGAGGGGTGTGATTGCAGAGTTCTGCTGCGATCGGACCTCCTGCAATGGGCCTCCCCAATGGTTCGCTTCGCCGGGATTCATCCGGTCCTTGATCTGCTGGTCCAGTCAATGCCAATTCAGAGGAAAGCAATTTTCTTCTGGCCTTCTCCGGAAAACTTCATCCGACGGTCCGTTACTTGATAACGTCCATCTCCAGTTCGATCTGCTGCTCTAGCAGTCGCCGTCCGCGCAGGCCG
>NZ_JARESS010000118.1:0-7705 GCF_046027915.1 Paraburkholderia sp. RL17-347-BIC-D
TCGGCATTTCAACGCTCGGCGAATTGTCGCTGAACGATAGCGTGGCTTTAACATCTGACGGGGTCATAGCACATCCTCAATCGAAGTATGGAAACAGGGTTTCGATAATTGCACGCCTGGGACAACGGACAAGCGCGGACAAGCAGCGCTCAAGCCGGTCATGCCGGTCAGGCATTACGCAGCAGCTCCAGCACCCGGATCACATCCGGGTCGGCAAGGTCGCCTTCCGGTTCCTTGCGCACGAGCAGCAAGTCCATCAGGTCGTTATCGCTCAGCTCGAGCAGCCGTGTAAGTGCGCCCACGTCAGCATCGCTGAGGTCATGCTCATATCGGCCGAAAAAACGTTCAAAGATCAGATCGTTTTCCAGCAGGCCCCGCCGCGCGCGCCAGCGAAGGCGCGCGCGGCGGAGAGGGTCGGACTGATGCGATGTTGATTCCATCTCAGACCGCGCGGCGAACCATCAATTCCTTGATCTTGCCAATTGCCTTGGTCGGGTTCAGGCCCTTCGGGCAAACGTCGACGCAATTCATGATTGTATGGCAACGGAACAGACGGTACGGATCTTCCAGGTTGTCGAGGCGTTCGCCCGTCGCTTCGTCGCGGCTATCCGCGATGAAGCGATAGGCTTGCAACAGGCCTGCCGGGCCGACGAACTTGTCCGGATTCCACCAGAAGCTCGGGCACGAAGTCGAGCAGCTGGCGCACAGAATACATTCGTACAGGCCGTCGAGCTCGTCGCGTTCTTCCGGCGACTGCAGACGTTCCTTTTCCGGCGGCGGCGTATCGTTGATCAGGTACGGCTTGATCGAGTGATACTGGTTGAAGAACTGCGTGAAATCGCAGATCAGGTCGCGCACGACGGGCAGGCCCGGCAGCGGACGCAGCACGATCTTTTGCGGCAGGTCGTTCAGGTTCGTGAGGCACGCCAGACCGTTCTTGCCGTTGATGTTCATTGCGTCCGAACCGCACACGCCTTCACGGCACGAGCGGCGGAACGACAGTGTTTCGTCGACAGCCTTCAGCTTGATGAGCGCGTCGAGCAGCATGCGTTCGTGCGAGTCGATCTCGATCTCGTACGTTTGCATGCGCGGCGCTGCGTCCTTGTCCGGGTCGTAGCGGTAAATTTCAAATGTACGCTTTGCCATTTCTGAATTCCTTTGACTTGTGCCTTAGAAGGTCCGCGCTTTCGGCGGAACCGATTCGACCGTCAGCGGTTGCATGTGAACCGGCTTGTAGTCGAGGCGATCGCCTTCGCTGAACCACAGCGTATGGCGCAGCCAGTTTTCGTCGTCGCGATGTTCGAAGTCGTTCTGCGCGTGCGCGCCACGGCTTTCCTTACGCGCTTCGGCGGAAACCATCGTGGCGCGGGCCACTTCAATCAGGTTCTCCACTTCCAGCGCTTCGATGCGGGCCGTGTTGAACACCTTCGACTTGTCCTTCAGGTAGATGTTGTCGACGCGGTTAGCCACTTCCCGAATACGCTCGACACCCTTGGCCAGCAACTCCGACGTGCGGAACACGCCAGCGTGGGCCTGCATCGTGGAACGGATCTCAGCCGCAACGTCTTGCGAGTATTCGCCCGACGAGGACTTCTCCAGCTTGGCCAGACGTGCCAGCGAGAAATCGGCGGCGTCTGCCGGAAGCGGCTTGTGCTCCTTGATTTCCTTCACGTGCTTGACGATGTGGTTGCCGGCCGCGCGGCCGAACACCACTAGGTCGAGCAGCGAGTTCGTGCCGAGACGGTTCGCACCGTGCACCGACACGCACGAGCATTCGCCCACTGCGTAGAAGCCGTTGACCGGCTCTTCGTGACCCTTCGACGTGCCCACCACCTGACCGTGGATGTTCGTCGGTATACCGCCCATCTGATAGTGGATGGTCGGCACAACGGGGATCGGCTCCTTGATGCAATCGACGTTCGCGAACTTCAGCGCGATTTCGCGGATCGACGGCAGACGCTTCATGATCGTCTCGGCGCCGATGTGCGACAGGTCGAGCAGCACGTGGTCCTTGTTCGGACCCACACCACGGCCTTCCTTGATTTCCTGGTCCATCGACCGCGACACGAAGTCACGCGGCGCCAGATCCTTCAGGGTAGGCGCGTAGCGTTCCATGAAACGCTCGCCGTTCGAGTTACGCAGAATGCCGCCTTCACCGCGCACGCCTTCGGTAATCAGCACGCCCGCGCCGGCCACGCCGGTCGGGTGGAATTGCCAGAATTCCATGTCTTGCAGCGCAATACCCGAACGCGCCGCCATGCCCAAGCCGTCGCCGGTGTTGATGAACGCGTTGGTCGATGCCGCGAAGATCCGGCCCGCCCCGCCCGTGGCGAACAGTGTGGTCTTGCCTTCGAGGATGTAGACGTCGCCCGTTTCCATTTCCAGCGCGGTCACGCCGAGCACGTCGCCGTCGGCGTCGCGGATCAGATCCAGCGCCATCCATTCGACGAAGAATTGCGTTTTCGCAGCGACGTTTTGCTGATACAGCGTGTGCAGCAGCGCGTGACCGGTACGGTCAGCGGCCGCGCAAGCGCGTTGCACCGGCTTTTCGCCATAGTTCGCCGTGTGGCCACCGAACGGGCGTTGGTAAATCGTGCCGTCAGCGTTGCGGTCGAACGGCATGCCCATGTGTTCGAGTTCGTAGACGGCGTTCGGTGCTTCGCGGCACATGAACTCGATCGCGTCCTGGTCGCCGAGCCAGTCGGAACCCTTGATCGTGTCGTAGAAGTGGTAGTGCCAGTTGTCTTCGCTCATGTTGCCGAGCGATGCGCCGATGCCGCCTTGAGCAGCGACCGTGTGCGAACGCGTCGGGAACACCTTGGACAGCACGCAGACCGACAGACCGGCGCGCGCGAGTTGCAGCGAAGCGCGCATCCCCGAACCGCCTGCGCCGACGATAACCACGTCAAACTTGCGACGCGGCAGAGAATTCTTGATTGCAGCCATTCTTTTACACTCTCCAGAGAATCTGCGCAGCGTAGCCCGCACACGCGAGCAGCCAGACGATCGTCAGCGCTTGAAGCAACAGGCGGATGCCAACGGGCTTCACATAGTCCATCCAGATGTCGCGGATACCCACCCACGCGTGATAGAACAGCGAGAGCAGCGTGACGAACGTGGCGAGCTTCATCCACTGCGTGGCGAAGATCGACGCCCAGCCGTCGTACGAGAAATCGCGCGCGCCGAAGAACCACGCGAGCAGGATCACCGTGTAGATCGCCATGACGGCGGCGGTAATGCGCTGCGCCAGCCAGTCGCGCAGACCGTAGTGAGCGCCGACAACGAGACGCTTCGAACCGATTCGGTTATTAGCTGACATTTTTTAGAATGCTCCGAACAGTTTTGCCGCGAATGCGATGGTGAGCAGCGACGACACGACGAGAACGACGATGGAAGTCGATTTGCCTTTTTCCTTCGTGACCGCGTTGTGGTTCGTGTCCATCACGAGGTGACGGATGCCGGCGCAGAAGTGAAACAGGAAGGCCCACGCCAGAACGAGCGTGATGAGCTTGACGATGATGTTGGAGAGGAAACCTTTGAAGACTTCGAAACTAAGTTCCGATGTCAGACTCTGATCGAAGAGGTACAGCAGGAACGGAAGAAAAACAAAAAGCAGACCACCGCTCAAGCGGTGCAAGATCGATACTCGCCCCGCTAGCGGGAGACGGTATGCCGTCAATATCTGCCCGATACCGATGTTCCGGAATTCCGGCCTCGGTTTTTTTACGGCTTCAGCCATGCTAGACCCCTACTATGTAGTCACACTAATCCGCAATTTTAGCGCCTTTTTATATCGCGCTGCAGCGAAAACCACGACAGGTCCGTTACAGCGCGCGCGATAAAGGCGCCTTCAAACAGGCGCGCGTGTGGGACGCAGCGCCCTCATTCAGCCCGATTCAGCTTAGATCGTTCTGATAGTAGTACCCGGTTGTGACATACCAACCACGGCGCACTTCGACCGGCCGGTCTCCATAGGTATAGGACACGCGCTCGACCGATAGCAGCGGAAAACCCGCCGGCACATGCAGCAGATCGGCGACGGAAGGCTCAGCCGCCACCGCGCGAATCTTCTCCGTTGCGCGGATCATGCGGGTGCCGAATTCCGTCTCAAACATCGCGTAGAGGGGACCTTTATACTCCGACAGCCGCTCGAGCGTCAGGCCACGGAACACGGCGCCGGGCAACCAGATTTCATCGAGTACGGTGACTTCGCCGTCGAACTGCAGCAAGCGCTTGATCAATACGACCGGATCGGCTGGTTTCAGATCGAGTTGCCGGGCGATGTCCGCCGAAGCGCGCAAGCGCCGGCATTCAAGCAGGCGGCTGACGTGCGGGTGTTCCGCGCCGTCATCGGCCAGCAA
Organism: Paraburkholderia sp. RL17-347-BIC-D; assembly: GCF_046027915.1. NCBI lineage: Bacteria > Pseudomonadati > Pseudomonadota > Betaproteobacteria > Burkholderiales > Burkholderiaceae > Paraburkholderia > Paraburkholderia sp. RL17-347-BIC-D. The sequence continues at coordinate 4,362 of NZ_JARESS010000118.1, forward strand.
TCTGAGGAACCGAAACTGGGCGCGGTCTTCGTTGTGCGTTGCAACAAACGTGCCCTTGCCCTGGCGGCGCACCAGCAGGTTGTCGGCGGCAAGTTCGTCGATCGCTTTGCGCACCGTCCCCTGACTGACCTTGTATCTGGCCGCCAATTCGACTTCACTAGGAATGATCTCGCCTGGCTTCCACTCGCCGCTTTCGAGGCTCTGCGTGATCAACCCCTTGATCTGCTGGTACAAGGGGCTGAAAGTGGGCGACGTGGCCGGAGGCGCAGTGGGTACACCCTCGCCCGCGACCCCTTGGCCGCTCGGATTCGTGGTGTTCGCCGGGTTCGAATTCATCCGCGCATTTCATCATAAAGGGCTAGGCCGCGTCTAGGGTTTTCCCCGCAATAGATATGTCTTATATAAGACATAAGATAATGTTGACTTTGTGCCTGACGACTCCTACACTCCTTGTCGAGCAAGGGTTTGCGGGTTTTTCGGCGGCTGTTTTGATGCAGCGCCGCGACGCACCGGCAGCCACTCTGCACCATGCTGTTCCCACGCAGTTCAGGTTTCGATTTCGCCGCCATTCGTTGGTCAGACGCTTGCCGAAACGCGCTGTTTGCAGGAGCCCGCACCGTGCAGCGGCTACCCGGCGCTTCATATTCCGCTCCCGTGCTGTAGTGCAGATTTCCGGCATGGCGGTCTTGCCGCAACGCGCCGCTCGGCCTCGGCAATTGGCGAGGCAGTCCGCGACAGTGAATTCCGCCGTGTTTCACAACGCTTCGCTGAACGCGCATATAGAATGGCGTTTTCCCTAGCGTCTAACGCATCGTCCTGGAGATTTCTCAATGGCTAAGCCCGCAAAGCGCGTTGCCGTCACCGGCGCCGCAGGTCAAATCGCTTACTCCCTGCTGTTCCGCATCGCCAATGGCGACCTGCTCGGCAAGGATCAGCCGGTGGTCCTGCAATTGCTCGACCTGCCGCAAGCGCAAGGCGCCGTCAAAGGCGTCGTGATGGAACTGGATGATTGCGCATTCCCGCTGCTGTCGGGCGTCGTGATCACCGACGATCCGGAAGTTGCATTCAAAGATGCAGACGTGGCCCTGCTGGTCGGCGCGCGTCCGCGTTCGAAAGGCATGGAGCGTAAGGACCTGCTGTCGGCCAACGCCGAAATCTTCACGGTTCAGGGCAAAGCGCTGAACAAGGTCGCGAGCCGCGACGTGAAGGTGCTGGTGGTCGGCAACCCGGCCAACACGAACGCTTACATCGCCATGAAGTCGGCGCCGGATCTGCCGAAGAAGAACTTCACCGCCATGCTGCGCCTGGACCACAACCGCGCGCTGTCGCAACTGGCCGCCAAGTCGGGCAAGCCGGTCGCGTCGATCGAAAAGCTGGCTGTGTGGGGCAACCACTCGCCGACCATGTACCCGGACTTCCGCGTCGCAACGGCAGAAGGTCAAGACCTGACCAAGCTGATCAACGACGAAGAATGGAACCGCAACACGTTCATCCCGACCGTCGGCAAGCGCGGCGCGGCGATCATCGAAGCGCGTGGCCTGTCGTCGGCAGCGTCGGCGGCCAACGCTGCAATCGACCACGTGCGTGACTGGGTGCTCGGCACGAACGGCAAGTGGGTCACCATGGGTATCCCGTCGGACGGTTCGTACGGCATTCCGGAAGACATCATCTACGGTGTGCCGGTCACGTGCGAAAACGGCGAGTACAAGCGCGTCGAAGGTCTGGAAATCGACGCGTTCTCGCGCGAAAAGATGGACGGCACGCTGAACGAGTTGCTGGAAGAGCGCGAAGGCGTTCAACACCTGCTCGGCTAAGCGGCTGATGCAAACGAACCGGAACTCGTGAGACAACGCCAGGCCGCCTTTCAGGCAGCCTGGCACGATGCGAAATGTCCGGGGGCGCTCAAAGGCGCCACCGCAGCGGGTTCCGTTTTTTACGTGCGAATGCTGCTATTCGCATCTGATTCGAGCGCGTTTTGCTCAGTTGCCGTGACGGTCCGGCAGAGCGCGCCCGAATCAGATTTCTCCAAACACAACCCACGCCCCTGACGCCGAAGATGCGCGCCCTCACACCCGCCGAAGTGCTGTTTGACGGCGAAGTGCCGCCCGCTGTGCTGCCTGCCTGCGATCACTACGCCGGCAGCGAAAAGCTGATGCTGAAATCGTTGGCATTGCAGCAGCAATTGGGCCCCGTGTTCGACATCACGCTCGATTGCGAAGACGGCGCGCAGGTCGGCCGCGAAGCGCAGCACGCCGAACTGGTCGCCTCGTTGCTTGGCAGCGAGCACGACCGCTTCGGCCGCGTCGGCGTGCGGATTCACGACTTCGATCACGCACACTGGCGCGACGACGTCCGTCTCATTCTGCGTGCCGCGAAGCGAGCGCCTGCTTACATCACCCTGCCGAAAATCCGCAACGTCCCCGATGCCGCCGAAATGGTCGCGTTCATCGAGGCGACGCGGCGCGAACTCGGCATTGCGCAACCGGTGCCGGTGCAGTTGCTGGTCGAAACGCACGGCGCGCTGACGCGTGTGTTCGATCTGGCCGCGCTGCCCGGCGTGGAAGCGCTGAGCTTCGGCTTGATGGACTTCGTCTCCGCGCACGACGGCGCGATTCCCGAAACCGCCATGCGCTCGCCCGGCCAGTTCGATCATCCGCTGGTGCGGCGCGCGAAGCTGGAAATCTCGGCGGCCTGCCATGCATACGGCAAAGTGCCGTCGCACAACGTCAGCACGGAAGTGCGCGACATGAGCGTGGTCGCCAACGACGCCGCGCGCGCCCGTAACGAATTCGGCTACACACGCATGTGGAGCATCCATCCGGCGCAGATCGAGGCGATCGTCGCCGCATTCGCGCCGCGCGACGAAGAGATCGCCACGGCCACCGACATCCTGCTGGCCGCGCAGTCCGCACAATGGGGCCCGACCCGCTATCACGACACGCTGCACGACCGCGCCAGCTATCGCTACTACTGGTCGGTACTGCGCCGCGCGCAAGCCACCGGTCGCGCCGTCCCGCAAGACGCCGCGCCGCTTTTCACGAAAGTGGGCACTGACGTGCAAGCAGGATCATGAGCATGAAAGTCGCTGCGGCAATCAGCGCGGCTGCGGTGAGCGGCAAATGCGCACGCCGCCAGGCAATCGAAGCACGGCATCATGTGGCGCTGCAGACGGCGAGCGTCGAACGCATGGGTCAATCAGAAGCATCGAGCAGGCACAAAGGAGATTGCGGGAGATGAGCGAGACGACGCAAACCGCCGGTGCACAAGGCGGCAACGAACCCCAAAGCGGCTTCAAACCGAAGAAATCCGTCGCCCTGTCCGGTGTGACGGCCGGCAACACGGCG
>NZ_JARESS010000119.1:0-7378 GCF_046027915.1 Paraburkholderia sp. RL17-347-BIC-D
CCGACGAAGTTTTACCGTGACGATGGTGATGTGCTCGCCGCCCCGTGTGTGCCAGATGCGTTCTGACTTCTATCCAGTTTGGGGCCTACTCCACCGCCTTCACCATATCCTCGATCACCTTCTTCGCATCGCCGAACACCATCATCGTCTTGTCCATGTAGAACAGGTCGTTGTCGAGGCCGGCGTAACCCGCTGCCATCGAACGCTTGTTCACGATGACCGTGCGCGCCTTGTACGCTTCGATGATCGGCATGCCCGCGATCGGTGACTTCGGATCGTTCTTCGCCGCCGGGTTCACCACGTCGTTCGCGCCGAGCACCAGCACCACGTCGACCTGACCGAACTCGCCGTTGATGTCGTCCATTTCATAGACCATGTCGTACGGCACTTCGGCTTCCGCGAGCAGCACGTTCATGTGCCCCGGCATCCGTCCGGCCACCGGGTGAATCGCGTACTTCACCTCGATGCCTTTCTCGACCAGCTTGTCGGTCAGTTCCTTCAACGCATGCTGCGCCCGCGCGACCGCCAGGCCGTAACCCGGCACGATCACCACGGTTTCAGCATTGCCGAGCATGAACGAAGCATCATCGGCAGAACCCGATTTCACCGGACGCTGCTCAGCCGACCCACCTGCCGCAGCCGCCCCCGCCTCGTTGCCGAAGCCGCCGAGAATCACGTTGAAGAACGAGCGGTTCATCGCCCGGCACATGATGTACGACAGAATCGCACCGGACGAACCCACCAGCGAGCCCGCGATGATCAGCATCGGATTGTTCAGCGAGAAGCCGATACCCGCCGCCGCCCAGCCCGAGTACGAGTTGAGCATCGACACGACCACCGGCATATCCGCGCCACCGATCGGAATGATGATCAGCACGCCCAGCACGAAGGCGATGATCGTCATGATGATGAACGGTAGCCAGGATTGCGTGAGGAAGAAGATCACGCCGAAGCCAAGCATCGCGATCGCGAGCAGCAGGTTGATCAGATGCTGCCCTGCATAGACGACCGGTGCGCCCTGGAAGAGCCGGAACTTGTACTTACCCGACAGCTTGCCGAACGCGATCACCGACCCGGAAAACGTAATGGCGCCGACGAACGTGCCGATGAACAGCTCGACGCGATTGCCATACGGCAGGAAGCCCGGAATCGGATTATCCGGATCAACCAGACCGAAGGCCGACGGTTCCGACACCACCGCATACGCAATACACACGGCAGCGAGACCGATCAGCGAGTGCATCGCCGCGACCAGTTCCGGCATCTTGGTCATCTCGACGCGCGCGGCGACGAACGCGCCGATCGCACCGCCGATCACCAGCGCGACCAGCAGCAGGCCGAGCCCCAACCCGAGATTCGAGCCAAGTGCATTCGCCTGTTTAACGATCAGCGCGATGGTGGTGAGAATGGCAATCGCCATCCCGACCATGCCAAAGGTATTGCCGATGCGCGCCGTCTTCGGATTCGACAGCCCCTTGAGCGCCTGAATGAAACAGACCGACGCAACCAGATAAAGCAGCGTGACGACGTTCAGACTCATTACGCGTTCTCCCTGGCGGCTGCGGGGAGCTTCTTCGGCTCTTTCTTCCTGAACATCTCCAGCATTCGCCTTGTCACCAGGAATCCGCCGAACACGTTCACCGCCGCAAGCGCGACGGCGAGCGTGCCAAAAAACTTGCCGGTGTCGCCCACGGTGAGGCCTGCTGCAAGCATCGCGCCGACGATCACGATCGCCGAAATCGCATTGGTCACGGCCATCAGCGGCGTGTGCAGCGCGGGCGTGACGTTCCAGACGACGTGGTAGCCGACGTAAATCGCCAGCACGAAGATAATCAGGTTGATGACGGTGTGGTTGATGACTTCCATCGCCGTTCTCCTTAAGCCTTGCGCGTGACTTCGCCGTCGCGGGCCAGCAGCGTGGCCGCGACGATGTCGTCTGCGAGATCGATGTTCAGGGCGCCTTCCTTGGTGATGATCAGCTTAAGGAAGTCGAGCAGGTTGCGTGCGTATAGGGACGACGCGTCGGCGGGCACCATCGAGGCCAGATTCGTATAGCCGACGATCTGTACGCCATGTTTCAGGACGACCTGATCCGCTTCGGTCAGCGGGCAGTTGCCGCCGCGCCGGCCTTCGTATTCGGCGCCGCGTCCTGCCGCAAGGTCGACCAGCACGGAGCCGGGTTTCATCGCCTGCACCGTTTCCACCGAGATCAGCGTCGGTGCAGGCCGGCCCGGGATCAGGGCGGTCGAGATCACGATGTCGGCCTGTTTGGCCCGTTCATGGACCAATGCGGACTGACGCGTAAGCCACGAAGGCGGCATCGGCCGCGCGTAGCCGCCGACGCCCTGCGCGGCGTCGCGCTCCTCGTCGGTTTCGTAGGGCACGTCGAGAAACTTCGCGCCGAGCGATTCGATCTGCTCTTTCACCGCCGGGCGCACGTCCGAAGCTTCGATCACGGCGCCAAGACGCTTGGCGGTTGCGATCGCCTGCAAACCGGCGACACCCGCACCGAGAATCAGCACGCGCGCCGCCTTCACGGTGCCCGCTGCGGTCATCAGCATCGGCATGAAACGCGGATAGAGCGTGGCGGCCAGCAACACGGCCTTGTACCCGGCAATATTCGCCTGCGACGACTGCACATCAAGGCTCTGCGCGCGCGTGGTACGCGGCGCGGCTTCCAAGGCGAACGCAGTGACGCCCGCAGCCGCCAGCTTTGATGAGTTTTCTGAATTAAACGGATCGAGCATGCCGACCAGCGTCGCGCCGCGTTTAAGCAGCGGCAACTCGGCATCGGTGGGCGACTGGACCTTCAGGACGAGTTCAGCGCCAAAAGCGGTCGCCGCATCGACGATTTCCGCGCCGGCGGCTGTAAAAGCATCGTCAGGAAAGCTCCCGCCGGTGCCGGCACCGCTCTGGATCGTGACCCGGTGGCCCTGGGTCACATACTTCTTGACCGTTTCGGGCGTCGCGGCGACGCGGGTTTCGTGCGCGCGCGTCTCCCTCGGAATTCCGATTAGCATAAAGAGAATGCCTTGATAAATGATGTCAGCGGATAAGGAAGCAATTGCCTTCCCTTCCGAAAATCGCACGAATAGTTTCGATAAGATGCGTCACGCTTACGATTGATCCTTAGTCGTGCGCCCAACGCTGTAGTCGGATACGATTTCAACGGAGAAAATGCTGATGTTACGCCCCGAACGTCTAAAGAACGGACTTTTGATCACCACGCGAACAGGCCAATCCAGAAGCTACTCACAAACATACGCCCAGATCACACTCTTGAGAACGAACCACGTTGCTTCGTTCTCGACGACCGGGTACGTTTCAACAGGATGTTGCTTGTGTTCCGTATAGTTACCTCCCTCAGGACGCGCATTAGCAGGGTTTCAACACGCAACAATCCCTGCTTGACTTGAAGAGGTACTCATCGCCGAACGCCCGAGGTAAGGAGGAACCACGCGCCATATACCGTCATCGTGGAGAATGAGAAATAAACTGTCAGCGTGACCGCTGGACGCAGCGCTTCAACGCACACGTAGCGCCTCTGATTTGAGCGCATGCGGTCGAATCGGGTCATGCGCGCTGGCGTCGCGGGCGCTGTGCCAAGCCACCTCTCAACCAGCAAACGCAACGACCTGTCCATCATGTCCATTGACCTCCGCTTCAACGTAACACATCAATGAAGCCGCCAGCCCTCGTTAAGTTGAGTGCTACGATTCGCATCGAAAGGGACATGCTACCTTCATACGCGTCTTAGCGGAATGCCACATACTCTTCCGACTGCTATAACGGCGAACACTTAATGTGCGAACTTCTAACTGATGTCACTAGACATGAAGCGCCTTCATTTTGCTTGTTCCCTCGGCACATTAGGACCGCCATCATGTCATATCTACAATGACATGATGGCATGGATAGACCGCTCTGAGACTGTCATCGTGTTTCCTCTTTATATTATACTATGTATAACCAACTGTTTATATGATGTAATCAACACTACCTCTATGAATTCATAGAAGCCGGCGTCCGTAACTCGCACTTAATGCACTGGAAGGTAACGGACCTTTGCTTCAGAGCTAATGAGACCTCGACGCTTCGCCCGGCGGATTCGGCTGCATGGGCATGCCCCATCCATATGGAACGGGCAAGGAGACGGACAGCGGAGTCTGAGAATATCCGGGAGGTCGGCGTGCGCCACGTTGTCGAGTGAAAAACCGGCTTGACTCCAAAGAATGCACCGACTCTCCTTAACATGGTCTAGAGCGTGTTAGGCACTTTGCAGGAGACCTGGTATCCTGGCGGGATGAAAAGAGCAGATCGCAAAGGGTATCCGACCGATGTGTCCGACGAAGAATGGAGCTTCGCAGCGCCCTATCTGACGCTGATGGACGTCACCGCGCCGCAGCGCAAATACGAACTGCGTGACATGTTTGATGCATTGCGCTGGATGGCTCGGGCCGGCGCGCCGTGGAGGATGCTGCCCAATGATTTCCCGCCTTGGGAACTGGTTTATCAGCAGACTCAACGCTGGTTACAGGCAGGCTGTTTTGAGAACATGGTCTGTGATCTGCGCTCGATGATACGCGTGGCACAGGGACGGCAGGGACAGCCCAGCGCCGTCATGCTGGATGGTCGCACGATACAGTCGACTTGCGAGAGCGGCCCGCGTGCGGGCTATGACGGTTATAAGCGCAAGCGTGGCAGCAAGGTGCACATTGCGGTAGACACTTTGGGACAGTTGCTGGCGATACATGTGACGCCGGCCAACGAACAGGAGCGCGCCCAGGTAGCGGAGCTTGCGCGTCAGATCCAGCAGGTAACGGGACACACGGTCAAAGTGGCATTTGCCGATCAAGGATACACGGGCAAAGAGCCAGCGCAGGCCGCGCTCGATGAAGGTATTGAACTGCAGGTAATCAAACTGGAGGAAGCGAAAAAGGGCTTCGTGCTGCTGCCTCGGCGGTGGGTGGTCGCGCGCAGCTTTGGCTGGCTCAACCGTTTCCGCCGTCTCGCACGTGATTTTGAACGGCTGCCCGAAACCCTTGCAGGACTTCATTTCGTGGTCTTCGCAATGCTCATGCTCGTTCACGCAGTGCCAGTACTTCAAAGTGCCTAACACGCTCTAGCCGAACCACACTGCAGGAGCGGTGGCATTTACATAAGTCATTCAATATAGTTTGATATCTTGAACATCGACCCCTCGCCATCCCGACCGCTTCCGTTGCGACGGTCCGATCTCCAGAAACGAGCGTCAGTTCAGGTGGCACTCCTCCCGGTCGTCAACTCCACCGGACAATTGCCTTCGTGCGTGGCGCTGCATCGACGGATTGCTGTAGTCATAGAACTATGACCATCTTGGCACGGCAATGATATATGGCCGAACAATGTCCGTACGCTATCAACTAGAGTACGTTTCATTCAGCAGGCTGTCCGCCAACGCCAAGAGCTCCCGATTCTCGTCAGCCAGCGCAAGCGGCACCTGGTCTCGTGCGAACTCGACGAACGTTTTGATCTTGGCGTCGAGGTAGCGTCTCGACGCATACATCGCATAGATGTTGCACTTCTGCAAGCGATGGTCGGGCAAGACGCGAACGAGGCTCCCGTCGCGCAAGCCTGACAGCGCGAAAGAGATCGGTAAAGGTCCGATTCCCAGACCCTCACGTATCGTCTCGACCAGCGCTTCGGCGTCGTTCACGATAAGCGGCGCAGGCCGCGTATGACGGAAAACCGGCTCGCTTACATCTTCGAATAGCCATTGTCCGGGGGGCACATACGGCAACATCAATTGCAGGCACGTGTGTTCGTTCAGATCCGCGAGTCTAACTGGCGTGCCGCGCTTCAACAGGTATTGTGGGGCGGCGCACAGAATCGTTTGTACACTTCCGATGCGTTGGGAAATTAAGGCCGAATCCATCAGATCTCGTGTCGTTACCACGGACACGTCAATGCCTTCGTCGATGATATTGGGCACGCGCTGCGCGAGTACCAGTTCGATCAGTACGTCCGGGAACCGTTTGCTATAGCGTGCGATGAGCCGCGCCAGATGACGTTGACCGAAGCCGGTGGTCACGTGGACCTTTAACTTGCCGGAGGGCTGGGTGCCTGCGCCTGCCGCCTCGGTCTCTGCGACTTCCACGTGAGCCAGAATCTCCTCGCAGCGTTGCAAATAGCGTTCGCCAGCATCGGTAAGCGACACCCGCCGCGTTGTCCTTTGCAACAGTCGCGTGTGCAAGTGCGATTCCAGATCCGTGATAGCACGTGAAACGTGTGCTGTCGAGACGGATGCAAGAATCCCGGCTTTCGTAAAACTGCCAGTCTCTGTAACTCGCACGAACAGCCGCATACTTTCCAAAGTGTCCATCGGAATCCTGATTACAAGTAAAACGTTCTCGGCAGACCGGCGTTGTAACGATGTGCTTTGAGTCGCAAGGAGCTTCTACGCGCGCCGGACCTGCTGCACCTGACTGCGACTGCTTCCTGCGAGTAGATCGATCAGTGTAGCGGCGATGCTCTCCTCGCAGAGGTACTGAAAAATAGCCCGGTTGGTCCGCACGGCGCAGCGAAGGACCCACCGATGCGCGCGATTTCATCTCGAAGCCGTCTCGCGATCGGGCTGTCTGGCATGTCAACGGAACCTCTCTGTCAACCTCCTGAGCGACAAACTCTATGCGTTGTTGCTTCCGGTTACGCTTCATGGCCACATAGCCAGATCGAAATCGACAGTCCCAACATGCCTATACCACCCATTGACACCTTGCTCAAGGCCGGACACGCGCATTCGCGCGTGTCCGGCCATGTCTACAGCGCTAGTTGCTCGCTGCCTCCGCTGCCCAAGCAGGTCGACGCCAATATCGTCCACTTCCGACTTGGTCGATCTCGACCTCGATAGGTCCAACCCAAGCTTCAGAACGCTCTTTTCGGCATTGCGTACGCGGTCATTCGCATCAGTCGACGTGGTAGCACGCCCGCTCCACCTAACGCCAACATCACTGGGGCGGTGAGCATGCGTCTCAAACTTGACACCACCACAGTACTGCCTCCGGTGTCGACTAGAGGACAAGGCGACTTGCAACACATGCTACTAGGCAACGTGTGCCATCAATGACCAACATACAGGCTGCCATCGAGCCGTTTTATCCCATCCTTCGTTTCAGATTCGTCAAGCTGCCGGCGAACTTCTGACCAGGTATTCGACGAAGCGACATCATCGCGCGAAGACCTCTCCTGCACCTCGGCTCCATTTGATGCGGCGTCAAAAGTGAGTGCGGGATCAACGGCATAATCGAAGTTCGCAAAAACCGACACTGCAATCGCGGCAACAGTCACGATATGTTTCATTCGGTTTTTCTTCTGTTATGACTAGATGGATCTAGAAGCC